>CAZTBH010000001.1:0-51854 GCA_964611845.1 uncultured Neisseria sp.
ACTGATAGCTAGATGCCTCACATTTATTGATTGTTTTTCTTGTTAAAGATCTGTTCTAATTCCGTTTTTCGGATGCCGTCTCTTCGCGGCAGAACGGTATTATCACACAAATATTCATAAGGAGTCAAATCTTTTTGTTGGCAAATACAGAGTTTTTTCAACACTCGCGCAAAATATTACGCAGTTTCAAAGAGATAGTGATAACAAAATAATTTGTAAAAAGATTTATCTTACAACCATATTATAAAACCAGCAGCTGGGTTACATCCGCTCAACTACTGGAATACCTAACAAATCAAGACTTAATTTCAAGGTTTCACCAGCTAATGCTGCCAAAGCTAATCTATTATGTTTAACTTCATCGCTTACATCAGAACGTAAAATTGGACATGATTCATAAAACTTCATAAATAGTCCTGCAAGCTCATATATATATCCACAGAGATAATGCGGGTAGTTTTCTTTAGCTGTCTGATGTAATTTCTCAGCAAATTTAGCAATATGCACAGCTAAGCGATGCTCATCAAATTCATTAATAACAATTGTAGCACCAAGATAGTCCTGACGCTTTAAATCAGCTTTATTAAAAATACTATTAATACGCGTATATGCATATAATAGATATGGTGCGGTATTACCATCAAACGCTAACATTTTATCAAAACTAAAGATATAATCACTTAGGCGGTTTTTAGACAAGTCAGCATATTTCATTGAAGAAACACCTAGGATTTTTGCTAACGTGGTAACCTCTTCATTGCTCCATTCAGGATTACGTTCACGAATCATAACTCCAGCACGATCAATTGCCTCATTAATCAAGTCAATTAGTTTCACCGTACCACCAGAGCGGGTTTTAAATGGTTTACCATCTTCACCCATCATCGTACCAAAGGCAGAATGTTCCATCTTAGTTTCAATAGGCGCAATTCCAGCTTTTTTACTAACTACAAATAATTGTTTTAAATGTAATGACTGACGTGCATCAATTACATAAACCAGACGATCAGCACCTAAATTATGGACTCGATCATAGACTGCGGCAATGTCAGTTGTTGCATACAAATAGCCACCATCTTTTTTCTGAATGATAAATGGAGTTTCATCTTTGCTACCAAGTTCTTCAGGCGTAAGAAATACACATTTAGCACCCTCACTATCAATTGCAATCCCTGAATCCATTAGGCGAGATACCATTGGTGCGAGTAAATCATTGTAAGAGCTTTCCCCTACCGCATCCGCACGAGTTAGTTTTGTACCCAAACGATCACACACTTCCTGACAATGTCCCAATGAAGTTTCTACAAATTGTTGCCACAGCGCCAACACTTGTTTATCACCCGACTGCAAGCGCACTACAAATTCGCGAGCACGATTCGCAAAATCAGCATCTTCATCAAAACGAACTTTAGATTTACGGTAGAACTCTTCCAAATCATGTAGCTCAATTGAGGCATTATCCTGCTGGTTCAACTCAAACAGATACGCGGTTAGCATACCAAACTGAGTACCCCAATCTCCCACATGATTACGACGAATTACCTTATTACCTAAAAATTCATAAATACGAACCAGCGCATCACCAATAACGGTACTGCGTAAATGACCAACATGCATTTCTTTGGCTAAATTAGGCGCAGAATAATCAACAACTATGGTATGCTTACGATCATCACTAACCTTTAATACATTATCTGCCAATAAACTAGACAAATATTGATTATTTAGCGTAATATTAATAAACCCTGGGCCAGCAATCTCTAATTTATCAGCAATGCGACCAAGATCGACACTATCAATAATCTTTTGAGCTAATTCCCGCGGATTCATTTTAAGTATCTTAGCCGCAGCCATGGCACCATTAACCTGATAATCGCCAAATTCTGGCTTACTTGATTCCTGTAATACAATTGGAACACTAGCATCAATTCCCAAAGAATTAAATGCGATTCTAAATTTCTGTTCTAATTGCTGATATAATGTTATTTGCATATTCTTGTTATTACCTAAAATTGTTTTATTTTGTTTTTCTACGAATAAGTACTGTTATCAATTTGAACTAGGAATCAATCTTGCTAAAAGCGCTTTTTCCATACCCTGCATGTTTGGAATTTTAACAAAAATTCCACTACCCTGTGCTACTTCGACCGTTTCATTTTTTTTATTCTTCATTATGCTAATTTCAATCTCACGCATACCACTTGGATGAAGAATTTCAAGCTTATCGCCTAAGCTGAATTTATTTTTAACCTCAATTAACGCCCAACCATCATTGTCAACTTCTAAAACCTCACCTACATATTGGCTAGCACGAGATTTAGAATGACTATCAATATAGTTCTGATAATCTTCGGCATGATGACGTTGTAAAAAGCCGTCGGTATAACCACGATTCGCTAAACCCTCTAAATTTGCCAGCAAACTTGGATCAAACGGCTTACCTGCAACGGCGGCATCAATTGCCTGACGATATGCCTGAGCAACTCGCGCGACATAATAAATTGATTTAGTTCGCCCTTCAACTTTTAGCGAATCAACCCCAATTTTAACTAAACGCTCAACATGTTGAATCGCACGTAAATCCTTAGAATTCATAATGTAAGTACCATGCTCATCTTCAATAATTGGCATATAATCCCCGGGACGAGTAGTATCTTCAATCAAATAAGTCTTATTTGCTAACGGATGACGACTAACGCCTCCAGCAGCTGAAAAAGCTTGATTGGCATTCTCAAGTTCTTGATTGTAATTAAATCCGTCTAATAACTGCACATCGCCAGCATCATCAGGCTTAGTATCATGTACTTTATACTCCCAACGGCAAGCGTTAGTACAAGTTCCCTGATTTGGATCACGGCGATTAAAATAACCAGATAGCAAACAACGTCCCGAATAGGCAATACACAGTGCACCATGCACAAAAACTTCAATTTCCATATCTGGGCATTCTTGACGAATTTCTTCAATTTCGTCTAGTGATAGTTCGCGTGATAAAATAACTCGTGACAGACCTTGGCGTTGCCAAAATTTTACGCCCGCATAATTAACCGTGTTAGCCTGTACCGATAAATGAATTTCGGTTTCCGGCCAGCGATCTTTAACCATCATAATTAAACCTGGGTCAGCCATAATCAAAGCATCAGGCTTCATTGCCATTAGCGGTTCCATATCTTTCAGATAGGTTTTAACTTTACCATTATGCGGCAAAATATTACTGGCAATAAATAATTTTTTACCACGACGACGTGCTTCTTCAATACCTAGCTGCAACTGCTCTAATTTAAACTCATTATTCCGCGCACGCAAGCTGTAGCGTGGTTGTCCAGCATAAACTGCATCAGCACCAAAATCAAATGCATATTGCAAATGTTCAAAAGTACCCGCAGGTAGTAATAATTCAGGTTTTTTTAACATTCTTTGCTTCCCCGTTATTTCTTTCTTTTATTAAAAATCATACCACCGCGATTAATTCCTTTACGCAGCGCTTTTTGCTCTTCTTCAGGAAGATTAATTATCTCCATGCATTCCTGAGAGCAACAACCATTAAATTCACTTTTACATTCCTCACATTGGATAAATAATAAATGACAACCCTCATTTGCGCAATTAGTGTGCGTATCCGCAGCTTTGCCGCACTGATGGCAATGTGCGATAATTTCATCGCCAATTTGTTCTGCCAGACGTCCATCGAAAACGAAATTTTTACCACGGAATTTATTGGTTAAGCCTTGTTGTTTAACATCATTAGCATACTTGATAATTCCACCTTCCAGATGGTAAACATTTTCAAAACCATTATGCAGCATCCAAGCACTAGCTTTTTCACAACGAATACCACCTGTGCAATACATGATGATATTTTTGTCTTTTTGTTCTTTTAGCATCTCTACTGCCATCGGCAATTGCTCGCGGAAAGTTTCGCTAGGAACTTCCACTGCATCTGAAAAATGCCCAACCTCATATTCATAGTGATTACGCATATCAACAACTAAAACATCTGGATTTTCGGTCATTTGATTAAATTCTTCAGCCGAGAGATATTTACCGCGGCGTTCCATTGAAAATTCAGGATCATTAATTCCATCAGCAACAATTTTCTCACGCACTTTAATTTTCAGCACCCAAAATGATTTACCATCATCATCTGCTGCTATATTTAAACGAACTCCATTTAAACCGCTAATAGAATAGAGGTACTCACGAAAAGCAGCAACATTATGTTCAGGAACACTAATTTGCGCATTAACCCCCTCATGTGCCAGATATACCCGCCCAAGCACTCCAAGTTTATCAAAATTTAGATATAACTCATCACGAAATGCTACCGGATTATCAATTCCAAAATATTGATAAAAGGAGATGGTTGTGCGGTTGAAAGTTTCTGCAGCTAATTTTGCCCGTGCCTCTTCATTAGATAAGCGATTGTATAAACGTTTTTCTTGAGTTGTTTTGCTTAGTTTAGGCAAAGGTGTTTCGGGTTGATTTGATTTATCGTGGTTTTGATTCTGCATGATAATAAGATAATTCCAATGTATTGAAAGTTTAATATAGCATTATTATAACATTTATCATTAGAAAGAATAAAAAGTCGGATTAGACCATTACACTGAGGACATGCATACAAAATCTGTAAAAACATCGCACTTAAACTTTAGCACAACATTTATTTTATCTTATTTTCAGTTATAAATCAAAATGTTACAAAACAAGCTATTGACAAACAATGTAGAAATTTGCTACAATCTTGGGTTACAATTTACTTTATTAAAAAGGATCTAGCTTAGATGATACAACTGTACTCAGACTCAAGATGCCCGTTTTCACACCGTGTGCGGATTATTCTAAATGAAAAAGACATGGATTTTAAAATCATAGATGTGAATGTTAACTCAAGACAAGATTTAATGCAACTAAATCCGTATAATGAAACTCCAGTGTTAGTTGATGACATTGACAAAAATAATAAAAAACGCGATTTAATTCTGATAGATACCAATATAGCATCTGAATATATTGATGAAAGATTTCCTCACCCACAAATGATGCCGATTGAACCAGCTGAAAAAGCGCGGATGCGTATGACAATTCATAAATTAGAAAAAGAACTATTCCAACCAGTACGTTTTCTTGATACTAATTTACAAAGTAAAGATGCTAAAGTAAAAAAAGAATTAGATCGTTTACGTAAAGTTATCAGTACTGCACTGGATGAAATTGCGGCTTTATTTGCTAACAATAAAAAAATGGATTATGTAGCTAGTACAACTTTTACCTTACTTGATGCTTCATTATTACCAGTTTTATGGCGTTTAGGTTTCTATGAAATTGAAGTTAAAAAAACCTGGGCAGCATTAATGAAATATGCAGAAACTCAATTCAATCGTCCAAGTTTCTTGGCATCGTTGACAGCTGCTGAACGTAGTATGAAACAATAAATGGACCTACTAACATGCAAATGAAAAGCCAAAAACCATATTTAATTAGAGCACTTTATGAGTGGTGTGTGGATAATGAATGTACGCCGCATCTAATGACTTTTGTTGATGCCAATACGGTTGTACCACAGCAATTTGTTAAAAATAATCAAATTGTTCTAAATATCGCTTTTAGCGCAACCAAAGACTTGCTCATTGATAATGACTGGATTACTTTTCAGGCAACTTTTGGTGGAGTGGTACAGGATATTGCAATCCCGATTGCTAATGTACTGGGAATATTTGCCAAAGAAAGCTCTCAAGGGATGCATTTTGAGTTGGAAAATTATAATCCAACACAACCAAGTGATCCAAGCCCAAGCAGTACTGGCGGATTAAAACTGGTGAAATAAATGTTAGAGCTTAATTTAACTGGTTTAAACTGCCCAATTCCAGTGTTAAAAACTAAAAAATTTCTGGCAAGTCTGGACTCAGGAGTACAAGTTAGTATTGTGACTTCTGATCCAGCATCACTGCAAGATCTACAAGATTTTTGTACTAAAACTGGAAATCAATTAATCCAACAAACTGTCGATAATAAAAACCTAATTACAACTATTATACAACGCCGCTAAAAGGATGAAAATATAATGACTGAAACTGTCGCTACCCCTCTGGACGAAAACCGCTTAATTAGTGAACGCCGTCAAAAATTAGCTAAATTACGTGAACAAGGAAATCCATTTCCTAATGATTTTAAACCTAAAGACTATTCCGCTTTACTTCATCAAAAATATGATGGTTTTAGTAAAGAGGAGTTAGCAACAATGGATACCAGTGCTGTAGTTGCAGGACGTATGATGTTAAAACGCGTAATGGGTAAAGCATCTTTCGCAACTATTGCCGATGCCAAAGGTCGGATTCAAGCTTATATTAGCAAAGAAAATATTGGTGAAGAAGCTTATGAAGCGTTTAAACATTCTGATAGTGGCGACATTCTTGGCATTAGCGGTAGTTTGATGAAAACCAAGACTGGTGAACTAAGTATTGATGCCAAAGAAGTTCGCTTGATTAGTAAAAATATCCGCCCTCTTCCAGAGAAATTTCACGGCTTAAGCGATCAGGAACAACGTTACCGTCAACGTTACTTAGATTTATTCATGAACGATGAATCTAAAGAAGTATTTATCAAACGTTCAGCAATTATTCAAACTATCCGTGAAACTTTGGTTCGTCAAGACTACCTAGAGGTTGAAACGCCAATGATGCATCCAATTCCGGGTGGTGCAACGGCTAAACCATTCGTAACTCATCATAATGCCTTGGATATGGCGTTATTTTTGCGGGTTGCTCCTGAACTTTACCTAAAACGCCTTATCGTTGGTGGCATGAACCGAGTTTTTGAAATTAACCGTAATTTCCGCAATGAAGGCTTATCCGCGCGTCACAATCCAGAATTCACTATGATTGAATTATATGAAAGCTATGCGGATTATAAACGCATGATGGAAATTACTGAGCAAATCGTGCGCGAAACTGCAATGGTGTCAGTGGGTAAATTGGTATTTGATTACCAAGGTAAAACCGTTGATCTGGAACAACCATTTGATCGTCTAACTATTGTTGAAGCAATATTAAAGTACAATCCACAGATTACGAGTGAACAGGTTAACGATGTTAAATTCTTAATTGATGAAATTAAAAAATTAACTCGTAAAGCACCACAAACTGATTCATTGGCAGTATTACAACTATTATTATTTGAAGAAAATACTGAGCACCTACTTTGGAATCCAACTTTCATTATGGATCATCCAATTGAAACTTCGCCATTAGCGCGTCAATCTGACACGAATCCTGGGATTACCGAGCGCTTTGAATTATTTGTGGTTGGTCGTGAATTAGCCAATGGCTATTCGGAGTTGAATGATCCAGAAGATCAGGCTGCACGCTTTAAACAACAGGTTGAACAAAAAGATGCTGGTGATGAAGAAGCTATGCATTATGATTCAGATTATATTCGTGCGCTGGAATATGCAATGCCACCGACTGGCGGACTTGGTATTGGTATTGATCGCTTGGTAATGCTACTGACTGATTCGGCATCAATTCGTGATGTGATATTTTTCCCGCATATGCGTCCTGAGTAAATCAACTTCCAAAAATAATTTAGCCTCTTTGTATTTTTACAACAGAGGCTTTTTTTATCGCTAACTCACTGCTACACTGATGATTAAAATCTCATAACTCAAATTCTACACATCAAATCATTGTCATCGCTATGAGATATGTGCGCTGCATATAGACAACCTACCTCAGCTTCGCTTAGAATTGAGCAAGATTTTTTTATATAACCTTTCTATGGATGATAAGCAATGGCAGCAGGACATATGCAGATGAGTAATGGTAGTGCAGTTAGTGGTGAATACAAGAAAATAGTTTATTGGATTTGTACTATTGCAGCTTTGGGTGGATTGTTATTTGGTTTGGATCAGGGTTTTATTGCTAATTCACTGGAAACAATAGAAAAAGTATATTTTCTCGGTGTTGAAGGCGGCGAAAAATACGCGGCTATTTTAGCTACTGGTGGAATCATTGGTGCTTTACTATCTGGTATTTTTGCGCGCTTTTTGGGACGCAAACGCAGCCTAATTTTAGCAGGGTTTTTGTTTAGTTCACTCTCAATAGTTTCAGCAACATTACCCGCCATTGCTGTATTGTCAGCTTGTCGTTTTGGCTTAGGTTTTGCGGTCGGAATCGCATCTTTTATTGTTCCACTATATCTATCTGAAACAGCACCTGCTAGTATTCGCGGTTCAATGGGATCACTCTTTCAATTGATGATTACAATTGGGATATTCTTGATTGCCGTTACTAACGTAGTAATTGCTCGAATTTTCTTAAATCCGCATGTTGCTTTACCAATCATGTTTCTTGTGATTGCTGCATTCTCTCTAATCATGTTTATTGGTAGCTTTAGACTACCAGAGAGCCCGCGTTGGTTAATGCTCAAAGGACGTAAAGCACAAGCTCGTGAGGTTTTGGCTCGTGTACTATGCCATGACGAAGATATTGATCGTGAATTAGCTGATATTGACAATGCAATTAAGAGTGATAAAGGTGCTGGAGTTGGCATTATTTTTAAAGGTTACTTTTTTAAAGTATTGCTAATGGGAGTTATATTACAAATGTTCCAACAATTAGTTGGGATTAACATGATGATTTATTATGCTCCAACTATCTTTGGCTATGCGGGTATGAAAGGTCTTTTGGCAATGCTGACTGTTCCGACCGTAAATATGCTCTTTACCTTCCCAGCTATTAAACTAGTTGAAAAATGGGGGCGAAAAAAATTACTCTATGTTGGTGCGGTTGTAATGATGATTACGATGATCGCAGCTGGTTTGGCTTTTGCTTCAATTGGGGGCATTAGCGATCCATCACAAATTGGCGGATTACCTAAAGCAGTTTTACTAATTGCGGTAATTATTTATATTTTTGGATTTGCAGTGTCATGGGGACCGGTTGCCTGGATCGTTTGCTCTGAGGTATTCCCGCTAGAAGGTCGCGAAGTTGGTATGACGATTACAACTATTGTTAACTGGTCGTTTGCTGGTTTAGTGATGGGTAATGCGTTAAGCTTCATGCGCGATCATGGTAATGCATCAATCTTCTTTGTCTTTGCTGCTTTCTGTGTCGTATCAATGTTATTTTTAAAATTCTTTGTACCCGAAACTAAAGGAGTTACTTTAGAAAAACTTGAGTCAGACCTTAAATCAGGAAAAGCATTGAGAGATTTAGGTAACTAATTATAACAAATCCTGTAGGTGATACCAAAAATATCACCTACAGGATTATCATATTTTAAGCAAAAATATCAAAAAAACCTACTTACGCAGGATATTAACAATAATCCCCTGGTCATAATTTCCAAAGCCTTTTCCAAAAATATTTACGCCTCCGGGATTACTTGTTTGCTGTGGTGAAATTATTTTAAATTTCGCGTCATTAGTGTGAGATAGTGCTAACTCAGCAAGTTTTGTGCGAGACGCAAGTTCACCATTTATGTAAGTTCCAGCATCGTTAATCTTTATCGTGACTAATTTACCATATTCAGTCAAATACCACCATTTAGGCGTATATACCCCTTTAAGCTTACCAAAATCACCTGGGCTTATCCACTGCCCAATAGCAACGCCGTTGATATTAAAATAAATATCTGATAGAAAATTCTCATTGATTCCGGGAGCCTCGGAGCATAACTCCAGACTAATCTCCAGTTCACTAATCCTATCTGTATTTTCAAACATAAAACTTGGTAAATTATATTCAATTTCCCCATGGGCAAACCAAACAATCCCAGCATTGTAACGCTCAGGATGGCTAAAATAACGAGGATCATCACAAACACCAATTAACGCATTTACAGTAGATAGACCACATGTGCCACTGACACTATACGCGGAAAAATGCCCAATTGCTAATTCAAACTGCTGCAACTGTTGCAAAGAATTATTAGTCTTCTGCTCAAAAACCAGATGGTAGTCCGTTAAGATAACCCGACAGACTTTTTGAGTACCTCGATTAGCTTTAATATTTTCACATTTTACGATATTAGCTTGTTCAAGTATTTCAATATGCTTGGCAACAATCGTTGAAGACAGTTGCAATTCATACGCTAGTTTTTTAATATTCTTGTGTTCTGGCAATAAGTTTTCAATTATTTTCAACCGGGTTTCTGAAGCTAATGCATTGAAAAATAGTACATTAGCAGAATTAACTTTAATTTCCATGCCTATCCCCTACGTTGTACATAAAATACGTCACATGGTTGATTATATCTGCTTTTAGCATTTTAATCAACAATATTGTTTATCAGTTAAAAATAATTGTATTACATTCGTAACACATTGTTGCAATGCACAATCATCTGTAATTGACTTTTTATATCGCTTCGCATATAATTTCGTTTAATCAACTTATTTATTGATTAATCAACAAGATTCTAACACATTTATACATGGAGATATTGTAATGGAAAAGCCTAAAGGTTTTGGCAAAACGCTCTTTTCTTACGCCTGTGGAGCATTTGGGCATGATGTATTTTATGCGGCGCTATCCTCTTATCTGATAATGTTTATCACCTCTCAATTATTTAATCCCGGACAAACAGGAATCAGCGAAGCTACCAGTGAAAAAATGATTGCAATTGTAACTACCATGTTGTTTGTGTTACGTTTTGTTGAACTGATTATTGACCCGATGATTGGTGGGGTGGTCGATAATACCCGTTCGCGGTGGGGTAAATTCAAGCCGTGGATTTTATTCGGCGGTACAATTGGTTCGGTATGCATTGTTTTGTTATTTACTGACTTAGGTGGTTTGTCAACCTCTAACCCATTCCTTTATATAATTTTATTCATTGTAATATTTGCTGTGCTTGATATCGTATATTCATTCAAAGATATTGCATTTTGGGGTATGATACCAGCGCTCGCAACCAATAGTGCACAGCGCGAATCGGTTGGGGTTTTTGCACGAATTGCCTCAACACTTGGACAATCAATTGTTGCCTTTTCAATTGTGCCAGTAGTAATCTATTTCTCGAAAAATCATACCCAATCAGCAACCGTAATCGGTGATAAACAAGGCTGGCTGGTTTTTGCTATCCTTGTGGCGGCAGTTTCTCTGATTGGCGGAATTATTACTATTATCGGTGCTAAAGAACAAAGCTCAGCGCTACGTCAAACTACTGAAAAAACTAGTATTCTAAAAGTATTTAAAGCAATTGGACATAATGATCAATTACTGTGGTTAGCAGTATCTTATGGCTTATTTGCCTTAGGCTATGTAATTTGTTCATCATTCTTACTCTATTACTTCACTTATATTTTTGGTGATGCCACTAGTTTTGCTATTATTGGTACATTAAATTTAGCCTTAGGTTTTGTGGCAGTTGCTCTATTTCCTGTATTAAGTCGCTTATTCAAAGGTAGAAAGAATCTCTTTTTTGTTGGCATTGTAGTGATGGTAATTGGCTTAATTATCTTTGGTTTAGCTGGCAAAAATTTACCGATCATCTTAACTGGCTATGTTTTATTTTTCTTCCCCTACCCGATTTTGTTTGTGTGTGTTTTATTGATGTTAACCGACAGTGTAGAATATGGACAACTTAAAACTGGAACTCGTTCTGAAGGTACGACTCTTTGTGTAAGACCTTTATTAGATAAATTAGCTGGTGCAATTTCCAATGGCGTAGTTGGTTTTACTGCCATCTGGGTCGCAATGACAAATAATGCTACTGCACAAAGTGTTGCAGCTGCTCCGGGAAGTGTTATGAAATTCAAAATAATCATGTTTGGTATTCCAATTATTTTGTTTATCCTCTCCGTGATTGTTTTTATGAAAAAAGTAAAACTTACTGAAAAATTCCACGATGAAGTGCTTGATAAACTCTGTAGTAAGCTTGGGGTTAACAAAAATGAAATCTCATCATGAATAAAATAATTAGTCTCCACGGTAAGAATAGCAGCTTAATTCTTGCCTATAAAGATACAGATTTACCGCAGGTTGTTTATTGGGGAGGATCACTGAGGCTATCAGAAGTTGAAGAGCAGCAGCTATTATTTCAGCTAGTTAGACCTGTTCCACAGGCTTTCTTAGACGAAGTTGTTCCACTAACTTTAGTTCCACTATGGGGAAATGGCGGCTTTCAGCTTAATGCTCTCTCGGGATGCTCGAATGGTAAAAATTGGGCTCCTCAGTTTAAAAAGATAGTTGCGCTTGCAAGCTCGGAGAATAGTTTAACGCTCTGTGCCTTGGATGAGCAAAGTGAATTAGAGCTAAAAATTAGCATCGTACTAAATCAATGGGATGTAATTGAGCATAGCATCACACTAACCAACCTTGGCACGCAAGATTATCAGCTAGGTGAATTATTGCTAAGCCTTCCGCTTGAAGCACAAGTTAGCGATATGATGCAATTTCACGGGCGCTGGATTCATGAGTTTCAAACTCAGCGCACTAAAATCAATCAACCCTGTTATGTAGTGGAAAATCTCAAGGGGCGCACCTCTAATGATAATCCACCATTATTAATTCTTGGTAATAATGGATTTAACCAACAAAGTGGCGCAGTTTATGGCTTTCATCTTGGCTGGAGTGGCAACCATACTTACAAGGTGAGGACTCTCAGCAATGGGCAAAAATTAGTCCAGTTTGGCGAAAAATTACTCCCCGGAGAAATTATGCTTGCTCATGGCACAAGCTATAGCACACCAACTCTGTATGCATCATTCTCTGCTGCTGGTCTCAATGGATTTAGCCATAATTTCCATAGTTTCATCCGCCAGAGCAACAAATTTATACCACATGCCCTCCCCTATCGCCCAATTCATTTTAACACATGGGAAGCGATGTATTTTGAGCATAATCTGGCTCAAATTAGTCAATTAATTGATCGCGCTGCGGCTATTGGAGTGGAGAGATTTATCTTAGATGATGGCTGGTTTAAAGGGCGGAATCATGAACGTGCTGGACTTGGCGACTGGTTTATTGATAAAGAAAAGCATCCACAAGGCCTAACTCCGATAATTGAACAAGTCATCAAGCGAGGTATGGAATTTGGTCTATGGTTTGAACCGGAAATGGTTAATCCTGATTCAGATTTATTCCGTACGCATTCTGAATGGATGTTACAAGTACAAGGCTATTCGCAACCTTTGGGACGTTATCAATATGTGCTTAATTTAGCTATTCCTGAAGCTTACGCTTATATTCATCAATGCATCCATGACTTACTCAGTCAGAATAAAATCTCTTACATCAAGTGGGATATGAATCGCGATTTAGTTCAAGCAAGTGGAGTAAATGGACAGGCAGGAGTACATCAACAGGTATTGGCAACCTACCGTTTAATTGAGCAACTCCATCATGAGTTCCCTCTGGTAGAAATTGAAAGTTGTGCATCGGGTGGTGCTCGTGCTGATTTGGGTATCTTACACTATACCAATCGGGTTTGGACATCGGATTGCAATGATCCTTACGAGCGACAAAGTATTCAGCGCGGTTTTAGTTATTTCTTCCCAGCTGAAATCATGGGTTCACATTTTGGTCCCGCACAAGCACACACTACCAATCGTTTGAGCACGCTAGAATACCGCATCCTAACTAATTTCTTTGGACATCTTGGGTTTGAACAAAATCTACTGGAATTAACCGATGCAGAGTGTCAGCAATTAGCGCACTATCTAAAATTATACAAGCAACACCGTGATTTAATCCACTCTGGACGCTTAGTGCGCATTGATACCATTGATAGCGGACAAAACGTTTATGGTGTCGTTAATCCCGCACAAACTCAGGCGCTATTTGCGATTGCGCAAAATGATTTTCCATGCAATATGATTGCCGATAAATTACGAGTTAGCTATCTCAATCCCGATTCAACATATAAGGTTAAGCTCTTGAATACTCAGGATAATACGGGCTATTTGATGAAAAAATCAGTTCCGTTGTGTGCTGGTGAGCTAGTAATGAGTGGTAAAGTTATCGCTGAGATTGGGATACAGTTGCCGATTATGCATCCGCAAAGTATTTTGCTGGTGTCTTTTGAAGCAACAGATGAATAAAACTAGTGAAAATTTTCCACCAGTTCTATAAGCTAAAAGACTAGATAGTAACGCCAGTCATGTTTACTGAAAGGGGCTTATATGTGCTTGTTCATAATTACCATTGGTAAATATAGTTATGTTAAGAATTAAAATTGGACAAATATGATAAAAAAAACAGTGCTTCTTTTATTGGTTAGCTTAAGTCCACTGCCTTCTATTGCCTATAGTTTAGATAGTAGCTCCCCAATAGTGAATAACACTGAGTCTGGGGCAAAAATAGCAGAATCAGATAAAAAATATCTATCTATACAATTGCCAGTCATAGTTAATAATTACTCTATTCAACCTAAGACACCAGAAAAGCAGATACCAACTAATCATGAAAGCAATTGGAGCGCATCAATAATAGGTTACATTAAGTTCATCGTGTACTTATATGGTATCTGTTCTGTTTTAATTATGTTAATTATTTATTGCTGTAGAAATTTAGGTGCAAAAAAACTTATTGATAAAATTAGAATAAGTCAATTAAATAGCTCCAAAATAAAATTTATATATGATGCATTATTAAATTCAAGGCAAGACATTATTTTAATTAACGGCAAATGGGGATCTGGTAAAAGTACATTTATTAAAAATAATCTACTAAATGATAAATTATCCCAATCAATTCCTTTTGTTTATCTTAATTGTTCAGAGTTCGAGAATTATCGTGAATTACTTGAACAATTAATAATAAATAGCATGACAACAACATGGCTAAAAAAACTTTTTAAATTTAACCTGATACATTTATTAGCAAAGTTATCGCCAATTACATTAAAAGAATTTATTTTTGCAGGTAGAGTTTTTATCCTTGATGATGTTGAACGCTTAACGAAACTAAAAAACATCGAAGTAGAAATGATAATTAGTTTAATTTGCTACTTACAGGAACAAAAGAAAAGTAAAATTATCTTAGTAGCTAATGAAGATGAATTAATAAGTAATCAAGCATTTGCTAGTCTTCGTGAAAAGATTATTTGTGATACATTTTCTATCAGTAAATCGTTTGACTCTATTTACGGTGAGATTGTTCGAGATCTCGTAACAGAAGAAACTGACCAAACGATTTTTAAAAATGAAGATGTTCGCAGTGGTATTAAATTTTTTTATGACCATACTTCCAACATTAGAATTATCAAGCATCAAATTCACAATGTATTACGTGTGGCTCAATGGTGGAACGATAGAAAATATGATGAATCTTATCTTGACTTATATTTGAAGTTTATTTTTGGTGAAGATGGCTTTTATACCGAACTATTCTATTTATACACCAAAAACCCTTTTTACTTAGATTTATTAGCAAAATTGGGAGTTGTATATGCAAAAAGACATGATTTTATATCTCAGAATCTAATCTCAATCTACAAACCTAATAGCGTACATGATCTAATCACTAAATTTAATCTTCCACAAAAGGAGAGTGATGAGAGAAAAATTAGCCCTTACACACAACAGCAGATTGATGAACTTTTAAAGCAAATATTAGCTATAGATGATTTTGGATTAATTAAAAGTTCTTTAATTACCGACAAATTGAGCAATGATGACTGGTCTATGATATTTAACAAAAAACAGACAGACAAGATTGAAAATACTCATGATATATCACAAATGAGTGTGCAAGTAATAAAAATAATAAAACAACAGTTTGAAGCCATTGATAAAGGTGATCTCAGTAGCTTTGTTGAGCATTACTCTATCCTTGAAGATGACCTTAACTTTACTATGATTGATGAAAATCTCTCTATCGATAACTTAAACCAAAAATTGCAAACATATATAAATTTTGCGTTAAGACAAAAAGAAATAAGCATTCCACAAAAAACTCCTCTGCATTATGCTCTGATAAATGCGTTGACATTGGACTATATCATTAACTCCACCGATGAATCCTCCACGGCTCTATTAGAAAGATTGTGGACAAGTCTCAAAAAAAGAACAAACGACACTCAAGACTATGAAAACCTAAAGGTTTGGTTAAAAAATAATATACAAAAAGAAAATGGTAAATACTTTAAAAATTTACTAAATTTATTTGAATTTATTTTTAACAAATTGACAGCGACTGAAATATCTAATTATTTTAATTTTTGCTATGAAACATTTAACAGAATTAAGGAAATACTAACGTCTGAGCAGAGTGAGTCGGTAAATAGCTTACTCATTGAACACATGGATTATGAACACCCAACAAAACTACATGCTCAATATCTAGATTTAATAGATTTTAATACAATGGGTATAACTAGTTCTACTCTCAAAAAAGAGGATGCTGAAAAAATAGCGAATAAAATTACAGATTTAACAAACTGGAGAAATATATATGATGATTCCTTTATAAATGATAACCTCTCCCAGCTAAAGTCAATATTATATCCAGAGAATCCATAACAATCACTTGATCTTATTTATAGGAACTTAACATGTACTTAGGCGTTGATTACTACCCCGAACAATGGGACAAAGAATGGCTAGAACTTGATTTAGCACGAATGGTTAAATCAAATATTAACTGCATCCGAATTGCCGAATTTGCCTGGCATCTGATGGAGCCAAGCGCAGATAATTTTCAGTTTGATTATTTCCGCCATGTCTTAGACCGTGCCGAGCATTATGGTATTAAGGTTATGCTGGGCACGCCAACCGCAACGTTACCCGCGTGGCTAGCCAAAGCCTATCCAGAAGTGCTTTCAGTTGATGAATTTGGCATCAAGCGCCATTTTGGCGGACGACGCCAAGCCTGCCTTAATTCACCTGTTTATCTGGAACGTAGTGATAAAATTACCCAACAAATGGCATTAGCCTACCGAGAACATCCGGCAGTAATTTCATGGCAGATTGATAATGAACTTGGGCATGAAACCAGCGATTGGTGCTATTGTGCGCATTGCGAGCGTGAATTTCAAAATTATTTACGTAGCGAATATCAATCAATTGATGATCTCAATTATCGTTTTGGTACGGTGTTCTGGTCACAAACCTACAATGATTTTAGCGAAATAGAATTACCCAAACCAACTATTCCAGCCAAAAACCCCGGTTTGATGCTGGCTTTCTATCGCTTTAGAGCTTTAACGATTACTAAATTTACCGCACGCCAAGCAAAAATCTTACGTGAGATTGTGCCATCTTCACAGGCGATTACGCATAATTTCCCGGGAGATTATTACAATAAAGCGCAGAATTTCACTGATATTTCGGAGCAGCTGGATGTAGTTGCGCTAAATAACTACCCAGTATGGGGTGGCTTAGAGCAACCAGTTGAATATAGCAAAATTGCGATGAAACTCGACCAAACCCGTGGCTTTTTACCTGGCAAACATTTTTGGATTACCGAGCAGCTCATCGGTGCACAAGCCCACACTATCATGGGTTATTTGCCGCGTCCGGGACAAGCGCGACTGTGGTCATGGCAAGCGATGTTGCACGGCTGTAACAATCTGATTTATTTCCGCTGGCGCACGGCAACCAAAGGTGCAGAGCAGTTTTGTTATGGCGTACTTGATCAGGATAATCAAGATGGACCGCGTTATCATGAGATGAAACAAATTTTTGCAGAAGCCACCGAGCATCAAGCCGAAATAAATCTACTGATCAATGCCAAGGTTGCCCTGCTCTACAATCCAGATAATATTTATGCTTGGAAAATTCAACCACAATCAACCGGACTAGACATTCATCATGAGCATTTTCGGCTTTATCAGGGTTTTAAACGTCTGAATATACCAGTTGATGTAATTGATATTCGTCATGCTATTGATTCTTATTCGATTATCCTGTTACCAGCGCCAATGCTGTTAACTGCACCACAAATTGAAAAATTAAAACAATTCATGCACAATGGCGGAACGGTAATCAGTAGCTTTAGAGCGGGGATTAAAGATTATGATAATGCGGTCTATTTTAATCAGGCTAACCCCTGGTTAAAATTAGCCAATATCAAGAGTTATTATATTGAGTCATTAGGTAATGCGCGTCACGAAGAAATTATTGGTGCTGAAGGTAAATTCTGTGCAAGCGTGTGGCGTGATATGTTGGAGATTGTTGATTCGACACAAGCACAAGGACTCTATCGCTATACTGATGAATTTGCGGATTATTTTGCGGTAACCGAAAGCCAAGTTGGGCGTGGTAAATTAATCCATGTTAGCACCGCAGTTGCTGAAGATGAGTTTTGGTGTAAACTGGCTCAGAAAGTTGCGAATCAACATCAGATTAAATATTACGAAACACCATTTGGCGTAGAGCTGATTTATCGCGGAAATAAACGTTTTATTCTTAACCATAATGCCAAGAACGTAGAGTTTGAGAATTATACGTTACAACCTTATGCTGTAATTATTGAAACTATTTAAGAAGAGATTATTATGCAAGACATAACTAATAAATTAACTAAACAATTTAATCAACTATTCACTAACGATAATGCAAAGCGCCTGTTTTTTGCCCCGGGACGAGTTAACCTGATTGGTGAACACACCGATTATAATGGCGGAAATGTTTTTCCCTGCGCGCTGGACATTGGAACTTATGCATTGGTTGCTGCCCGTCAAGATAACTTGTGCCGATTTTATTCACTCAATTTCCCAGCACAAGGAATCATCGAATTTGAAGTATCTAATCTGGAATTCAATACCGCACATATTTGGGCAAATTACCCCAAGGGCGTGATGGTCGAATTTATAAAAAATGGTGCTACACTTAGCCATGGTTTTGATGTAGTTTTTTATGGTAATATTCCTAATGGAGCTGGACTATCCTCCTCAGCGTCAATTGAAGTTCTAATGGGCACGATTTTAAATGACTATCTAGGTACGTCCTATGACTCAGTAAAAATTGCACTAATCGGACAAGCAGCCGAAAACAAATACATTGGTGTTGGGTGTGGAATTATGGATCAATTTGCTTCAGCCATGGGACGAGAAAATCATGCTATTTTACTTGATTGTAATAGTTTAAATTACCAATATGCACCATTAAATATTACAGGTTATAAATTAGTAATCGCCAATACCAATAAGCAACGTGGGCTGGCTGACTCCAAATATAATGAGCGTCTTGCTGAGTGTCGTGAAGCTTTGAAATTATTGCAATCGCGTCTGACAATTAATGCTTTGGGTGAACTAAGCGTTGAAACATTAGAGAAAAACAATGATTTATTTACCAATCAGACTATATACCAACGTGCACGGCATGCCGTAGCTGAAAATCAACGAACATTAACCGCGGTAGAAGCTCTGCATAATAATGATCTGGTTAAATTTGGCGAATTAATGAAACAATCACATATTTCACTACGCGATGATTATGCGGTGACAGGTAAAGAACTTGATGCACTGGTTAGCGCAGCTTGGCAACATTCAGGATGTATTGGTGCACGGATGACTGGTGCTGGCTTTGGCGGTTGCACTGTCAATTTAGTTAAAGCTGACAGCGTTGAGGATTTTATTAAGCAAGTTGGTAGTGAATATCGTAAACAAACTAATTTAATCGCTGAATTTTATGTAGTAAGCCCAGGCGATGGCGCACGTAAGCTAAAGGAGTTATTAGCATGAGCATAAGTATTAAACAACAAATAATTACACAACATTTAGGACAGGATATTATTGAATATCAGTTAATTAGTGCGAATGGATTTCAGGTTAATTTCCTCAACTATGGTGGTATCATCAGCGGAATTTATACACCTGACTCGCAAGGCAAATTAGATAATGTCGTGCTCAGCCGCACCGAGTTTGATCCCGAAAATCCCGGGCATTGGGGTGCTACGACGGGAAGAATTGCTGGAAGAATTGCTGGCGCAAAATTTGAGTTGGAAGGACAAGAATACCAGTTAAATGATAATAAACTCGGTAACAACCTCCATGGCGGACCAGGCGGAATTGATAAGCAAATTTGGCAAGTTACGCTGCTTGCTGATGGTGCAGAATTAAGCCACTTTAGTCCGGATGGTACGGCTAAGTTTCCAGCAAATGTAACATTTAAGGTGCGTTACCAAATTACTCGTGATAATCGATTAACTATTAGTTATAGCGCAATTTGTGATCGTACGACCATTATTAATTTGACTAATCACAGCTATTTTGATTTAAGTGCTGGTAAAAACGCGATGGGAATGGAGCTAGAAGTACCAGCAACATACTTTGGCGAAATTGATGCAACAGGTTGTGTTATTGGCAAACTAAGTTCTGTGTCTGGTACACCGTTTGATTTTCGTCAGAGAAAAACGCTTGGGCAGGATATTTTTGCGAATCATCCACAGCTAGAATTAGCTAATCAAGGTTATGACCATCCATTTGTTTTAGACAATACACAACCGATTAGACTGTCTGATCCGCTGAGCGGGCGAACTTTGGAAATTACTACAAATGAACCATGCTGTGTAGTTTATTCAGCTAATTTCACTACGCCTAAGCATATTGCAGTTTGTCTCGAAACACAGAGAATGCCTAATGCGATTAACTGGCCAGAGTTTCGCGAGAGTGTAATTTTCTCCCCTGATAAACCCTACCATAGTCAAACTCATTGGCAATTTGGAGTTAAATAAATGACTGATAAATTAATTTATCTTACTGAAACTTTGCTGGCTAAAGCCGTTGCTATTGGATTGATTGAACAGCGTGATATGATCTACTTTCGTAATCATTATGCGCAGTTGTTTAACTATGAATTAACTAACAATGTAACACAAACTAATCCTAAATTAGCCCAGCTAAATTTAGCCGACATTGCGAGCCAAATTTATCTAGCTCTTGATGGAAATCAAATTACCAGCCTTGGCAATACTAAAGAACAAATTGAAACACGAATAATTGATGAGCTAATGCCACGCCCAAGTACAATCGAAGCTAAATTCAGACAAATTGAGCAAGCACAAGGTATTGAAGCGGCGCTTGATTGGTATTATTTGTTAAGTCAAAATACTAACTATATCAAAACGGCAGATATTGCGAGAAATCAAAGCTGGAGTACCGAAACCGAATATGGTAATCTTGAAATAACCATCAATTTATCTAAGCCAGAAAAAGATCCACTCGAAATCGCCAAACTTAAATCCCTGCAAAAGAAAGCCACGAGTAGTTATCCGCAATGTTTACTGTGCATTGAAAATGAGGGCTACAGCGGAGACTTCAATAAACCAGCACGCCAAAATCATCGCATGTTACAACTAAACCTTGATAATAACGCATGGTATTTTCAATATTCCCCTTATCTTTACTATCCTGAACATTCAATCGTGATTAACCAGCAGCATCAGGATATGCAGATTAACCAACAAGCATTAAAGAATATGTTCTCATTTGTTGAACAAATTCCGCACTACCTCATTGGTTCAAACAGCGATATTCCAATTGTTGGTGGCTCAATTTTAAACCACGATCATTATCAGGCTGGTAATTATGTTTTTCCACTAGAGAAAACTTCAGTACGTTTTAGCCATTCGTTGGCAAAGTTTAGCGACGTTACGCTTAATTATCTGAATTGGCCATTATCGACATTGCAGCTAATTGGTGGTAAGTCAGATTTACTCCAACTAGCCGAATTAATAATTCAAAAATGGTATAACTATAATAATCCTGAATTAGGCATTATTTCTGCATCCGAACAAGGCGTCCGTCATAATGCGATTACGCCAATTTTACGCAAATTATCTGCTAGTAATGATAGTTATTGCCTCTATCTAATTTTGCGTAATAATCGTACCAATGACGAGCATCCTGAAGGAATTTTTCATCCTCATCGTGAACTACATCACATCAAAAAAGAAAATATCGGCTTAATTGAAGCAATGGGATTAGCAATACTGCCCGGTAGATTAGCAGCTGAATTAAAGGAAATAGAAAATTTGCTACTCTTAAATGACGTAGATAGTGCTGTAACTAGTTTGCTCTTTGATGATACATTGGTTAAACATGAGGAGTGGTTAAAAGCCTTATATATGAAATATCCACTTTTTTCACCAAATAATGTACAACAGATTTTACAAATCGAAGTAGGTCTGAAATTTAGCCAAGTCCTTGAAAATTGTGGTGTTTTTAAACTGCATTCATCTGGTGACAGTGGCTTAAGAGAATTCTTGTCTATCTTAGATAGTTAGCTAAGAGTATGTTACACCTTAAGAGCACGGTTAAATATGTTATAATTTACATCTGTTTATTTTTTTAAAGGACATTACGCATGAGAACACCTCATCAAAATCTAACTGAAAGTTTTCCAGAATTAAAAGAAGCGTTTCATCATCTAAAAGTTAACGATCATCATTTTCAACATGTTTTAAAGCAATACGAAGAATTAGATACTCAAGTTCACAAAATTGACCATGAGCAGGAAGCAATGAGTGAAATTGAATTAGAAAAAGTAAAAAAAGAACGCGTAGCTTTAAAAGATACTTTGTATACACTTATGACAAAATGCAAAGCTGAAATGAATTTATAAAAGCAATACAACGCTGAGCTGCGAAACTATACTATGAAGTAATTGGGTATAACTTCAAAATTATACCTAATTAAAGTTCTCCAGCTCAGAGTCATACATAACAATTCGCTCATCATTACAATAAATAGAATAATATACAATGAGAGTTTTACTATCATAACTAAGGGGATTTTGTGGCTAAAAATATCACAAAAGAATTAATTTGTCGTGAAGCTTTACATCTTATTAAAGAAGGTGGAATGGCAAAGCTCAGCATGCGTAATTTGGCTGCCCGGTTGAACATTAAGGCACCGTCATTATACGTACATATCAAAAACAAAGCAGACCTGATTACTTTGTTGCAGGACTACACATTCAAAACACATAAACTAGCTGATATATTCACTCCAAATAGTTCAAACTGGCGTGAACTCTTGTCTGAAATCATGCGCAATATGCGAGACATATTTAAAACTAAAACTTGGCTTTTCGAGTTATTTGCATCATACCAGTTTAATTCAGATGATTCGCGTCAAACGTTTGAACATTTTCTAAATAAAATGATGTCATTTGGTTTCACATTAAAACAAGCAGGTTATATTGGTCGAAATCTACGTATCTTTGTCATTGGCAATGTAACATTCGAAACTCGTAGTACACTTGCTGCACGAGAACATCTGCAGTTAGCAGAAAATATTAAACCAGAGTTTAAATTAAATCAACAGTTTTATAACGCATTAACTGAAAACCAACATGATGAAATGTTTGAATTTGGTATTAATATTATGTTAGACGGCTGTGAAAAGCTTTTACAATAAGTTCACTTTTAAATTTAACGCAGACATTTTGAAAAACCAAGAACAATATTATTAATGCGTTGAATATTTTCAAAGCGAGGCATCTTTGAGTAGTGATTTTATTAAATGCCACTTAGCATTAATTTAAGCAAAGATCCCTCTGTTTTTGTGCATCAGAAAATTGTTCAATTGCCAAACTTGGACCTTTGTGGTGGATAACGGCACTATGCACGTCAGTAATATAAATTCTGGGCTAGTGGTGTGATTGCCAATTTTCTGGTAATAAATGTTAAGCAGCTTAAGATACTTGCCGCCTACTCGGTCGATTAAACGATTATATCTTGCTAATGCGGCTTGATCATCTCCAACTATCATGTCTCGGTAGTAAATATATAGACTATTTACTCCATCTGCATGACAATACCAATTGAGAAATAATTTTAGACTTGCATGGATCTTTTCTCGTAATTCCTCTTTATTTAACGCTTCCAGATTATTAATCAAGCAATTAACTTATCCACACTATAGCTCAATTCCTACTTTAAGTAATCTTTCGCGCGTAGTATTCTTTGGGACTTAGTTGCTTTGTCATAATTATTTTTCTGAATTTGTTTTGAAATAATAACATATCGTTCTACATGGAGTTATTGTTATTGGTCAAGTCAATTAATTAATCAAAAATATCTTGACAGTTTATTAAGCAATCAATTAAAATATCAGCGTTTATTATAATGTTTATCTTAAGCTACTGTTTCGCGGATTAATAGTCAGTATACGGTAAGAATTATATCTAGCTAACAGAAAAATATGTTGTGAATTGAAACAGATTACATTTTAAAAAATAAAGAAGATAGAAGTATAAGAAGTTAAAACTACTACTCTCTAGCTAATCTCTTATTTGCAGAGATTTCAATGGTTTATTGTATGCTAAAAAATAGTTGGGATTTCATAGACTTTTCAAGCAATACTCGTAAAATTAGATTAATTGAAAAAGAATTTTAGGTATTATTTGATTAAAAAATAAAATAAATTAGTTATTAAGAAAGAACCACCATGGATAAATGCCTTAAATATAGATTAGCTATTGTTGTAGCTGCAGTACTCTTAGCATCTTGTAGTGGCAATGGTAGCTGTCAACCCAATAACAGTACCGATAATGGAGATGCCACAACATTACAAGTAATCACACCTAAAAATATTTATAGCAAAAATGTTGAAAGCGCTACCGGCTACGTAATAGTTAAAAACCCAACTAGCAGTGCAATAAAAAATTTACACTACAGCTTGAGTAATTTAGTTGGCAGCGGTAGTAGCGTTAATATTGATACTGCTAGTGCTTCAGATTGTGCAAATGTTGCAGCTTATAGTCAGTGCAACGTTAAATTGGATATTCCAGCAGGAGCAATTGCAGGTAGTTTTGCATTCAATTTTAATAACACCGACAAAGCTATGATAAAATCATTACAATATAGCATTAATTCTCTAATGCAGATTGGGATTGAACAGGCTTCTTACAATGATATAGCAGGTCCAGATGGCATAAGTATTAATTATTACCATACCGTAATCGCAGGGATACCTTACGTCTTGGTTAATGGTATTGTTGCTTCCAATAATGCTGGGACATTCAATAAGGTAGTACTAATCAGTAATACTGGAACAACTATCCCTAATCAACAATTAATTAGCTCTCCTGTTAACAACACTCAAGGTTCAACCTTCAGCATTTTACTACCAGTACCAACCGGAAGTAATTCAACTCAAACTTTTAAAATACAAACTCAATTAGTAGAAAGCGACGATACAATAAGTTCTAAAGTAAACTCAGATGCCAGTTATACTCTTAGTACCACCAGTGAGGTCGGGATTGCGAATATGTTACCAGGAACTATTTTCTTAACCGCGAGTAATCCGCAACAGATACTTACTTTTGCCAATACGGGTGACAATATTGCTCAATTACAAAAATTAGTTGCTAGTGAACCCAATATTGAGGTAGTTTTTACCCCAGAACAATTACCCAGCGGCACAACCACAACTGCTACGCTTAAGTTACGAAATATTACGACAACAGCTCGATCTGGTAGTGTGACTCTAGATTATAACAATGGTAAAAATGAAACATCCGTTGCGGGTGATGTCAATCAAAATATAACGCCACAACCAAGCCCTACTCCGACACCAAGTCCGACACCTCCAGTTCCTCCAGCACCAATGGCTGAACTAATAACTAATTTAACTCCAGATAGTAATTTTTTCAAAACTACCAACGGTGCTCCAGTTAGCCGACAGTTAACTCTAACCAATAGTGGTAATACCACAGAAAATAATTTTGTACTAACACTACCAGCAAATTTCACAATCAGTGCTGGTAACAACAATAGCTGTACGGTAACCCTAGCAAACAGCCCAGCAACGATAAGTGATAGTTTAGCAGCAACGACAGGCAGCTGTACGGTAACAGTTACCTACACCAATAACACGGCAACCTCACAAACGGTAGGAAATATTAGTATTGCTTATAATTATAATAATGGTATAGCAGCAACACCCAAAACAATCTCCATGAATTACCGAGTAACTCAATCAAGCGCTAATTTATCATTAACACCAAATACGGCACAGACTTATTCTTCGATAACCTCAAACAACAGTGATGTTAGTACGCCAATCAACTACACCTTAACTAATATCGGCGAAGTTTCTGCTACTAATTTGGCATTTAATTTTGCGGGAACTGATCCTAACTTATTTCAGGTTATTACTGGCGGTAGCTGTGGAAGTAGTTTGTCAAATGCTATTGGTAGCAATACTTGTAACATCAACACTCAATTTGGTCCTGCACCCAATGGCAGCGCTGGGGGTAAAACCGCTACCTTCAATGTCGGCTATACCCCATACAGTGGTGGAGGAACAACAGCTACCGCCAATGTCGCGTTAAACGGCACCGTAACCGCCGCGCCGAGTGCTAGCTATAGTGTCGCTTATTCTAGTGCAGCATTCACTACTGGCACGGGGACAGAAGCAACGCCATACCAAGGTTTAATTAGTAGCAACTATACCATTACCGTAACCTATACCAATAACTCAGCTATTGATGCAACTAACTTTACCACTAGCAGCTTTACTGCCAGCGATGGATTTAGCCAAACCACTCACGGTTGTGATAATGTTTCTATGAGCGCGAATAGTGGAACGTGTATTGATGTTTATACCTTAAACTCTACGGCTCCAGGAAATCATAGCTTAAATTTAGCTAGTGTTACCACCAGCTGGACAGACAGTAGCGGCACTTATCCAGCCCAATCTGTCGCTGGTGCCCCGACAGTTTATGCTAATCTAATCGCTCAAACGGTAGCGGTTAATGTAACCAGTATCACACCAGGTGGGTTTGTATTAAATACTACCGAGGATGGGAAGAGCTCGACTAAGCCGCTGGCGTTGCATTACAATACTATAACTGAGTCTACCGCAACCCTGAGCCTAACTTACCAGAATAGTGGAACAATTGATGCAACTAGCTTCACTTCTAGCATTGCAACATTGCCAACTGGCTGGTCACGAACCACTCATGGTTGTAATAGCTCTTCTCTAAATGCCAGCAATGGAACTAGTTGTAGTGATGTTTATAGCTTTACCTCAAAACCAAGTGGTGGTGCTATAGCATTGACCAAACCAGATGGTCTAGCTTATGCAACTAACTTTAATATCAATGATGTTAAATTAAGTTGGAATAGCGTGGCTGGCAATATGAGCAATCAAACACCAGCCAGCATCACTGCCGACTCTAATACGGGTGGAATTGTTTATAGCAATTACTTCCTGCAGATATTTGTCTCCAACGCCACCCACAATGGTAATTTCGCCACCGATAATACCAATATCCCAAGTGGGTTTGTTTCTGGAAAAGCAATCACCAATGCTGATGCGCTGTGTGCCAACGATAGTAACAAACCTAACGATGGCTATACTTATAAAGCACTGCTCTCATATGGCAATGATACATCCGCCGCACAACTTGGTAGCAATCGCTTTGCCTGTGGCGGAACTCCAACAAGCGCTCCTTGTGTTGGAGCTAACGTAACAGCTGGCTTTGACTGGGTTTTACTTAAGGGATTTGTGCAGTATCGCAGCTTAAACAGTGCTAATACCAGTGTAGTTGCAAACACATTAGCAAATTATGGTGTAACCTCTGTCTCCGCCCGACCAGGAAATTTTGAAATCGATGCCGTAGCTTGGACCGGGTTATCCACTACTAGCAATTACCAGTGGACTTCATCCACTGACAATTGTAATGGTTGGCAGTCTGATGATAACTCTGGTAGTTATAATGGAGTAACCGGACAAGCTGGGATAGGCACTATTAATGCTAACTATGGCAAAATTTATGCCAAAGGTCTTGGTTTTTGTAATAGTACTTATGCTTTATACTGTGTTCAGCAAGTAAATTAATATTGCTTTAATAAAAAAGCAGAGCGTAGAGCTCTGCTTTTTTTGAGAAGATGGCAACATCTCTCTGATAGATTAAGCGTTACACCTAGCTAAAAAATCAGCCAAGCTCATCGCACCAAGATCAGAACCATCCTGCTTACGAACCGTTACTTGTTGATTTTCAACTTCGCTATCGCCTACTACTAGCAAATACGGAATTTTTTGCATTGAATGCTGACGAATTTTATATCCAACTTTTTCATTAGATAAATCAATTTCCGCACGAACACCTTGAGCTTTAAGCGCACTCAGAACTGAAGCCGCATAATCAGCTTGTTTCTCAGAGATATTTAAGATTACTACTTGCACCGGAGCTAACCAAAATGGTAGATTACCCGCATAATGCTCAATCAATACACCAATGAAACGCTCTAGAGAGCCCAAAGCTGCGCGATGTAACATCACTGGAGTTTTCTTGCTACCATCTTCAGCGACATATGAAGCACCCAAACGAGTTGGCAGATTGAAATCTAATTGTAGAGTACCACATTGCCATTCGCGACCCAAGCAATCTTTTAATGCAAACTCAATCTTAGGACCATAAAAAGCTCCCTCACCTGGTTGCAAAGTAAAAGCTAAGCCTTTATTATTCAATGCTGCAGCTAGAGCTTGTTCGGCAGCATCCCACAGATTATCATCACCGACCCGTTTTTCAGGGCGAGTTGATAATTTAACCTCTACCTTGTCAAAACCAAAACGTTGATAAACACGATAAACCAAATCAATAAACTTGATTGACTCAGATTCCATTTGTTCTTCAGTACAAAAAATATGCGCATCATCTTGCACAAAATTACGCACACGCATAATTCCATGCAACGATCCAGATGGTTCATTACGATGACATGACCCAAACTCTGCCAGCCGAATTGGTAAATCACGATAAGATTTTAAACCTTGATTAAAGACTTGGATATGACATGGGCAGTTCATTGGTTTAACTGCATAATCACGATTTTCTGAGTGAGTTGAAAACATCAACTCTCCATACATATCCCAGTGTCCGGATTTTTCCCATAAGCTACGATCCACAATTTGCGGAGTCTTAATTTCTTGATAGCCATCAGCATCAAGCTCATTGCGCATATATTGCTCTATCACTTGCCAAATCGCCCAACCTTTAGGATGCCAAAAGACCATACCAGGTGCTTCGTCCTGCAGGTGGAATAAATCTAATTGTTTACCGATTTTACGATGATCGCGTTTCTCAGCCTCTTCAAGCATAAATAAGTAATCTTTGAGCTCATCCTTATTGCGCCATGCAGTACCATAGATACGCTGTAACATTTCATTATCTGAATTACCACGCCAGTATGCACCAGCTACTTTCATTAGTTTGAAAGATTTTAATTTGCTTGTGCTCGGTACATGCGGTCCACGACATAAATCAATAAAGTCACCTTGACGATACAAAGAAATAGTTTGTCCTTCAGGAATTGCACTGATAATTTCAACTTTATACTTTTCACCCAGTGAATCAAAAAAACGTATAGCTTCTTCGCGTGGCATTTCCACCCGCTCAACAGCGATATTTTGATCAACTAAATGAGCCATTTTCTTTTCAATAGCTACCAAATCTTCAGGTGTGAACGGGCGTTCAAAGCTAAAGTCATAGTAAAAACCATTCTCAATCACTGGACCGATAGTAACTTGTGCCGATGGATAAAGTTGCTTCACCGCTTGAGCTAATAAATGCGCGGTAGAATGACGAATTACTTCTAAACCTTCAGGATCTTTATCGGTAATTAAGCGCAATGTTGAATCTGTTGTAATTGTATGTGATACATCCACTAAATTGGCATTAACTACTCCAGCCAAAGTAACTTTGGCTAAACTTGAACTGATGTTTTTGGCAACATCAAGGACAGTTACCGCGCTCTCAAATTCGCGTACTGAACCATCCGGCAAAGTAATTTTTAACATTTATTTTCCTTAAATTACAAAATAACTATTGAATAAATAGATTTAGGGCTTATATTTTAGCATAATTAGGCTATAATCACTTAGCATTTCGCGAATCAAAAGGAATCAATATGGAACAATTTCACGGTACAACCATTGTAGCAGTACGTAAAGGTAATCAAGTAGCAGTAGGTGGCGACGGTCAGGTAACATTAGGACATGTAGTAATTAAATCAACCGCGCGCAAAATTCGTCGCCTGTATAAAGGACAGGTAATTGCAGGTTTTGCTGGAGCGACTGCCGATGCATTTACTCTTTTTGAACGCTTTGAAGCTAAATTAGAAATGCATAATGGAGCATTAATGCGTTCAGCAGTTGAATTAGCTAAAGAATGGCGCACTGATCGCATGTTACAAAAATTAGAAGCGATGCTAATCGTTGCTGATAAAGAACACAGCTTGATTATCACAGGTACTGGAGATGTGTTAGAGCCAGAATATAATATCGCAGCAATTGGTTCAGGCGGATCATATGCCTATTCTGCAGCAAAAGCGCTCACGGATAATACTGAACACTTAAGCGCAGAACAGATTGTAAAAAAATCACTGGAAATTGCTGGTGATGTTTGTATATATACCAATCAAAATCATTTAATTGAGACTATCAACTGGGATTAATAGCCCGTTGTTAGGCTAACTTCCGCACTAATCGCCTCTTTACCACCCTCAATTGGGGTGGTGGTTGCCGATTGATTATCTAGTTTTGCCATGCTCATCGCTGCGTAACGTGGCTGAGGTTGATTATGACTGCCTGCATTAACCACGGTAATTTGTTTCACCGTAGTAGAATGAAGCCCCAGTGCGATAAGACTAGCCTCCGCCTGTTTTTTAGCGTCCAATGTTGCAAGCTTAATTGCTTCTAACTCAGCAGCGCTTTTTTCCTTATCACTCGCCGATAGACTTGGACCATTAACCGAAGTTGCCCCGTTATCCATCGCTAAGTCAATAATTTTACCCGCATCAGTTAATGATGACTTAATTTGTAAGCTATAACTAGCTGAGTAACCATCTAATTTAGCTACATTATTTGGATATGACCACTGCGGATTAACACTAAAGGATAGGGTTTCAATACTGGTTGTTAATTGAGAAGCTTTTAGAGCCTTAACTAATTTATCTGCTTTAACTCTAACACTTTTTTGAATATCATCAGCATTTTTACCAGTTTCATTAATTGCTAGTTGCGTAGTTGCCACCGTTTCAGGAATAAAAACCTGAGCATGACCCGTAGTCACAATATTACGTTCTTTTAAATTATTATCTGCTGCATTTGCGAATATCGGTAGCGCAGAAAACATAAGACTAATCACTAATATGTTTTTTTTATTAACTCTCATCACAATTCCTTTACTTTAAAATTAACCTAAACTTCCACCACCGCTGAATATCATTTGATAAAACAATACCACAATATTAATCCCGACAATAATCATAAAAAATGGTCTAACTAATTTTGACCCTCGTAAAATAACCATTTTAGCGCCCAAATAACCACCGCATAATGATCCACACGCCATTAATAAGCCAATTACAAACTGTACCTTACCGTAATATAAGAAAATTGCCAGTGAAAATAAATTACTCTTTAAGTTTAATACTTTAGCATAACCTGAAGCATTTAAAAATGTATAACCTAAAAAAAACACGATTGAAATTATCCAAAAGTTACCAACTCCTGGTCCAAAAAATGCATCATAAAAGCCCCAGATAAAGCCAAAAATTGAAAAGAAAGCCAGCTCACCCATCCTCTGCTTGCCCTCTTTAACTCCTAATGATTTATTAAATAGATTAAAGATAAATACTAATAACATTAAAAATGGTACAACATAACGCATAAATTGACTGGACATATGATTTGCCAAGGTAGCACCAGCAAAAGCACCAATAAATCCCATAACTAAACCACGATAAACCGTACGGAAATTAATTAAGCCATCTTTATAATATTTATAAACAGCAATACTTGTACCGATGCTGCTTTGTAATTTATTAGTACCTAGCACCAGCGGGATAGGCATCCCAGTAAGCGTTAATGCAGGTACACTAATTAATCCACCGCCACCAGCAATAGCATCGACAAAGCCAGCCAAAAAACCCATTGATATCAAAAAACCATAAAGAACCATCTGATGTTGTTCAAAAAAAACATGCATGATAAACCTAACTTTAAGCTAAAAATATTGAGTAGTTGCAAATTATACTATAAGTAAAACATAAAATTACACCACTTTAACAAAGCTATTTTTCATTTTCAAAAAGATACTCGCTAAGACTATTATGACTGCGAATGTTGAAAGCAATAATATCAACTTAAGCGAAAGTCATACTGAAGCCCAACGTGCAGCAGCAACCAATATTATTTCAGTTCAAAACTAAATTAGACTAAAATTTTACCATCTGTAAGATCAATAATGATAGCCAAGTTTTTTGCTGCCATTTTTACTGATAAAAATTAATAGATAAATAATTTAGCCCTTCTCATAATCTATATAAATGAATGATTTATAGTATCATCTGAATATTTCAATGTATGTTGATTTCCTTATTTGTCCCAATCCGTGGTAAAATTGACAACTCTTCATATCACAAAATCACACGTAAAGCTATAGACAATGAAACAAATAACTCTCAGATTTAAATTAGTTATCATACTAGTTTGGGCATTACCTCAAATGTCCACCGATATTTACTTACCGTCCATGCCTGCAATGGCTAATTATTTTCATACCAGCATTAGCATGGTTCAATATACCATCTTTTTTTACACCGTTGGGTTTAGCTTAGGTGCGCTATTTTTTGGTCCAATTTCAGATCGAATCGGGCGAAAACCTGTAATTTTATGGAGTTTGTTGATTGCTGCAATCGGAAGTCTGATAGCACTGCTCGCTACTAGTTTAAACATCTTGTTTATTGCACGTTTCATACAAGGAATTGCCTTGGTTGGAGTTGGTTCTACCATGCGGGCAGTTACTAAAGATGTCTGCCCGGATAAGCAAGAAATGGCGCGGTTTGGTGCAGTCTTAGGTATTGTAATCCCGATTGCCGCATCAATTGCTCCTGTAATTGGTGGTTATATTGAGCATTATTTCAACTGGCGCGTAAGCTTTGGATTTTTATTAGTTTATATCTTAGTATTTCTGGTTTATACTGTTAAAGCACTCCCTGAAACCAATCATGACAAATTAGAGCGCCCGTTAAAATATATGTTTATTGATTACAAAGAAGTTTTAACCAATGGCGCATTTTTTCGTTATAACGCAATAACTGCATTTGCACTATGCTCAATGTTTGCTTACGTTACTATTTCACCTTATATTCTACAAGTCAAAGTTGGTCTTTCACCAGAAGAATTTGGTTACACCAATTTGGCTATTGCTGCAACCTTGGTAATTTCAAGTTTTGTAAATAGTAAGATGATTTATCATCGCGGAATTGATAAAATGTTGCAGCTTGGCGTAAGGTTATTAGGAGTCGCTGGAGTCCTGTTCCTTATTGGCGGTATCTTTAATTTTGTGAATCTTTATACTGTTATGATTCCATTAGTTATTCTTATTTGTGGCTGTGGATTCATTTATCCTAATGCAAGTGCTGGTGGATTAAGTTTATTCAGTAAGAGTGCGGGAACTGCTGGTGCAGTTTATGCTTGTATTCAAATGTTGGGTGGTGCGGCTGGGAGTGGGATGATTTCTTTAATGACTCATTATGGACAACCGCAAGAGTGCTTGGGAATTTTAATTATCCTTCAGGGAGTTGTTGGTATAATGTTTACACGTCAGTTACTACGTAAAAATCAAACGTTTACTGAATAACTTAAATTGAGAATAAAAAATGTTAATTGAAATAATTGCCACTAATCTTGAAGAAGCAATTTGTGCCGAACGATATGGTGCTGATCGTCTTGAGCTTATCCATGACTTTGAGCTCGGTGGCTTATCGCCTCAACTAGAATTAGCCCGCGAGGTATGTACAGCAGTCAAGATTCCTGTTAATGTGATGGTGCGTCCACATGGTGAGAGCTTTATCTATACATCACAAGATATGAACAAAATCTTGCATGAGATTGATTATTTACTCAGTAATACTAAGGTTAGCTCAATTGTTTTTGGCTCACTAACTGAAGACAATGTGATTAACCTCAAGCAGCTAGAGTCTGTGATTAAATTATTGGAAAATACGGGTGTAGGTCTGACTTTTCATCGTGCGATTGATGTTAGCCGCAATGTAGTTGCAGCCTATCAGGAGTTACAAAACTACGCACCGCACCTCACTCGAGTATTATCCTCCGGTGGTAAGCAAAGCGCCCCTGAGGGTGCAGAACAATTAGCTACGATGCAGCAAAATAGTCGTAGTGTAATTTTACTGGCTGGCGCAGGGATCACTCCAGATAATGCAGCAGATTTAGTTCGTGCAACCAAAGTTAGCGAAATTCACCTTGGCACTGGTGTCAGAACTAATGGTAAATTAGACCAAAACAAATTTGAAATATTAAAAAAACAACCTGATTAATTTATAGATCACTTAAAAATATTGGTAAGCCACTATTACGCACCGTTTGCTGGTTGATTGCAGCAAGTAGTGTTTGCTGTTCACAGTACAAACGAATATTGCTTTTGGCACGTGTCACTGCCGTATAGAGTAATTCGCGACTAAGTAAGCGCTCTGCACTCGTATCAGTTGATTGCCTAGTTGGTAAAACAATATTCACCTGCTGATATTCAGAACCCTGCGATTTATGAATTGTAATCGCATAAGCAAGACTGTAGTTAGGCAGTACCTCGGGAATAAACTCTCGCCCATTTTCAAATACCACGCGTGCGCGACCATCTTTTACTACACAAATTCCAATATCACCGTTAAATAGCTCCAGATTATAATCATTTTGTAAAATAATTATTGCGCGACCGTTATACCACTCATCATTGATTCCTAGTATCCGCTTAATCTGTAACTCAAGCCGAGCGTTGAGATTATCACAGCCTAATACCCCACCATTAGTTAGGCAAAGTATCGTCTGAGCGCTAAATAAGCGAAATAATTTAGCATAATTATGCTCATCATTAGCATTTTGTGCAAAGCTTAAAAATTGGCGGAATGTTGAACTTGCATTATCTAGCACATGCTGTAAAACTAATTTAAGTTCAGGAGCAAAAATTTCCACTTGTTCGGAGGACTCAATGGCTCTTGTTAACGCTGATTCATTTTGCCTTAAGATTGCTTGTGCCAGCTCGTGAATTGCTCCCTGATTACGATTACTGATTAGCAGTTCATAGGTTATATTCGGCTCTTGAATCTGAGTAAATAAATCATAAACCCCATTATTATTTGACGGATTGCTACGCAGTGCCACCAAAGAGGCAAAAACATACCCTTCCTCAACTGAAGATAGCTGATTTTTATCGCCCAAGAAAATAATATGTTTCAGTTTATCCAGATTAAGCGCCTGAAATAATTTACTAAATAATGGCAAACTGATCATTGATGACTCATCAATAATTAAGACATCTAAATCAAGCTGATTATGAGCATTATGTTTAAAATAAATACTATTATGCTGATAGCCAAGTAGCTTATGAATAGTTAAAAAATTATTTCCCTCTCTCAATAGCCCAGCAAAAAGAGTACTCTCAAAATCAATCAATGAATTTTGCTCTAATGAATGCAAGGTGTTACTGACAGAATCACGAACACGAATTGCGGCCTTACCTGTTGGTGCACAAATTTGTACTTTTAAATCAGCGCCATAAGTTTGATATAGCAACCATAGCAACAATGTGACTGTCGTCGTTTTACCAGTGCCTGGTCCACCCGTGATAATGCTAAATTTCTGGCGACTGGCAGCAATAATCGCGGCTAATTGTTCGCTATTCGGACGATTTTCCGCCGTGGATAACGCTTGTAATTGTTGTAATGCTTGCTGGTAACTAACTCCAACATTATCAATCTCAGGCATTGCCATTAGTTGTTTTACTTGAGCAACAATACTTTGTTCATAATTTAAATATTTGCTAATATAAACCAATGGAGTGCCGTCAGTATTAACTATGCTAAAAGGCTTACTATCATACTCACTGATTATTTTATTTTGATATACCGCACATAAGCCACTAGCCATAAGGCATTCACTAATTTCAACTGTATCACACTCCAAGCGCAGAGCCAAATCAGCCATCAAACTACAGCTATGCCCTTCATCAAGATCATTAAATAAAGCATCAATTATTTTAGCTAATCGCATAGTCTGAGCCTCTGGCATAGGATTAGCTAAAGTTAACAGCTGAGTGGTAATTGGTAAATGAGAATTATTCAGCATTGCTTACTCCACGAAACAATAGGTCTAATTCACGAACTAAGTTTTGGCAAGCTGTATCCAAATAAATCCCATCTCCAGAGCTAAGCTGTTCGGTAAATATTCCCCGCACGTAAAAATACACTGCGCCTCCCAAAAGTTCAGTTGCATCAACAAGACCTAAACGCTGCTCGAGATAGCGTTTTACTGCCACCAGATAGAGCAAATATTGTAAATAGTAATGATGATCTGCCATTGACTCCACCAGCTGGCTTTCAGTTGCCAAGTGATTTTTTGCATGTGCGTAGTTAGTTAAGGTATTGGTTTTATAATCCAATATCCAATATTTGCCCTGATATTCAAAAAACAAATCAATAAATCCAACCAAAAACCCAGCTTCAATTTTATCCAGCATCCGACAAGAGCGCGTAAACGGATGTGCATCACCAAAATACCTAGCCAATAAACCAGCAATCTGTTCACGCAGTGAATGGCTATCTTTAATCAGCAAGTTAAATTCTAACTCATGCAAGCTTCTCTCGCGTAAATCACGCAAACACAAATCATCGATCAAAGGATAATTAAACGTCTCTTCAAGCATCGCACTAAATTGCGCTGGATAATCATGCTCATCATCAGCGCTCAGATTCTCCTGTTGTAAAAGCTGCTGCAGCTGCGCCTGACTAAATGGATAAGCTTCACATAAACTATGAAAGAGCACCCCAAAACTTGCGCCACGTAGCTGCCCACTACTTAAAATTGAATAACGATAATTCGGTGCAGTTATTTGCGCTGCTTCATTCTTGACAAAATAATCACTGGCATCAAAATCTTCTGAGCCATGCGTAGTCAAGGCGGTATAACTCTGACGGGTATAGCATCTTTGTGCATTAAATTCCGCATACATAGTATTAAACTCATTAGCGCTAGCGGTGCGCGGTGGCGAAGTAAATTTTAATACCTGCAAGTCTTCTTCACGTAAACTATTGCGATTATAAACAGCTACTCCTGATAGTAGAGCTGGTTGTTTGAGAGCCAAGCTCGGATCTTCGCCAAAAAAATTCGCATAGCTAAATAAGCGATGACTATTATCCTGTGGATCTTTTTCGACATAGCCAAATAATTCGCCAATTTTATCTGGACGTTGATTGCTATTGTACTTACCAGTGCTTTTGGTGATGGTAGGCTGTTTGAGATAAATATATAGCCTCTGCTTAGCACGAGTGAGCGCGACATAATTCAGGCGATGAGCTTCCTTGTTGTCATTCGCAATAATCTGAGTACCGAGCGTGGTATCCATGATTAATTCTGATCTCATTCCATCCTCATCGCGGAAATTACTGAAAAATGGTCGGCGATAGTTAAAATCATAAGTTCCATCGAGCTTTATCCCGCTTTTGAAGAATGGACAAAATAAAATTTCATATTCCAACCCTTTGGCTTTGTGTTGGGTCGTAATGATAATCTGCTCATCATCATTATCCAAGCGAACCAATTCTTCATTATTGCCATCTAAATCACTCTCCAGATTGGTTTGTGCATCGTGAGTCTTATGTAAAAACCAATACAGCAACTCGGCTTGGTTATGTAATTTACTCGCTTGCTTATTGAGTAGCTCAGCCAATTGCCAGATATTGGCAAGCTCACGGTGCGAAACAATTGAATCTTGCTGTGGGTGATTAGCAATTACATCTTGTATTAGATGATATACCAGCGAGATTATGCCCTGCCGTTCCCAAATTTCCTTATAGGCAAAGAATTGTTGCTGCAATAATTCAAACTGATTATTATCAGGATTACTTTCAAGATTCAAACTAGCTAAATCAAGATTAAGCAATTGCGTACTCAGCGCACGCATAAAACTTTTACGATTATTGAGATCACTGATTGCCAATAAAATATGATATAAATCTAGCGCGCTACTGGTTGCAAAAATATTACCTAATTTCAGCTCCGCTGCCTTTAAACCATATTTAGCTAGAAACTTAACCAACTCGCTGGCTTCACTATTTTTGGAAACTAAAATTGCAATTTTGCCTTTGAGCTCAGGATTTAATTTCAATAAAGCTAAAATCTCAAAACTAATTGCCATCAATAAACGCTTACGCCGTTCATCGGCTGAAACACCGTTAATTGCAACAATTTGCACTGGTGCATCGCTAAATTCAACATTGATTGAATTATTCCGCGCTAAAGTATTCAGTTCCTGTCGTTCTGGTAAATAGAGCTCATTTTTACTTGCTGCTGCCACTACTTCGCTATAATCAATGCCACTCCCCAGAAAACTAGTCTCACTCGTACAATTTTGGTTATCGAGACTAAAGAGCTGGTTAACAAAATTCATAATCTCTGGATGCGAACGAAAGTTATGTTTTAATTCTAATTTCGCGCCAATTTGAGAACGTGCGGCAAGGTAGGTATCAATATCCGCACCACGAAAACGATAAATTGCCTGTTTGGGATCACCAACTACCACAACATTACCGCGTCTGACAGATTGTTGCAAGTGATAGATCTGACTAAAAATTTGCCACTGCAAACTATCGGTATCCTGAAATTCATCTATAAAGGCAACTGGAAATTGCTGATAAATTTTATCCGCCAGAATATTGGAGGAATTAGAATCAGCGTCAATCAAATTTGCTTTAAGGCTATCGGCAACTTTCTGAATCAGATCATCATAAGATAAAACTCCCGATAACTCATTAACTGCGGGAAATTTGCTCGCCAAATGCTGCATTAAATAAGCTAAAAATTGCGCTTTTGCCTGCCGTTTATCCTCTTCGCTAAGCTCACTCTGACTAAGTAATGCCAAACTTGCCGAGACATTACTTAAGTTATATTTAAGTTGATAGTTGTTATCAAATAACTCAAACATATCTTTGGGTAATTTAGCGCTGATTTTTTCAACTAAGCTTTGCTGAAAATCGCTGCTATTAAAGAGCTGCTCGAGATTACTCAAAACTTCGGCAATACAGTCCTTAAATTGTGGATTATTGATAATCTCACTGCGCATAAAATCAACAACCAGATTTTCTATTAAGCGACCTTTATTCGCAACTAATTCAAATTGACTTGGAGTCTTACATTCAAACTGGTAGTCTTCGATAATCCGCTTGCAAAAGCCGTGAATAGTATAAATCGCCGATTGATCAAAATTTTGCAAGGCGCGACTCAGCAGCGTTACATCTTTCTCAAACTGCTCTGCCCGTGTTGCGAGATATGCTAAAAAAATATCATCTTTGGAATCTAAGCTTTGCTTATTCATGACAATCAGAGTATTGATCGTGGTTTGAATCTGGGTAGCAATCCGTTGCTTTAGCTCATTGGTCGCATCATTGGTAAACGTTACCACTAAGATATTTTCAACACTTAATGGTAGGCTAACATCATATGGCTGACTGGATTCAAGCAAGGCTTTGATATAAAGGCGCTCAATAGTCCAGGTTTTACCAGTTCCGGCACTAGCTTCGACCACATAAGCCTGATTGGCATGGTTAAAGCTGATTTGCTGTAGTGGGTGGAGTGTGTTATTCATGTGTATAATCTGTTCCAACTAAATATTTGTTTGGATTAAGGATAGCTTACTATTAAAATTATGCTTCTTCCAATAATCCGTTAATTTATTGCGTGTTTCTTGTCTCATCATACCGCTACCACGCTCTTCACATATACCTATTCTACGCATAAACGCCGCCATTAATTCATTACGACTACGCGGTGGCGTATCTAAAAAGCGAATAACATCAACTATCAGCGCGCTAGGATTAGCTATCTCTAATCTATTTACAAATATTTCAACCATTGGGGCTGCACCAGTGATAGTCAGGTCTTGATGAATTATAGCATTAGCTACTAACTTACGAACCGCGCTCTTTTTAACAGAGCTACATAAGGAGCCTTAGTTAAAGTTGAGCCTCTAAATTTAAGTAAGTTACTTTCTTAGTAAAGTTTAAGCCTCCAACCTTTACTAAGGATTTTCTTTAGTAAAGGTTACAGTGCTAAACTTTACTAAAGATTCTTAAATAGCGCTCAAAATTATACAATTTATTTCTTTGTAATCCGGTAACTTCTACCAAAATACCTTTTTCTACAAAATCACTCAATAACAAATTTGCCGTAGGCTTACTAATACCTAACGGTTCAATTATATCGGCACTACTAATTATAGGTTGTTGATATAAGAAATCTATTAGAGCTTTTGCATTTTGTGATTTTTTGCCAAAACTCACAATGACTAAATCAAGCTCTTGTTTTAGGGTCAATATCTGTTTGAATGTATCAACCCCGCTTTTAGCTGTTTCAATAACAGCGGTTAAGAAAAATTTTAACCAGCCATTTAAATTATTTTGAGTACGGACAAATGTTAATGATTCATAATACAATGATTTATTGCGTTCAATAAAATCTGATAAATATAACGATGGTTTATTTAATAAGCCATTGCTTACCAAATAAAGAGGAATCAATAAACGCCCAATCCGACCATTACCATCAAGAAATGGATGTATAGTTTCAAATTGATAATGTGCTATAGCAATCTTTATCAAGTGAGGGACATAAATTTCTTCATTATGCAAAAACTTTTCTAAATCACTCATTAGATCAAGAACCAGCTCATGATGAGGTGGTACAAAATACGCAGTGGCTAAATTCGCTCCACCAATCCAGTTTTGTGATTTACGAAATTCTCCAGGCTGTTTAGTTTCGCCTCGCACACTATTTAACAAGATCGCATGAATATGCTTAATCAAACGATTACTTATCGGTAAGCGATTCAATTCATCAAGTGCTGAATTCATCGCATCAATATAGTTGCGGACTTCCTGCCAATCATCACGCTTTTCGGGATTAATCTGATCTTTCGCCAATAATACTTCATCTATTTCAGTTTTAGTACCTTCAATCTTGCTCGATGTATTTGCTTCTTTGGTAATGTGCATCTGGATAAATATATCCACATTAGGCACTATCATGGTAAATGCATTTAGTTCACCCAATGCACGCGTGGCATCTTCCAGTAGTGTATTAATCTGTGGATCATCCCACGTAAAGGTATGATTAATCATACTTGGCACAAAACTTTTGTATTGATATTCTTGGCGTAGTTCACCTGAAATATAGTTAGTTAAGTTCATGATTGAAACTATCTTTGAAATATTGGTTAAGATTCATATCATAATTTTTATTATTGAAACTTTCAAAAAATAATTCATTTTCTTTAATAATAAATTTATATTGTTGAATATAATTTTTTAAACTAGGCTTAATAGTATTTGCGGCAACTAAGATAACTAAATATTCGTATAATGAAAGCTGGCTTTTAAATATTTCTACATATTTATTTTTCACAGATTCAGAAGTAATAGTAAGATTGTCAATAAATTTCAACATCTGCTCCAATAAGTTTAAATATTGATATAACCTTGATTGATGTCCACCAAATGGTTTGTAATACTTAAACCTCCATAAGTCTGGATTTTTATATATTTCTTCGGCTTTTTTTATAATATTAGCCACTTCTTGATTATCAAGTATTATCCTCTTTAACGCAGACTCTAACTGTGATGTAGATTTCGGACCAACACCGTAGTACAAAACATAAAAAGCTAACTCAATTTTATTATATAATGGATAATCAATAATTTCATCGACAGTTTTATAAATACGGCTAAACTCTCTAGTTATTATAAGAAAAGTTTTTTTGCCACGAATTTCTTTATTTTCTTCCCAACTTTCAATGTATAGATCTTTGCAATAATCATTATAAATATTCAACAATGAGAAGAAACGATTTTCTTGGTCATTTTTTATTGAATTGTCATTACTTTCCTTAATATTTATGATCAACACTATTAAGCTCAAAAATGAAAATAAACTCCCGATCACTCCACCAATTAATGAACCAAAATGGTCTGCATTTTCTGCAACGATAGAACTGCCTGAAAATGCAGAATTAGAACATATAAACCATGTAAGAATCCCAGAATAAATTAGCAATCCTAAAAGTATAGATACGGTATATTTATTTATAAAATATCTCATTGTATCAATCCCCTAAATTTAATGGATAGTTTTTTAATTTTAAAATTCTTTTTAGCTCAACGAGTCTTTCATAATCACCATGATTATGAACAATAATCACTGTATCTAATTTAGATATCAACTTATCCAAATTATCAATAGGCATCATATAAAAATTATTATTGTAGTTATTAACCATTTTTATTAATATTTCTAGTAGCGATTTAAATTCACCTTTTGTATGTAACTTATTCAAAAAATTTAGTACATCATCTAGATAAGAAAGTGTCATCACATCTCTACTTTCAATTAATTTAATTGCTATTCTCATCTGTTCATTATTATCAATGTCAACAATATCTAGATTAAATAACAACATATTTGAGATGTCATATAAATATGGCGTTTGTAATAATTTCCCCCATATGTCTATGATCACTCTGCTCGAAGCATTCATTTCAATTATTTGATTCTTGTATGCGTTTATAGAAGAAGCAATAGCTGAAATTACTTCTTTATTATCGAAATATCTATCAATGCAACCAATAAAAAAATTATCTTCATGAAATAAATACATAAAAAACATTAGCTCTGAATATCTATACCTTGACTCTTTATCCACCATAAAATCATACTGCTTAGATATTTCAAATAATTCTTTTTCCGCATGTTGACAATAGTTAATATGTGCACTCAAAATCACCTTCTGAAACTTTTTATCTAAAGTATGAAACATCACTTTAAATTTTTCAATTTTAAATAAATAGTATAAATACTGTCCAAGTACATAAAGTGAGTTTCGGTTTTCTAAAAATTTTATGTACTTATTTTCTAAACAATTAACAAACTCTTCTAAGCTGCGATTATTTTTTTGTATATGAATACTAATTAAAATTAAAATTGATTTACCAAACGGGGAATTTCTGCCTCCTCCAATAGTATCAAGCGTATCATTATCTTTGAAATTAAATACACTCTTTAATATAAAAGGCTCTATTTGACTAAAGTAACAAGTTAAATCTTCTTTTTGATTTATTAAATTATCAATTAAGGTAATTACACTAGTAAAATAGATTAAATCGTTCGTATCAACAAAACATAAATCAATAAATTCTTTATATAATGGGTTAGCTTCTTTCTGATTTAAGCCTGCAATTTCATAAATAAACCTTGTTTTTTGATAATTGCTTGCAACACTTGTAAAAATACTTCTTAAATTACCATTCATATATTTTTGTGGATTGTACCGTAGATCATTTTTAATACTTTCTTCTAAATGAAGATCTGGAAAATCTGTCGCTGGTAATTGTTTCTTCTCATTAAGTATGTCAATAATATCATTAATTGATGACTGTGCAATAAAATCTAATAGATTATTTGGAGATGTACAAGATGATTTGAATGACACAGAACTTTCTGGTAGATTTATCTGATATGGAGACAAACTAATATTTTCTTTATAGTACCTACTTTCATTTTCAAATATTTTAAGCAATTCTAATTTTAGTTGAAGCTCGTATTGTCTTAGTTTAATCTCATCATTAACATGATTCTTGAACTCATCTGAGTATGATAATGATAATAACCAGTTCTCAAAATCAGGTAGAAATGAAAATTTATCTTTCCCCAATGCTAGCATATTTTTATATAAAGCATATTTAATTGAAAATAACTCATTTAGATTGGTGATATTTTCTTGAATATAAGTTATATTGCTAAAGCTTTCTGTCTTACCAGTTAAAAAAATAATGATTTTTAAGATAAATTTTTTCTTTTGAGTTACTAATTCATTATGATCAATCATATTTTTGAAGTAATTTACTAACTCTAGATTCTCTTCATTTGAGTTAAGATTTATGATTAATAACAAGTAATCTAGTAAATAATCAGTGTAGTTAGGAAATGAACTACGTTGATCTATAGTGTCCTTGATTAATAGCTCATATGGTTCTTTATCTAAATAATTAATTACCTCACTAATCACAATACCTAATAACTTCTCTTGATCTGAAATAATCAATTTTTTACAATATTTATTTCTAATTTGCTCTAAGGAGTATTGATTTTTTGATAGGTTATCATAATTATCATGGGCAATAATTAGCTTAATAATATGAAAAGCAAAATCAACATTACTAAAAATGAAACTATCAAATTTATCAATACTCAGCTGTAGAAGGACATCATAGAATAAGTTTTGTTCCGATAAATAGTTTATTATTAATTTCTTACACTTTTCTAATATACCTTTATCTTCTACTTCAATTACTTTTTCTAAAAACCACATCATATTTATGTTAGTTAGTTCAAGATTTAGAAACTCATCCAACCATAAATTTAAAAGCGCAATAAACTTAGCATTCATATCCAATTTATGATCTGTGATTACTAATCGAATGTATGGCAAAGCTGCCTGATTAGAAGTATTTAATAACTGATTATCATATAGATCATTAAACCATTTTTCAGGGGATTTCATTTGATGAATATTCCTAAAAAAGTAGTCATTGTATGCAGAGTCGGTCTTAATAGTCTCTATAACTTTATTTATTTTACTTTTATTATCTTCCATTTATACTTCTTTCAGAATACTATCAATTTCAGCGTATTTTTCCAAAGGTTTATCCATTGTTTTCAGCCTATCAAAGCATTGCTTAATTTGTGTATTTAACTCACTATAACCATTTTGATCTTTAAAAAAAACTACTTGTTCAACACCTAAACTATGGAAATATAAATCATAAGCTTCAATTAGATACTGTTCATGTTTGTAATACCCACGAATAATAAAATGATTAAAAACAGCAGACGATACACCAGTCTTCTTACTAGCCAAAACTCGCTCTAATATTTCAAATTCAGCCAATCCATAACCTAAAAACACTGCAATATTTTTCTCAAATACGTTAGATAGGAAATCATTTAGCTTACCTCCAGCACCATACGCCTTGATATAAGAATCGCTAGTGAATACCATACTTTCAGGATTTGAGATACAACCATGTATTTTATATAATGATTTCTTATTCAAATTACCACTTGTTCTTATGTTTATTTCATTAAATTTATCATAAAAAATATCATTACTTAAAACATCGATATGCCTGTCAGCATTTGTTGTAATATATGAATTAAAAATGAATTTTATATGATTATAAATTTCACTTGTTTTCTTAACATCAATTGGCAACCACCCACTTTTGACACTTGAATCATCTTTATAATTTAACGACTTTTTCATTTTATCAATAAATACATACTTTACTTGCCTAAGATTCAAATAATTATGTGCAATTGTAATCAATATTTTATCTTGTTGTTCTTTTTTCAGAAGTTCAGCAGTTAAGAAGTCCATTCCATAATTCTTACATTCATCTATTAAGTCACATGCTAATTTATGCCATGAACTACAACCGTAATTGCTAGATACGCCAGCGCCAATAAATGCTACTATATCTTTTTTTCCATCATTGTTTATTTTTCTGTCACTAGCATTACTGTAAAATTTAGTCAATTCATTATTAAGAAAGTCTTTTAACTCAATCATTTTTCTCTTTCTTTTAGGTTCCATTTGCTCGTAGAGAGTGAAGATATCTTCAAGATGTTCTTCGGCGGAAGCAAACGATTTAAGGCTGGAACATTGTTTTATGGCAATATCTAAATTGTGATGTGCCTCATGCAATATTTTAGACATGTTGTCTGGGGCGTAGAGCTCAGTTAGTGTTTTTTCGGAGTGTTTTTCTCTTTTGGTTGGTACATCAAAAACATACATTTCAATACTATTATCCTGTACCTTCTTAGTATTTGAAAATCCAGCGTGATGATGAGAATCAGCAGACAAATATCTAGTTTGCATACTATCTAAATCACAAGCATTTTTACCACAAAATATATGTATTTTAGAGGCAGAGAAACTCTGATCAGATTTTTCCAGTAAGTTTTTGAGGTTACATTCAATTTGAGTGATATTCATAGCCACCATTGTTTTATAAACACATTTTGTTATTAGATTTTAACACATTTATGCTATTACCTTTATTCGCAGCCATTTTATCTCAATATTTTGCTGATAATAATTTTTTGCACAATACCGCTATATATTTAATACATAATAGGTCTTGGGTCCGCTACCTTTGCGTGAGATAATTTTTTGTGAGACCATAGTCATTAACAATCTTCTTGCTCTAGCCTCTTTAACCAGCAAAATAGACTCTACACCCTTTGACGTAATTCGGTTATTACTACGCAAATAGTTAATAATCAACTGCTCTTGTTCGTTGTAATTATCGGTTTCCGATACTATACCATTAAATCCGATACCATCCGATACCTCTTTAGTATCGGATGGTATCGGATTTAATGGACGATAGATTTCAACATCAACAAAATCACCACTCTCGGCAATTTGTGGTACAGATAAACCATGCTCCAAGCAACTGGATTTAATCCGTTTAATTCCGCTCCCCCATTGCTCAATCAAGCCCAAGGTTTTAAAAACATTGGCAACTACTTTATTACGCGCTTCACTACGTCCTGCTTCAATATCGCTTGCCGTAATCGTATTTGGAAAGCCACCCGGTGAGACAATATTCACAATATCATCATAAACACCAACTTTAATATCACGTCCACCATTGATATAATCACGGTGTATCAGCGCATTAATCAATGCTTCGCGTAGTGCAACCACTGGTATTTCATAAGTATCTTTACGATACAGACTGCTTATTTCACCGCGCAAATTAATATGATTTAAAATAAAATTTTGCGTATTTTCTAAGATAAAAAATATATCACCGCTGTATTCTTTCTTATCGATGAAGACATCCATCGTCGTACCCTTAAAGCGTGCACATTTGACTTGACAATACTCCAATTTACCGAGCAGGATTAAAAGTGCATTTGTGGGATACAATACATTATTTTCTTCTTTTGCCAACTTTAAGCTAAACAATTTTTGCTCATCTAGGCTCTTACCCTGCTCTTTAAATACTTTCGCCAGTGGCGCTAGATCCAAACTTGAAAATTCCACATCGTAATTAATTTCTTCATCATAAGCTAAATTACGCCGTTGGCGCTCTAGATCAATAATATTCTCCAAGCTAGCTTTACGATTCGTTGCACCAATCCGTATATAAGTACCATTATTTTTACCATCTTTTTTAAGATAGTATGGTAACAAATTACCGCGAAATACTTCGATAACCAGCAATAATTTATCTTCATGATTAATTGTATAAATTTCAGGTAAAATATTTGGATGACAGCTATCAAAAATCATTGAAGTAATTTTATCTTGCAGCGCAAAAATATCATCGGTGGTAACCCCAATAATTTGTCGCTGGTCATCAACACCGATCACCAGCTTACCACCACTAGTATTTGCAAAGGCAAGTATAGTTTTTGCAATTTGTTCAGAACTTGGTAATTCACGCTTTAATTCCAGTGTTTTACTTTCACCCAGCGCAATTTGCTCAATTAAACTCATATCTTAATTGCCTCATAAAATGAATCACACACCCAGTTTTTCAACTTCCCCCCATAATTAACTACCATACACATCTTTAGCACAAGCTGGTGCTAGCAAATTATAATATTGATCATGCTGAGGATTTTTGAGCCATAAAAAAGGCTGACAATAGCGCATACCGTACATCCCATCAATATGGCTCCACATTTTATTTTGGATAATTCGTTGCAAAGCAACAGTTGGGCTCTCTTGCTGGCTTTGATAATCAGCAGCAAATAAATCATACACTTGCTTAGGTGTTGAGTTCGCATATTTTTGGCGATAATAACTTTCACGTTTTACTCGTTGCAATAGATTAATCTTGCTGCCATCAAAACTTAGTAATCCCCGATCACCACGATCAGCGTATGGCAATGGATTGGCGAAATTATATTGAACCGTTGCACCTACAATCTTAACGTTATCTAATGGGCAATAAGTCAAACCACTAACAGTATATTTTGTTGCCGAATTAATGGTTAAAAATTTACAGTGAATATTACTATCCGCATCAATAGTTCCACCACTACCACCCCACATAATAAATACATCCTGCGATTCAAACTCTGCCTTAGATAATATCATCAACACATAGCTATCGCCTTCTTTACCCCATGCGACCGCTTTTTTATTAAACAGTAGCTGATCGCCATCATTGGTTTTTTGAATTTTAAGCGTGCCATAACGACTACGTATCTGAGTATCTGCTTCTCCATTGTGATAATCAGTTACACTAGCGGCAATAACTGGCGTAGTGGAGCTAACAGCAACAATCGCTAATGCGGCATAAACAGAACTTAATTTAATCTTCAACATCTCTTAACCCTTTAAATTTGCTAATAATTTACCGATTTGGACAATATCATTAACTCCGTTATATTCACGCATAAAGTCAAAATAATTATCAGCAATTGCAGCAAAAATCGGATCATTACGAATTTGCTCTAATTCATAATTATTGAACGATGCACTATATTTAGCCTCCGCCTTAGTTTTGGCTTGTTCAGGAGTGTTACGTAATTTACCATAATAAATCTCAGTTAGCGCACGAGCATATTCATTAATTGCCCCACGATGTACTATAATAGGATTGGTTAAGCTACGGATATAATAACTCATCAAGGTAAATAAAACATCATCTGGGTTTTCCAGACTAATTTTAAAATCATGATACTCACCACTAGCATTGAGTTGACGAATAATTACCCCCTCAATCTTTGCTGTCTCACCATTAATCAATGGATTACTAGCGCTTAAAGCAGCATAAATCAATCCACGCATACGTAAGGCATATGGCACGTCATTTAGCTTACTTGCTAGGCTTTTACCACTAATACTCCCGAATCCATCCATCACTATGATATAACCATCGGCAAATAGCATCTTATCTTTGAAGTTTAATTCAAATACATTCTGATTGCGCTCTAAGCGATAGTTCAGGCTCATTTCTACTTCAGATGGTTGTTGAGCTTTATAGTGTTGATATAAATTACGATAATAAGCAAACTGCCATTCACCGATATGCTGATAGCCAAGTACGCCTTTTAATTGCAGGTAGTTGACTAATTCATTCTGCTCTGCATTTGGATATGCTTCAAACGCTTGGTAAATACTATTTGCTAGATAACGCTCGGTTAACTCAAAACTCTCATTATCAGATAATTCGATTTCCTGATTATAATTGTTTAATCCCAAAATCTGAAATAAATTATTATTAGTGTAGCTAAACGTATTTAAAAGTAGCTTAGTTTCTAACTGATAATATTTCTGTTCTTGTTGAGTCGTTAATTTTAGCGGTGAAATTTTTGTAAAATCCCAACGTAAGTCAGTATATTGATTGGCACTCACCGCGGATAACTGTTGCCATAAACCAGAATAATTAAGTTGTGAATTATGATAAAACGGATGCAAGGAATGTTGCTGAACCACATTTTTATAATCAAATTTTTGCTGTGTCAAATCATCACCACTCCAGAAATCACTAAAACTCTGCCCTAGCGTATCCAAAAATAAACCAAGCAATGGAGAAGGTTTAATTGTGCTATTATCAGTTTCTTTGCGCCCGATATAGCTAAAAATAATCTGTTGTTTAGCCGCAAGAATCGTATCCAAAAAAACCTGCTTATCTTCATTAGTATAATTACGATCAGCTAATGACCAGTCGTGCGCTAACAAACTCAGCTGATTGGGACGAAATGCGCGTGGAAATTCACCGAAATTCATTCCCAGCACATAGATATGCTTAAACGGCAGATTGCGCATATACTGTAGTGACGCACAAGTAATTTTGCCACTAAAAGTAAGCTTGCTCTTAAAATCACTAACATATTCGCTAAAGAGCAGATTAACAATCGCTAAGTTAAGCGTTAACTCACTATTTTGCGTACCGATACTTGCTAAAAAGTCATTGCTAATATTAAAGGAGTCATCATCACTAACTAACTCAGCTTGCAAATTAGTCAAAACCTCATGTAATTCGGCAAAACTAAATTCACGATAGCTCAGCGCATCCAGATAAAATTTAGCTTTCAAATTCTCCAGCAATGAAATTAACTTAATTAGCTTATTGACCAACTTAATCTGCGCATTATCCAAATTATCATAAGGTACGTAGTCACCAGCAGCGCTATGATAAAGAGGTAACTTATCACCTGAGCTCATAACAGCTTGATTGAGACACGCACCAAGCACCAGATTATTCAGAAATTGTTTAAAACTATGTACCGGATAATCATGATAACCTAATTCGGCATAGTCCGAGGCGTCATAGCCAAAATGTACCGCATTGGCTTTTAGCCAGCTCTTAATTAGATCAATATCATTAGCGCTAATCTCCAGATTAAGTTGAATTTCATTTTGCGCCAAAATTTCCAATAGATAGCTCACGGGTAAATGATATGGTGCATTTAGAATCAGTTGCAGAGTTTCAAGAATTTTATAATTTTTATGTCGGCGATTACCAGTTAGACTATACCCTAGTCGCACTTGCTCACCATCAGCGCGCTGAACTAATTCATTATCAAAAACTGCCTTAATATACGGTGCGTAATCATCTATATCTGGCGCAGCTACCAAAATATCACTTAGCAATGTATCCGGATTATTATTTAGAATATGTGCAAGCTCATTGAACATCACCTGTACTTCACGCATTGCATTATGACAAACATTAACCTTAAGCGAGAGCTGTTTATCCGCAAGATCATAAATTTCTGGAGAATCACTAGCGCTCAGCTGCAGAGGATCGGCATAAAACTTACTATCGCTACCCAGACGATATTCAGGACGCAAACGATAGCTTAGATTACGAATATCCTGTTGAATAATCTCAAGCATAGTGGCTGTCAGAGGTAGTTCTTGGTTTGAGTTAGTATTGAAATTATAAACCTCAATATCACTCGCCTGTAGCAGCTCAATAAATTCGCGCGATTGTTGCCCTAGATTCGCCAAAAGAGGATTACCGTTCAATAGATAAAGATCATCCAAACTTAAATCAGGCTTACGTAGCAAGCGCTGCTCTAATTTAGCCCGTGCTTTACTGCTTAGCAAATCGCCATAATATTCATATGAACAAGGTTGATAATACCAATATACAGTAACTTTATTCGCAAGTTTTTGAACTATCTCAAGTTGTGAGGGATAAACACTAGTTAAACCAAAGATAAATAATTTCTCGGGTAGTTTAATATTAACAGAATCTAGATCAAGTTTCGCAAAATAAGAATAAATATCCAAAAAGGTCGCCTGTTCTCCGATTTTAGCGACTAAATGCTGCCAGATTATTTTTTGCCAGTTTTTAAACCGAGCCGATTTTAAATTTAGTAGTTCAGTTGTACGCAGATATAGATATTCATGAAAAATTTGCTGAAGTTGACTGGAGAGCTGATAAGTGCGTAATTTATTTAACTCGCCATCAGCATCATAAATATAATTATTTAATTCAGTTGAATCATCACATTCAATCTTCTGACTACACAGCAATTCATAAATTAAATACTTTGCCTGGCTAAAGTCATAAAGTACTGCCTGTGGATTATTTGCCAAATAGATATTTTGCAGGACAGGGCCAAGTAATACCACGCAATCAAGATTGGCACAAATACCATCACGAGTTGCGATCAAATCTTTGAGCCAAGTAGCCATTGCCTGATTTGGCACCACGATTTGTTGTCGGGTAAATAAACTGGAGCTTTGATCACCCTTTATGTGCGTGATTAATAAATCAACCAAACCTAACTTAGCTGAATTACCACCGATCTCGGTACTCTGAAAAAAAAGTAAATTATCACTCATTTAT
>CAZTBH010000001.1:51864-52417 GCA_964611845.1 uncultured Neisseria sp.
CTTGATTTAAACACTCTTAAAGTTATTTAAAAAATGATGTTCCGAAAGTTAGAAATTCTGTTGAAAATTTGAATCAACATGTATACGAATTTGACTCTAAAATTAAATCTTTGGAAAAAAAGTAAATTATCACTCATTTATTATCTCTGTGCAAAATTAACCAATCAACCATAAACCACCTATTTTCAAGGCTTTTTGCTTAAAAAACCTAATACTTATCCACAATTATAGCTAAAAATTTTATTTAATTTATTTTTTTACTTGACAAATCATAACATATTGTTATAACTTGATATTGAATTTTTAAACACTTGTATCAAATCCGTGTAATCGCTTGAAAATACAGTCTTTTTCTTGTCAAGAATTTTTTTACCCACAGAGTTATCCACAACATCTGTGTATAAGCAAAAAATCTCTAAATATTGGGTGATTTAGCAAAAAGATCTATATTCAAACAAATTGGAAATACTGTTAGGCGATTTGCGACGAAGCAGACTCACTGTAAGTAAGGAGTAAATCAACGACCAAGTCAGATGAATCTGATTGAGTATAT
>CAZTBH010000001.1:52427-52998 GCA_964611845.1 uncultured Neisseria sp.
ACTCATTGTATTGTGACTCACGTTGAGAATAAACATAACCATGTTTTCGTTTAGCTATTTCCAAATCACATAACTGTAACCATGCATCATGTTCATTTTCGCAAAGTAACAACTCGCTGCCCGATATTTTATCTGGTAGGTTACCATATACCTTTTTAACGCACCAAGTACCCAATAAATCCTGCTCAACCGTCAACCAGTAGAATTTTTGCGTTTTAGGGTGTTCCATAAAAATCATAATTTTTCCAAGTTTATTTAACTGTTTGCAGTTTTACTAATACCCGACCCTAACAATAGTTTATATTTGGTAGTCGCCTTAATTCGCTCTTCCAAACCAATTACGCTGCTATCTGGCTTATGGATGCTACCACAATTGATTAACTTACTTACTGCAACTGTATCATCCTGAAGTGCAAATTTTCCTATTTTATTAATTTGCCAATACCAGATTGCCGATAAAACGGCTCCTGCTTCAGTTCGGGTAAATTCGGCAATTTCATCCACAGATAGTTTGTGTCCACGAGCATTGGCAAATTCAAGAAATTTAGCATAATTATCTTTACCAGTTAAT
>CAZTBH010000001.1:53008-63842 GCA_964611845.1 uncultured Neisseria sp.
GCCACCACCACGAAAATCAAAGCCGTCATGATCGTTAGTTCCATCGAGCTGATTACCCATCCGCGCACCATAGACTAAATCAAAAAGCCATGGTTGCGGAGAAAAACTATCATCAGTAGCACGCTCCTCACGTTGCTTAGCCTCAATTTGCGCTTTATATTTACCAAAAACCAGCTTAGCACTTTTATAACGATAGTTACTGGATTCGCTCAAATGCTTAAAATTGGCAGATTCATGTTCACATTGCGCCAAAAAATGCGCTTGCTCAAGTGGCGAACTTATATTACAGTTAATTAATTGCTTTAAAATCAGCTCAATATTCATTCCATATTTACCTGATAACACATTTTCAAGACTACATCTTAACACGAATGGATAAGCATCTTTTCAATTAGTAACCTCATGAGATAACATGTCTAGAACACTGCTTAACGCGTATCAAACCAAGTAATCATACGATATGGATAAGCCAATGCTCTAACTATATAATGTGGTAAAATTGCACATTATTATCTATTTGAAAAATCCAATATGACTACACCATTTCAGCAACTATTATCAATCTACCGCGACAATTCAGAAACCCAACGCGAAAAAGGAAATTATTTTGAAAAGTTGGTAATTCCATTTTTACAAAATGATGCACGTTTTGCACCGCAATTTAGCAAAATTCAAACCTTTAGCGAATGGGCAAAAGAACAGAATAAATCTGGCTTTGATAGTGGTATTGATTTAGTTGCAACTAATAGTGCTGAATATGGTGAGGGTTATACCGCAATACAATGTAAATTCTATAATACTACCTCGATATCCAAAGCTGAAATTGATAGTTTTATGGCAGCATCAGATAGCAACGAATTTACACGGCGTGTGCTGATTGACACAACTGATAAAGGTTTAAATAAAGTTGTTGAAGAACAACTAAATAATTCCTCAAAAGAATTTACTCGCATTTCGTTGGATGAGTTTGAAACTAGCTCGATTGACTGGGCTGTTTATTTACAGCAAAAGGTCATTAAAGAAGTCACAAAAAAATCACTTCGACCGCATCAACTAGAAGCTCTTACAGCAACCAAAGAAGGTTTTGCAATTGCGGATAGAGGTAAACTCTTTATGGCTTGTGGTACAGGTAAAACCTTTACCGCACTAAAAATCGCTGAAGAAATAGCCGGTAAAAACAAACGGGTATTATTCCTTGTGCCATCGTTAGCCTTAGCCAGCCAAACTATTACCGAGTGGAGTATTGAAACCACTACGCCGATTCATGCGTTTGCAGTTTGTTCTGACGTTGATGTCGGTAAACGCAAAGCTAGTGAAGATGATATTGCTGAGGTAAATACTCATGATCTGGCTTATCCAGCGACTACCGATGCTAAAAAACTAGCCGAGAAAAATCAACAACAATATCCAGATAAAATGACGGTTATATTCTCGACCTATCAATCAATTGACGTAATTAATAAAGCCCAAAAACTTTATGGCATGGCTGATTTTGATTTAATCATCTGCGATGAAGCACATCGCACCACTGGCGCGACCTTAGCTGGTGAGGATGATTCAGAATTTGTAAAAATCCATGATAATGATTTTATCCGTGGCACAAAACGCCTATATATGACCGCCACCCCACGCATTTATATTGATACCGTCAAAGAGAAAGCCAAAGAAAATAAAGCCGAACTATACTCCATGGATGATACTGAGGTTTTTGGAACGGTATTTTATAGCTTAAAATTTGGTGAAGCAGTTGAGAAAGGCTTATTGACTGACTATAAAGTAATTGTTTTAGCCATTGATGCCAAACAAGTTAGTAGCGATATGCAGAAATACTTTAAAAGCTCAGGCGGTGGATTAGACCTTGACGACGTAGCCAAGATGATTGGTTGCTATAAGGCATTAATCAAGGAAGGCTTACAAGTTAATGATCATAAGCCAATGCAACGTGCGGTATCTTTCTGTAAAAGTATTGCCGCATCCAAGGATTTTGCCAAAGAGTTTGGTTTAGTTGTCGATGAGTATTTAGCAATCTATCCTGAAATTGGAAACATAACTTGCCAATTGGATCATGTTGATGGCACAATGAACGCTACCGAAAAAGGCAAAAAACTATCTTGGTTAAAAGAAAATACCGAGGATACTTGCCGCATTTTGAGCAATGCCAAATGTTTATCAGAGGGTGTTGATGTACCATCACTAGATGCGGTAATGTTTATTCATGGTCGTAAATCCAAGGTTGATATAGTGCAATCGGTTGGACGGGTAATGCGTAAAGCACCTAATAAACAACTCGGCTATATAATTATTCCGGTAGTTATTCCCGAAGGTAAAAGCTCCGAAGAGGAATTAAAGAAAAATCCAAGTTATCAAATTGTCTGGGATGTATTAAATGCCTTACGCTCACATGATGAACGGCTAGATTCTGATATTAACAAGGTGGAATTAGTTGATAGCCTAAAGAGTAAAATCGAAGCTATTCAAAAACACGTTGAAATTGTCGCGATGGTAGATAAATTACCCGAATACACCAAACAAAGCCAAGGTAAAAAATCTGGTATGGGTACAGGTGGCGACTCCAAAACCAGCACTGGAGATAATGACCGCGAACGCGATATCCCACAACAAGCCGAGCTAGATTTAAGCATTGATACCGTACAAAAAGCCATGTTAGCCAAGATTGTTGAAAAATGCGGTACACGTACTTACTGGGAAGATTGGGCAAATGATATTACCGATATTGCCAGCAAGCATATCTTACGGATTAAAACCACATTAGAAGATAAAAACAGTCTTGAATATCAAACTTTTATTGAATTTGTGCAGGAACTGAAAAACAACCTCAATGATTCAATTACCGAAGAAGAAGTAATTGAAATGCTCGCACAGCATATTATTACCCGTCCGGTATTTAATGCCCTATTTAGTGATTATAACTTTGCCGATAATAACTCAATCTCAAGGTCAATGCAAAAGGTCATTGATTTACTTGATGCACATCATATTGACAACGAAGCTAAAAAGCTCGATAAATTCTACGAAAGCGTAAAACGTCGTGCTGATGGCATTGATAATGCCGAAGCCAAACAAAAAATTATTGTTGAACTTTATGATAAATTCTTCCGCAATGCCTTCCCGCGCATGACCGAAAGGCTTGGGATTGTTTATACTCCAGTTGAATGTGTTGATTTTATCATCCATAGCGTAAATGATATACTTAAACAAGAATTTAATCAAGAACTCGGAGATAGAAACACCCACATCATCGATCCGTTTACTGGTACAGGTACGTTTATCACGCGACTTATGCAAAGTGGCTTATTGACTAAAGAACAACTCGAATACAAATATAATCTACAAGATAAAACTGTCAACGGCGAAAAGATTAAAACTACCGAGCTGCATGCCAATGAAATCGTGTTACTCGCTTATTATATCGCGAGTATCAATATCGAAGCGGTTTACCATGCCATTGTTGGCGGGAAATATCAACCATTTGAAGGAATTTGCTTAACTGATACCTTTCAACTTAATGAGAAATCAGAAGACTTAATCACTCCACAATTAGCCGATAATAACCATCGTCGTAAAATTCAGAAAAAACTACCGATTCGCGTGTTTATCGGTAATCCACCTTATTCAGCTGGACAATCAAGCGGTAATGATAATAATCAAAATCTAAAATATCCAAATCTAGATGCTAGCATTGAAACTACTTATGTTAAACACTCGAATGCTGGACTATCAAAAAGTGCTTATGATTCATACATCCGTGCTATTCGCTGGGCTAGTAACAGAATCGACAAATACGGAGTGATTGGCTTTATTACCAATGCTGGCTGGATAGAGTCAAATTCAGCTGATGGTATGCGTAAATGTTTACAAGAAGAGTTTAGCAATATATATGTTTTCAATTTACGAGGTGCAATACGTGGTAAATCTGGAGATGTTGCTAAACGCGAAGGACAAAATATTTTTGATATTATGACGGGGGTTGCTATAACCATTTTTGTTAAAAATTCAGAAACTAAAGGACATGGTAAGATTTATTTTTATGAAGTTGGAGATTATTTAACCAAAGAAGAAAAGTTGGAAAGAATTGCTAATTTAAAATCAATTCAATCAGTAACTCAGCAAGACTTATGGCAAGAACTTACTCCAGATAAGCACAATGATTGGTTAAATCAACGTGATAATAGTTTTTATGATCATATTTCATTAGGTGATAAACGAGATAAATCTGAAACTACAATATTTGAAAACTATTCCAATGGTGTAGTTACAGCCCGAGACGCATGGCTTTATAATTACTCTAAACCTAAACTCACACAAAATGTCTCAAACATGATTGATTTTTATAACAGTGAATTAGAGCGTTATAAAAATAGTAATGAGATTGAAAACCAGCCAAGTAAATTAGCTGAAGCTGAAAAATATGTGGCAAATCATCTAACTGTTAATAGTAAAAAAATCGCTTGGTCTCGTGATTACAGGTATGACATTGTCCGAAATCTATTTAAAGTATTTAATCCAAAAAATACGTTACAATCTTATTATAGACCTTTTACAAAAATATGGTACTATTATGATTCAAAAACTTCAATGGTACTTTATCAAATGCCTAAAATATATCCTGAGCAAGGAGTTGGCAATCTAACTATTACTGTTGCAGGTACTGGGAGTGTCAAAGGATTTTATACCATAATTACAGACCTGATTAGAGATTTTGATACTTATGGTGGTTGTCAATGTTTCCCAATGTATTTATACGAGCCAAAGCCAGAAGCAATTAATGGTTTTGATTTTAGTGATGATTCTGATGTGGTTACTGCTCCAAGTGGCAAACAATATACTCGCAAAGAAGCAATTACCGATGCAGGATTAAAGCATTTTACTGACTTTTACAATGACAAATCAATTACCAAAGAAGATTTATTTTACTACATCTATGGCTTGTTACACTCTCCCGAATACAAAACCAAATATGCCGATAACCTAACCAAAGACTTGCCACGTATTCCACGAGTTAAAACCATTGCTGACTTTAGAACTTTTGAGCACGCAGGACGCAAATTAGCTGATTTACATCTAAACTATGAAAATAAAGAGCTGTATCCTGTAACCTTTGCTAAAGACATCAGCCAATTGCAAGCCGATGATTTTCGAGTTATCAAAATGAAATTTGCCAATAAAGCTGATAAATCAAAAATTATTTACAACGGCAAAATCACTTTAGAAAATATCCCGCTTGAAGCTTATGATTATGTAGTAAACGGTAAATCCGCTATTGAGTGGGTTATGGAACGCCAAGGCGTAGCTACCCATAAAGATAGCGGCATTGTCAATGATGCTAACGATTGGGCTATTGAAACCATGAATAATCCACGCTATCCACTCGAACTATTGCAACGCATTATCACCGTCAGCCTTGAGACTGTTAAAATCATTAATAACTTACCAAAATTGGATATATAAATGAATACTGTAGTAATTAGAAAATTAAAAGAAACCAGAAAAGCTCACATGATTGGAACGTCTAAAGATACAGGTATAGAACTACTAAATGGAAATATAGTTGGTGCAATAATTAGTGCCGTTGCGGGAATGAGTATTACACTTAGAGAAACTCGGGCTATAGAGTTATTAGATAGAGTTTGCAGTGGAGATGAACAGGCGAAAGAGGGATTGCTATTTACATTACGTAATAGTACACATGATTTACATGAACTAGTTACAAGTGTAATTTTAAAAACTATTGATGAATCAAATATAATTAAGCGATACTTACTAGCAAAAATAATGTCTTACTATATTGAAAATAATGGGTTTGATTATTTTCATGAAATGTTATTTAATAATATTAATTTATTTAATGATGCTGATTTTAAAAATATTTTAGCAATAGATTATCAGATAAAGACGAATCAAATAACTAAAGATACTCAAGGTGAATGGCTAATATTTAGAACAACAAATGAAAATAGGCACTTGATTATTACATTATTAAAGCTAGTCTCATTGCAGATATTATTACGTGGACCAGATGGGCTTGGTGATATTTTAAAAGATCGTGAGATACAGTGGGTGAGGATTTTTCCTTACAATAACGCTCTAAATATATTGGTTGAGTATTTAACTCAACTTAAAATTTAAATAAAAGTGAATAATCATGAATGATTTACCGAAATTGGATATTTAATATGTTTATAAAAAATATTAACCTCAAAAATATTGCCAGCTATGATAATAATGGTGCATCTATAATAACAGATAAACCAATTAACTTAATATATGGTTTAAATGGAACTGGTAAAACGACAATTTCAAGGTATTTATCAGAATATAATAACAAAGATATTTATCCAAATTGTTCACTGTCCACAAATAATATTGCTGGAAAAGTTATAGTTTTTAATCAAGATTTTATTCAACGTAATTTTCATGAAGATAACATCCCAGGTATCTTTACTATTGCACAACTAAACATTGAAGCAAATCAAGCCATAGAACAAGCCAATATAAAAATCTCAGAAAATAATTTAGGTTTAGAAGATATTAATAATCAAAAGCAAGGAAATGAAATTAGCAAGGATAACGTAAAAACAAAATTAAAAGAACAAATTTGGAGTGCTATCACAGAATATCCAAAACATACTTCGATTGGTAAACTTTGTCTTGAAGGTTATTATAGCAGTAAAGATAAACTTGCTGAAAATCTACTAAAAATACAGCTACCTGATAAATCACCAGACATAGGCGAGCTAATAAAGGTTGCCGATCAGTTATCGAATGATGATACTCATGAAATAGCAATAGTAAAACAGTTTGATGAAACGAAACTATTACAGATTGAAAATGATGAGATTTTTCAATCTGTAATAGTCGGAAATGAGAACAGTAGTATAAAAACTCTAGTTGAAAAACTTAACAACTCTAGGTGGATAGAGGATGGTCTTTTATACATAGACAAAAGCAATAATAAATGCCCATTTTGCCAGCAAGAATTATCTACGTATATTGTGCAAAATATTCATGATTTTTTTGATGAAACGTATCGAGATAATATTAACAAAATATCTAAACTAAAAAATCATTATCAAGAATTAGCCAACTTATTTGATAATTATACTTCTACTTTACTGAATAATACTTTTGTTGCAGAAGTTGCCACTGAATTTAATCAATTAAATCAAACTGTTAAAGCGAATCTTAAAAACAATTCAAATAAGATAGAATTGAAGATTAAAGAGCCAAATATAAAAATAAATATAGAGTCATCAAATAACGCCTTGCAATTATTTCATAATTTCTTATCTAGAATAAACAAGAAAATTGAAGAGCACAATTTTACAATAAGAAATCGTCAACAATCCACAAAAAAAATAAAAGAAGACTTCTGGAAATACTTACGATTTCGTTATAAGGTTGATATTAACAATTACCATACAAACGTACGGCTAGCAGTACAGTCGATAGAATCTTGTGCTGAAAAAGAGCGATTTCTAAAAGAGGATAATCAACATCAACACATTATAATTCGTGAAAATCAGGCGAAAACAATAAATATAGAAAAAACTATTGAAACAATAAATGATAATCTTAAGTGGCTAGGATTATCAGGCTTTCAACTCTCAGAACATTCAGAGCATAAAAATAAATATAGGCTGATTCGAGAAAATAAAGATGCTAATTTCATAACACTTAGTGAGGGCGAGAAAACAATTATTACTTTCTTATATTTTATTGAATTATCAAAAGGTAAGCTATCTATAGAAGCTACGAATGAGCAAAAGGTCGTTATTATTGACGATCCAATCTCGAGCCTTTCTCATAACTATGTTTTTCATATAGCTCAACTAATAAAAAATAATTTCTTTCAACAATTGCTACAAGAAAACTCCAATATTAGCCAACTTTTTATTTTAACGCACAACTTATATTTTTTTAATGAATTATTGAATCCGTTAATACCCAAGAACTCCCAATATAAAAATAAGTATAAGATGTTTAGAGTAACTAAATATAAATGTTCAGATATTGTTGAACTTAGCAAAGATGAAATTCAAAATGACTACCAAGCATATTGGCAAGTGATAAAAGATTGTAAGAGCGGGCAGAATAATCCTATTCTTGTAGCAAACTCAATGCGGAACATATTAGAATACTTTTTTGGGTTTATCTATAAACAGAAGATAGAATATTTAACTAAGCTGGATAAAAAACACGAAGCATTTAAACGGTATATGGATCGTGAATCGCACTCTGGTATTGGGACTATATCAGACACGAAAGATATTGATATTAATCTATTTCTTGAAGCATTTGAATCTGTCTTTGAGACATTAGATTTTCATGACCATCATCAAGCAATGATGGGAGTTGTTAATGAAACTACAAGTTAAATTATCTGATTTAATATCAAGTAAATCAAAAACAGAAACTCTTGAGCTCAAAGAAGCCAAGAATAATTACGATTTTGATAAACTCGGTAAATATTTTAGCGCTCTTAGCAATGAAGCAAATTTGAGTAATGTTAGTGAAGCATGGCTAATCTTCGGTGTCAACGACAAACGTAATATTGTCGGTACGCAATTCCGCAGTAACCCTGCTGATTTGCAAAGCTTAAAGGCGGAAGTAGCTAATCATACAACCAACCGAATTACATTTATTGAGATTCATGAGATTATGACGGATTCAGGACGAGTATTAATGTTCCAGATTCCACCAGCACCTAATAGCTTGCCTATTGCATGGAAAGGTCATTATTACGGTCGTGATGGCGAGGAGCTACAACCGCTTAATTTGGAAGAAATAGATCGTATTCGTCGTAAAGGTATGTTTGTGGATTGGAGCGCAGAACTATGCCCTACTGCCACTATTTCAGATTTAGAGCCGTTAGCAATAGAAAAAGCACGTTTGCAATACAAAGTTAAGCACCCCCATTTAGTTGAACAAATTAACCAGTGGGATGATATAACATTTTTGAATAAAGCTAAGTTAGCCATTAATCGTAATTTAACCAATGCTGCAATTGTACTATTGGGTAAAGCTGAATCAGAGCATTTTATTAGTCCAGCACAGGCTAAAATCACATGGATACTTAAAGACAAAGATAATCTTGAACTTGATTACCAGCATTTTAGTTGTCCATTTTTATTAAATGTTGAAGCGGTTTATAGCAAAATCAGGAATCTCAAATATCGTTATATTCGCGATGGTTCATTATTCCCAGAAGAGATTGAACAATATGATCCGTATATTATTCGTGAAGCGCTGAATAACTGTATTGCTCACCAAGACTATACTTTAGCTGGTCGAGTTAATGTCGTTGAGAATGATGCAGGCACGTTGGTATTTTCTAATGCTGGCTCATTTATACCTGGCTCAGTTGAAAATGTCATCCAACAAGATGCACCACAAGAACAATATCGCAATCCATTTTTAGCTAATGCAATGGTTAATCTCAACATGATTGACACCATTGGCAGCGGTATAAAACGCATCTTTACTATTCAAAAGCGCCGCTTTTTCCCGATGCCAGATTATTCGATTGATAATAATCGGGTGATTGTTACTATTACAGGTAAAGTTCTAGACGTGGCTTATGCTAAATTATTAGCAACTAATCCAGAATTATCATTATTTGATATTTTGCTACTAGATAAGGTACAGAAGAAAAAAACGCTAACTAATGAAGAAATAGCTCATTTACGCGCTAAAGGCTTTATTGAGGGCAGGAAGCCAAACGTTCATATATCATCGAACATTGCCCACGAAACAGCGCAGCAAACTGATTATATGCGCCAGCGTGGCATTGATAACGAGTATTGTCGTAAAATGATTGTTGACTATCTGACTAAGTTTAAGACGGGTACCCGCGAAGATTTTGAGCGTATTATTCTGGATAAGTTACCAGATATATTGAGTGACACCCAGAAGAAAAGTAAGATACGGAATATATTGCAGCTACTGAAAAGTAAAGAGGTTATTGAAATTGACAAGGGCAAATCGTGGAAATTAAAAAATGTCTAGATAGCGTTAAAAGAAAAAATCTAGACATTTTTAAAACTTACACCAGAACACTTTAATAGATTTTCTTGATTTATAACAATATATTATTTACATAACTCATAAATGTCTAGCTTAGATCTAATGAAAAATCTAGACATTTTGCTGTTATTATCTAAAACAAAGTTCACAACCCAACTTTTAGCCACTCCCACAAACAAAGAACCTGTTAAATCGGGTATAATAACCTACTTAAAAACCTATACTCAATCAGATTCATCATCCTAGGTCGTTGATTTACTCCTCACTTACTGTTAGTAAGTTTCGTCGTAAATCGCCTACCAGTATTTCCACACGCGTGTGTTCCAATCTGCTTGAGTATACCAAATATAGGAAATAAATCAATGCTTGAGATTGAACACATTAATGAAATCGCTAACCTACCAGCAACCCTAACTACACAACTCACCGAATTACGGGGGTTTCTTTGACTACACAGGCAAAAAAGCCAAATTAGACGACGTAGAAAAAGAACTTGAAAATCCAGAAATCTGGAATACTCCAGATAGAGCACAAGAATTAAGCAAACAAAAAAAACAACTAGAAACAGTTGTAATGACACTAGATCGCTTGGGCAATAGCCTTAGCGCATGCAGTGAACTATTTGAACTGGCTCAAATGGAGAATGACGAAGAAACCATGCTAGTGGTTGAAAACGACCTGAAAGCGGCGCAACAAGAGCTGGATAAACTAGAATTTCGCCGAATGTTCTCGCACCCGATGGATCCGAATAATTGCTTTATTGATATTCAATCCGGTAGTGAGATCGGAA
>CAZTBH010000001.1:63852-109727 GCA_964611845.1 uncultured Neisseria sp.
CCGGTAGTGGTGGTACTGAAGCTCAGGACTGGGCTGATATGCTCTTTAGAATGTATTTGCGCTATGCTGATCGCAAGGGTTTTCAGGCAGAAATTCTGGAAGAACAATCTGGCGAAGTTGCAGGGATTAAAAATGCCACAATTAAAGTCTCAGGTGATTATGCCTTTGGTTACTTACGTACCGAAACTGGCGTACATCGTTTAGTGCGCAATTCGCCATTTGATTCGAATAATAAACGCCATACTTCATTTGCCAGCGTGTTTATTTACCCCGAAATTGATGATGATATCCAAATTGAAATCAACCCAGCTGATTTACGTACTGATACCTACCGCGCATCTGGTGCTGGTGGACAACATATTAACAAAACTGATTCGGCGGTGAGGATTACCCATATTCCAACCAATACCGTGGTGCAATGTCAAAATGATCGTTCACAACATAAAAACCGTGATGAAGCAATGAAGATGCTAAAAGCCAAACTCTATGAGCTTGAGCTACGCAAGAAAGAAGCTGAAAAGCAAAAACTTGAAGATAGTAAAACTGATATTGGCTGGGGGCATCAGATTCGCTCGTATGTATTTGACCAATCACGGATTAAAGATTTACGCACCAATGTCGAGATCGGTAATATTCGCGGCGTGATGGATGGTGATCTTGATCCATTTATTGAAGCCAGCCTTAAACAAGGTGTATGATATGATTAAAAAGTTACTCAAGAATAAATCATTGCGCCAATTAGCTGTTTTAGCACCACTAGGAATGATGCTTACCGCTTGCCCAAGCATAGTCACTATGTTACCCTCAGTGATGCCATCTATGGTGCCATCAATTAATTATAACTCGATTGATGTACAAAATCCAAATCAAATTAGTTGTAATGAAGGAGATCTGCTATCTTCTGAATATTGTTCGATTCCAATTAGCCGATTTGTTGCAATCACCAGTAGTAATGCTGACCCATATTATGGAAGCGTTCTATTACTCTATGGTAAAGATCATAATTTTTTCTTTGACAACATCAATAAGACTGAAATCTTGGAAAGCATTAATGTTGCGTTTATTAAAAACTATCCAGATACACCGCATTTTGCTGCGCTGCCTGATGCATTGCAACATCTTTACATTGTCACCAAAGAACGCGATATTCCTGAGCATAATTATCAAAAACTCTTTGAAACCTATATTTATTTATACACAATTAATGCAATGGATTTTGCGACCAATGGTTGTGATGCGACGACTCAGACCTATCTAAGTGCTACGTCTTCTAATTATAAACAGCAATACATGCTCTACAAAGCATTTAGTATGCAATATACTAATGATATTTTGCATCATATCTCAGGATCTCTGACTGGTAAATATGCCGATGAACATGAGATTTACAATGCAATTTATGCTGAGATATTAAAACTTGACCCATATCAACTGGAAAATATGGCACAGGCAATTTATGCACGGACTAGCAGTAATCTACCTGATTTTGACGATAGTTTTTATAGTACAGGTATAAAATTTGGTGAAATTGGTACCTTTAGCTGTACCCCAATTGGCAGTATTTGGGAAAAATTTGGTTATGAATTTTTTGGGCGCGTAGTTTCAGGTTTACCGCACTACGTTAAGTTCAAAAATAAAGACTCATTTAGCCGTTATGATGACACCATTATTCCAGTAGTCGATAACACCCAAGAATCTAAATAAAAATAAAATGGGTAATCTTTTTATAGATTACCCATTTTATTCATCAAAAACTAATTAGTTACTTGAGTTTGTATTGTTGCATAATGAATTGTCATCTGGTAACTCACGGCTAATACCATGTGGATAGCCACGATAATTAACACCAAATGATTGATGTAAATAAGCTAAAAAGCCAGTTTCACCACAACCAAGTCGAGTAGCTAGGCTTTGCCAATCCAGCTGCTTATTATTTATCGTTACCCAATTTGGTGACCAGCCAGCTTCGGCTAATCCTGGCATTTTTGGCAGTGCCATATACATTAAATGATCAAAGCTTGGTAAATTTTCTGACCATAAAGTACCTTCAACACCTACGATATTTTGTGGATTCTTAGTTTTAGATTGAGTTTTACTCGCTGTCTCTGCCATACTCAGATTGCTATAAGTATCAGAATAGCCTGTTGCCCAAGTAAATCCTGGCTCATACATACTTGGAGTATATGCCAAATCAAAATAAGTTTTATCAGCATATGCTAATACCGTAGGATAGTTATTGTTCGCTAAGCTAGCAGCCTGTTTAACGCCTTCAGCAGATGGATTCCACACCCACACATGCCCAGTTTGATTAGCTGCGACAATATTTTTACCCAGAGTCTCATTATCATTTTGAATGAATTGCTGCCAACCAGAGAATACCAACTCACGATTAGAATTGGCTAGCTTCTGGAAGAATAGGTGTGACTTCTCTAATGCAGATAGATCACTCCACTCATTTCGACAACTAGTATCATTCGTCCAAGCATGCGAGCTTACCTCATCACCACCGACACTAACCTCATTATTAACCGCATACACAGTGCTTTGATTATTAAATTGTGCAGCTACATTTTGCATGATAGTATTCATCGTTGGTGTAAACTGGTTTCCAACTGAGATATCAGTTCCATAAGTACATACAGGTAAAACATCATCGCTATAACCTTGCACTGAAACAAATTGCGAATTATCATTTGGATCAACCATCACCTCAGGCAATGCTTTAATCAATGCTCTAGCATGACCGGGTAAATCAATTTCTGGAATAATTGTAATTTGATTAGCATTAGCATAACTAATTAAGGTTTTAATTTCCTCTGCGGAATATGAGCCATTATAAGCACTATTGGCAAGCGGATAATTCTGCTGTGTTAAATTAGTGGTATCTAAATTATTTTGTGGCAACATATTAGGGCCAATTGCTTGTCCTAAGCCACGGTTAGCTGCAGTAGCAGTTAAATTCGGATACGCTTCCAACCCAAGACGAAAGGCTTCATCATCTGCAAAATGAATATGCAATGTATTTAATTTTTGACTTGCCATAACATCAAGCAAGGTTTTAATTTCAGCGACGCTAAAATAATGGCGGGCAGTATCCAGCAAAACTCCACGGTATTTAAAACGCGGATAATCCGTAACCGTTACACTAGGAAGCATTTGCTTATTTTGTACCCAGATTTGACGTAGTGTTTGTAAGGCGTAGTATGCCCCAGTCTGTGTAAGAGTTTCAATAGTTATATTATCGGCATTAATCGTAAGACGATAACCTTCAGGACTATTGGCAATTGATTTAGGATCGCTGATTTCAGTAATGATGATACCAGTATTTGCTCCACTATCATTATCAAATAAAACAGGCTTTTTTTGTTTCCAATCACTTTTAATTGTCTGTGCCCACAAGCTTACAACACTATTATTATCATTTAACTGATTATGGATAGTTAATTGTTTTGGTGGCGTGAATCCATCATTACCAATAGCTTTAATACTAACTGGTTGTGGCACAATTCCAGGCAGTGAATCAGTGATAAAGCTTTGACTATTTTGCCAATTTGCGGTTAATTTATCCTTAATCTGCGTTTCAACTTGATTATGATCATAGCCAAGCAAAGAATATTGGGTAAGCTCCGTGCTTATCGTATAAATTCGAGGAACTCCCTTTTTAGTATAATTATCACTAATCAAAAATAAGTTTTGTGGAAGTGCTGAAACATTACCTGCAGGCCACTGGTTGCTGTGAGCAAGTCGAATATAGTAGCGCCCTTTTTCTTTTAGCGGGAAACTACTAATTGGTTCTAGCATTGTAAAATATCCTTGGCTTAAATCTGGTGCATTAAATGCTGATTTTACATAATGAAGATTAGCACATCCACCATCAGCATTACATACTTGCATTTCCAACGCTGGATTAATATTTTGCGCAGCTAAACTGTAAAAACTACGTGGCATATAAAATCCAATTTGCCATTTATTTATATCATCACCACTATTATGAAAATTAAACATAACTGAATACTGTGATGGTTCAGTGTCACCATCCATTTTACCAATCTGAATCTGATCAACGATTAAGTCTGATTTATCAACTAATGCTGCAAATGCATTATTACTAACCAGTCCAGTCAAGATTAAGGCTAAAGTTTTTTTATTCATCCGCATGTAAAGCTCTCCAAATATTTTGACTGTATTATATACCAATAACCGCACTCAAATCACTGCAATTAAGCAAATTTAATCAACAAATACCTGTAATTTATTCTATAATTCACAGTTAGCCTAATTAAATCTGTTCATACATAATATCAAGGAGTAATTATGGATCGCAATATAGAAAAACTAGAACCACAAATTGTTTGGAAATATTTCAAAAGCATAACCCAAATTCCACGCCCGTCTAAGAAAGAAGCTAAAATATTGGCATATCTGATCGAAGAAGCTAAACGTCTACAACTAGATTACTCGGTGACTCCAATTGGAAATATCGTAATTCGCAAAAAAGCAACAGATAGCACCCCTACTCGAAAGAAAATTGCCCTTCAAGCTCATATGGATATGGTTCCATCTAAAGCCAAAGAATCTAACCATGATTTTGAAAATGATCCGATTGATGCCTATATTGATGGGGAATGGGTAACTGCCAATCAAACTACCCTTGGTGCAGATAATGGTATGGGTGTTGCAATGGCACTAGCAGTATTATCATCTACAGATATTAAACATAATGATTTGGAGGTTTTAATTACTACCGATGAAGAAGCGGGAATGAGTGGCGCATTTGGAATTGTCGGGGATGAATTACAATCTCAGGTATTGTTGAATTTAGATTCTGAAGATGATACCGAAGTTTGTATTGGTTGCGCGGGTGGAATTAATACTAATATTAGCTACCCTTATACACGGATAAATGCAAAAACAGAAGTAATAACCTATAAGATTGAGTTGAAGGATCTATTTAGCGGTCACTCTGGTGTTGATATACCATTAGGACGAGCTAATGCAATTAAAGAAATCGCACACTTATTAATTCAACTACATAATAAATTTGATATTGACTTAGTTTCAATCAGTGGTGGAAAATTACGCAATGTAATTCCGTCATATTGTGAAGCGGTCATTACTATTGCCAATTGTGAACCGAGTGAAGTAATTAACTTTATAAATAATTATGCTAAAGATCTTGTGCTAGAATTTGCAGATACTGACCCAAATTTAAAATTAACTATCCAGGAAGTTGCAGCGGCAACACACATTATTGCTCAGCATAATGCATTGCATTTTATCAATGCCCTTACCAGCGTATTTAATGGCGTATGGCGAATGAATAATAAACTGGGAATAGCTGAGACTTCAAGCAATGTTGGAGTGGTAAGTACCACCGATACACATCTAGAAGTGGTAACATTGCAGCGTAGTGCAATGCACGCACCTAAAATAAAAGCAGCTAACAGTGTAGCGGCAGCTTTTCGACAAATTGGTGCAGATATTGAGCATTCCGATAGTTATCCAGGATGGCAACCGAATACAAAAAGTCCAGCGTTAGCAGTTGTAAAACAAGTATACCAAGAATTGTTCAACCATGAAATTCACGTCGGGGCGACTCATGGTGGACTAGAATGTGGTCTGATTATGGATAAATTCCCGTCACTTGATGCAATTTCAATTGGCGCAACTATTCGATTTCCACACTCACCTAATGAAAAAGTGAATATTCAGTCAGTTGCAAAATCATGGCATTTATTAACTAAACTCATAGAAAAACTTTAGTAACTACTCACACTATATTGTGGCAGTTTATGAATGAGTAACTACAAACTTTAATAAAAGCTGGTAGTAATATACCAGCTTTTATTTTTTAGTTAGTTCAACATCAACATCTGAACAACTCGCGTTTGGGCACGATCTGCACAAGCATGTTCCAGATCCAGATAACTAGAACTATTTATTTCAGTTTTAATTGATTTAAAAATATGGCAATATTTAATTCCGTAATCACATTTACGATCCAAATATAAATGTTTGGTAGTAGAATCATAACATTTATCATGCTTTGCCAATTTAATTATCTGATCGGCGTTCATACCAGCAAATTTACGTTGATAATATACTTCGGATTTAACATCAAGAATCTTATTAAAACTGCCCGCTCCACAATATTGATATAATTGGTAATCACCATCTTTATCGCTATATTTTCTAGCATCATTAAATTTTAAATAAACGCACAATTTATCATTACTTAAAGAAGCCGCTTGCAACTTTTCAAAATTCCCTACCTCGTGTAGTATTCGTTTATTTCTGGATGAAAGATCAAGCATTGTATAAACTGAATCATCACCAACATCTTCAACCTCAAAAATTAAAACAACTTGTTTATTTTGTAAGCGAAAAGCATATTTCACCAATGGATTGGTGACTTGCCCCAATGGAATATTATTTAAAAATAGTACATAGTTTTTCGTATCTGCATCGTATAACGAAGAAATTGCACCTAATTCAGTATAGAGCGTATTAAACTGCAAATCAATATTCTGTAATGATTCGTTTTTTTCATCTAACAGCTGGTCTTGAGTATCTTTTGCCAAATTATTGATAAAATCACTATCCAAATAGCTTGACTTAAGTGTGGAGCTATTAAGATAATTTTTTTCACTTAACGTTTGTGAAATGTCTTCAGTCGAAGAATTGGAGAAGCCATGAAAGTAACGATATGCAACAGCGGCAAAAACTAACATCCAAATTAAGACTATCATTAAATATAGAATTGGGATGGTTTTTAAATGGCGCTGGAGTGTTTTTTTTATTTGCATGGCTAATTATAAAATTGGTTATTTCAGGACTCAATTTTACCCTACCTAATGCCAAGGGCTCTTAAATTCCGCTCAAATAGAGTTAATTAAATCTATATGTGCAACAATATCCAACAAATCGCTATATTTTCCACCAGTTGAGATTAGGAATTGTTTTAAACACATATTGCAAACCATCACACCACCCTTGGCGTAATTGCTGAAAAAGCTCATTTGATTCGTCAATCAGAGTAGTCATGGGTTTAGCAATTTCAATCTCACCATCTTCATGGTTTATAGTTTGAGGCGGTAAATGACTTAAATTTATTGGCAAACCGACTGATAAATTAGAACGTAAGGTTGAATCAAATGATACTAAAGCACACTTAATTGCATCGCCAAGCGGTGTATCATAGTTAATTACTCTATCTAAAATTGGTTTACCATACTTTAATTCACCAATCTGGAAAAAGGGAGTTTCTTTGGTAGCTTCAATAAAATTACCTGCCGCATAAACCATAAATAAACGCTGCCCCTCACCCTTAATCTGTCCACCAACTAAAAATGAACATCCAAAATCAATTCCTGAGCTAGAAGATGGTAACCGCCGAATAACTTCACGGACAGTATCACCTACTTTACGCGCGACATCAAACAATGAATCCAATTGAAGGATATTATGTTCTGCTCCACGCTCGACTTCCTTACGCAATAACGAGACTACTTCCTGAGTTGTACCCAAATTACCCGCATTTAATAAAAAAATTTGCCGTTCTCCTGCAATTTCAAAGCGACTGGTCTTACAAAAAACTGAAATATTATCAATCCCTGCATTAGTTCGGCTATCTGATGCAAAAATAAGTCCTTCTTTAATTTTTATTGCTACACAATAAGTCATATACCCCCCTATTAGACTTCTTATAAGCGGCTTCTTTAGACCTTATACATTGTCGTAAATACTTATCCAGTGTTCATCATGTACTTCGTATACATTCCGCGCTTCAAAGAATTTACTCCTAGTCTAAGAACCAAATAATTGCTTATGCAAAAAGTCTATTGTTCCGTCACTAATGATTTAACCGTTAAAGTTTCATCTCCACCACCAATTCTGCTTCCGCGAATTGGGCTACTATCTAAAAAATCTAGACCATATGCTAATTCAATATATTGCTCCCCTGCAGCACATTGATTACTTACATCAAAACTGTACCAACTACCTAACCAAACCTCTGCCCACGCGTGACTTGCCAGATGACTGCTATCGTCCGTATGCAGATAACCACTAACATAACGCGCAGATAAACCTAAATATCGACAACACCCCAAGAAAATATGACTATGATCCTGACACACGCCAGCACCCAATGTGAAAGCCTCTTGTGCAGTGGTTGTGGCACTTGTAGCGCCACTAGTATAAGGTACTAATTGTAAGATTTTTGCAGAAAGTGCGTTTAACAAGTTTAACGAAACAGCAACATCAGATTTAAAATCAGGATATTGTTGCACAAATTCGTCAACAAAGCTACGCAATGGCTCATCAATCTCAGTTAATGATGTAAAGCGCAGGTAGTACTCTAGTGGTAAGGTACCTGGCTCCATGTTTGCGCGCATTGGAAAAACTTCAACAACTCCCTTTGCAAGAACTTCAAGTTCAGAAAATCGCCCCTCTAAAGTAAAATAATGAGTTATATTTCCAAAACAATCTTTATTCGTAACGATATTTTTTCCTGGAAGCTCTAATGACCAGCTAATCACATGCTGACGATTACTTTCATGAGGCGTCAAATGAATCAGTTGAATACTTCTTAAAAGCGGTTCAACATAGGAATAACTGGTTCGATGTTCTACATTTAATATCATACTGTTACAAAATAACCTTTATGAATTGAATTTGCAAGTTCAGCAACTTCATCTTGTAACAATTGGATATAATCACTCTGTCCAATACTCACAATATCTGTCCACTCATCACAACGAAGTTTTAAAAAAATACTACCACAAACTTTAAGTGAAGGACGGCGTTTTTCAGCACGAATTAACTCAATTAAATCTTGAATTTTAGCAATACAATAACGAACGCTACGTGGAACTGTTTTATTAAACAGTAAAAATTTAAATACTCTATCATGTGAAGGAGTCGCCGCAATTGTTTCCTGATAAGCTTCAAATGAACTAACAGCACGTAGAATCATAATCCAATGATAGTAATCAGAATAATCCGTCAAACTATCCAAAACTAATTTAGCTTCTAGAATACGTAGAGTTTGATCAGCACGCTCTATATACAGACCAAGGCGTAAAAAATGCAAGCTTAAATTTTCTGGCATAGTAATACTAACTGCACCTTGAAAAATAAAAGCACGTTGACGTAACCAGTCCGTAAAAATAGCTAATGGCTTATGCTGCATTTCCTGAAACTCAATCCACGTCTGATTAATGGCTTCCCAAACTTCACTACTTAATCTACTACGTTCAGAACGCGCATTTTCACGAGCCATTTCTAGGCTATTTCTAATTGATGCTGGTGTATTGCCAGAAATCATAAATTTACTAACTGACTCGATTGATAACGCTGTATCAGTTAAAGAAAAATCAGTATGGGCATTTTGGATGTGCAAAGGCAGCGCGCGAAGCTTGTCCAAATCACCAGCATAAGGCATCCCTGGCTGAAAACAAGCATCAAGAAGTCTTGCGGTTGATTCTGCACGCTCCAAATAACGCGCCATCCAATATAAGTTAGATGCGGTACGACTTAGCATGTTTAGTATCCTCCTTTTGGTTGATTTTCATTTAAAACCCAAGTGTCTTTAGTTCCACCACCTTGTGAACTATTTACCACTAAAGAACCTTTAGTCAATGCCACGCGGGTTAAACCACCTGGAGTAACTCTAACTTTAGCACCAGATAATACATAAGGACGTAAATCAATGTGACGTGGCGTAAGATCTTCATCCAACCAAATTCCACAAGTAGAAAGACTTAATGTCGGTTGAGCGATATAACCATCAGGTTTAGCTTTTAAAATTTCAGCAAATTTAGCTCGCTCTTCTTTAGTGCTCGCAGGGCCAACCAGCATACCATAACCACCAGCACCATGCACTTCTTTAACCACCAATTTATCCAAATTAGCCAAAGTATAGTTTAAGTCTTCGGGATTAGATAAGATACGAGTTGGAACATTTTGCAAAATAGCGTCCTGATCAAGATAAAATTTAATCATCTGTGGTACATATGGGTAAATTGATTTATCATCGGCCACACCAGTACCCAGTGCATTAGCTAAAGCAACGCCACCAGCACGATAAGCTTGCACCAAACCTGGAACACCTAGATAAGAATCTGGGTTTAACGCCAATGGATCCAAAAATGCATCATCAACCCGACGATATAAAATATCAACTGGTTTTGCACCATAAATACTACGCATCCAGACACGGTCATTTTCAACAAACAAGTCGCGTCCCTCAACCAGTTCGACACCCATCTCTTTTGCCAAAAACGCATGCTCATAATAAGCACTATTATATGGACCTGGTGTAAGTACTGCAATGGTTGGATTTTCGCAAAAAGCACATTCTTTTAAAGTAGTATGCAATAACGATGGATAGTGATCTACTGGCTCAACATTATAGCTTTCGAATAGTTCAGGAAATAATTTACGGCTCATTCGGCGATTTTGCAGCATATACGAAACACCACTAGGAATGCGTAAGTTATCTTCAAGTACATAGTAATTACCATCAGAATGACGAATTAAATCAACTCCACTAATTTGGGAGTAGACTTTGTGCGGTAGATCAATATTAAGCATGCATGCTTGAAATTGTGCATTTTTATAGATTTTCTCAGCAGGTATTATTCCTTCTTTAAGAATACGCCCTTCATGATAAACATCTTCCAGAAATAGATTTAGTGCTAAAACACGCTGCTCCAAACCCTTTTGTAGATATTCCCATTCTGCAGCAGGGATCATACGTGGAACTGGATCTGATGGAATCAGACGCTCTGCTCCCTCTTCTTCACCATAAACCGCAAAAGTTATCCCAATTCTTCTAAATAAAAGATCTGCCTCTGCCATTTTACGATCTAAATATCCTGTTGGACAGTTTTTCAGCCAATCTAAATATGGCAGATAATGCTGACGGATGCCGCCGTTTTGGTCAAAAATTTCATCAAACATTATTTACTCTTATAAAAAAGTTATAATAAGGTATTACCAGAATAAACACTCAATCTTGTAGTATACCCCAAAATCAACTTAATCAGGACAGAATCTTACTCTAAGTAACAAATTACAATAGATTTCTGATGAATTTTTTGATTAATGTTGCAATTTAACTCATATTCTTGCTTAAATTAATAACTTTCAAATTAAATAGCAGAACATCAGTACCATTATTTACAATAGTTTAAACCAGCAAAAAATCTTTATTGAGCTAACGTAACGCTTTCATAATGGGAACTTTCATAATTGAAAATCAGCTTATCGGTTTCAAACCCCTGATTTTTAGCAATAGTAAGTACTTTTGCCATTGATTCTTTATCAACATTATCTGAACGAGCTAGCACCCAAAGATAGTCATGATCAGGACTCCCAACTAGTGCAATTTTTTCATAATCAACGTAAAGCACCCAATAATCACCGTAGCCAACAGGCAACCATCTTAAATACTTAGGTAAAAATGTCACCTCTAACTTACCAATATTCGCAGACTCTACAAAAGAAGCCACGCCTTCCGCAATACTAGGTCCATCACCATTTCGGCTACATTTATTAACCACTATTACCTTGTTTATATTGTTTGGGTCTATCGAATAATTGGCGGTAACTGGCGCAATACATTTTTTCTCAAATCGATTTGGTAAACGCGCAATCTCATACCATGTCCCCAAATAACTCTTAATCTCAAAATCAGTAATCGGAGTCACGTTCTCCGCATATGACAAACTCATACCACATAAAACTATTATGATCGTAAAAAATAATTTAATCTTAAGCATAAATGATGTACCCTTTAATGTAATTAGTAATAAATGAGATTAATCCTGCTATTATCCCATATAACGATAGGATATATGCTAAATTATAGATCTAATGTTTATTTAAACCTAGGGAGCCATCAATGAATCAATCTAACATCAAAAAATCTAAATACATTGCAATGCCTGATACTCTGGTTATTTTATTCGGCGTAGTATTTTTAGTTTATGTATTAAGTTTTTTTGTACCAGCTGGTAAATTTGATACGCAAAAAATCAGCTATAGTGCTGAAGGTGTGACAAAAACACGCAGTGTACTAGTTGCTACCAGTTATCAGGTTCAAACCGATACAAATGGCAAAGTAGTGCATAATCCACCAGCCATTTTTGCCAGTGATGGAAAATCAGGATTTCTAAATTTCGTCTATGATGGAATCACTTCAGGTGATCGTAATGGCGGTGCTGTAGGCGTAATGGCATTTATCCTTATTATTGGTGGAGCTTTTGGTATTATTATGCGTAGTGGCGTAATTGAAACGGGTATGATGAAACTCATCGTCAAAATGAGTAGTCGCAAAATTTTAATTCTCCCAGTAATGGTACTGATTTTCTCCATTGGTGGTGCGGTTTTTGGTATGGGAGAGGAGGCAATTGCTTTTGCACTAATTTTAGCACCAATGATGGTCGCAATGGGTTATGATGCCCTAACAGGCGTACTAGTTACCTATCTTGCCACACAAGTTGGTTTTGCTACCTCATGGATGAATCCATTTTCAGTTGCAATTGCGCAAGGTATCGCCAATGTACCAGTATTATCTGGTTCGCTATTTAGAATCGCAATGTGGGCTTTTTTTACCGCATCAATTATGATTTATAGCGTTGTATATGCCAAATCAATTCAAAAAAATCCGCGTAAGTCACTAAGCTACGAGAGCGATAACTATTTTCGTGAACAGCTATCAGAAATCAACGTAAAACAACATTTTGGCTTTGCATCATGGTTAATCATTGCAGTGCTTGCACTTGGTATCGTATGGGTTGTTTATGGTGTAATTGCCAAAGCGTATTATATTCCAGAGATTGCAACCCAGTTTTTTGCAATGGGCTTAGTTATCGGAATCATTAGCACATTAGCTAAAATCAATGGAATGAATCTCAATGTCATGGCAAAGTCCTTTAAAAGTGGTGCAGCAGATTTACTACCCGCAGCACTGATCGTCGGGATGGCACATGGTATTATCTTAATGATGGGTGGCGCTGATGCTACTCAATTTACCATGTTAAATACGGTGCTTCATGCCTCGGCAAATCTATTAAGCGGCTTAAACGAATATGTTTCAGCAATTGCTATGTTTTTGTTTCAGTCTATCTTTAATATTTTCGTAACTTCTGGTTCTGGTCAGGCCGCACTTACCATGCCATTAATGGCACCTTTATCTGATTTAGTTGGCGTTGGCCGTCAGATCGCTGTACTGGCTTTTCAACTTGGTGATGGCTGGACTCATTGTATTATGCCAACCTCAGCAGCTTTGATGGGAACTCTGGGCGTGTCACGAATTGACTATGGCGTTTGGGTTAAATTTATTCTCAAATTTTATATTTATTTGATGTTACTCAGTGCTGCTTTTATTATTTTTGCAGTAATGATTAATTATCAATAATTCATATAATTTGATCACTTATTTGGCGTAGCTGTAAATTTAACTACGCCACAAATTCGCTTTTCATCTAACAAAGAATGGGTTTTTTAAAATACATTCCTCGATCTGGTTGTTTTCCGCCACGTAGCGCGCTAGTGTAAATAACCAATCAGATAAACGATTAAGATATTGTAATGATGTTGGATGAAATTTAAACTCTAATCCAGCTGCAACTAATTTACGTTCTGCACGCCGACAAATCGTCCGTGCAATATGGATGGTCGCGATAGTTTGACTACCTAACGGATAAATAAAATCAACCAATGTTGGCAGTGACAAGTCCATATTATCAATAGATGATTCAAGATTAGCCACCTCCTCACTTAAATCAAGACTAGCGTATTTAATTGCACCAGCCAAATGAGCATTGAGATGGAATAAATTATGGATAATCTTTACAATAAACTCATTAATTTTAGCATCATCCAGCAAGCTATGTACTAAACCTAAATGAGCACTAAGCTCATCAATATCGCCGATTAAATCCAAACGTAAATCATCTTTGCTAGTGCGACTACCATCAAAAAGACAAGTTTCGCCTTGATCACCAGTTTTAGTGTAAATCTTCATGTGTAGCTTTATCCTTATGTACAAAATACATTATTGCCGCGAAAATACAAATTATAACCACCGCCGCCAAAAAAATTAAGCTAGTCATTATATCCGCAAGCAACATTAAGCCGCAAATAAGCACTGCCAATAATACCGTAATAATAGGCAAAACTGGAAAAAAGGGTGCTTTAAATGAGTGTTCATGTGCACCTTTCTTAGCTAATTTAAGCTTGATAAAAGCAGCTAATGATAAAGCGTAAACAAACACTGCACCTAAGCCTGAAATACTTACCAATACGGCCGTTTGATTACTTAATGCACAAACAACCCCAATCACACAGCATAGAATAATTGAATTTACGGGAGTTAGCAACTTAGGTGCTACATAACTTAAACCGTGAGGTAATAATCTTGCTCGTGACAAAGCAAACACCTGACGCGAGGCGCCAAAGATGATGCCGTGAAATGATGCAATTAGTCCAAATATTCCCAGATAAATCATCATTAAAGTAAGCCAGCTATCACTGGAGCTCACCGCAGCTAATACTTTAGGTAATGCATCATTACCACTAACCAAAACTGAGCTAGGTAGTATACCAGTTGAACAAACAATCACAGTTAACGCAAAAACTAACAAAGTAATAATTGCAGTTATCAAACCACGTGGAATCGCTTTTTCTGGATTTTTTACTTCCTCAACACACATTGCCACGCCTTCAATTCCTAAAAAAAACCAAATTGCAAAAGGTAAGGCTGAGTAGATCTGACTAAAGATACTGCTCTCAATCGCTGGACTAGACAAAATATTAGCGATATTTACATGTGGCAAAGTTGCACCAAAGAAAATCACTAAAACCAAACTCGCAATCAAAGTTACAATCAGCTCCAATGTCGCAGCAAAAGCAACCCCAGTACAATTCAAAACTCCGAAAATAATAAAAAATGCTACAGTAACATACACCGCATTAAAAACGGGAAATACGTAGTGAACAAAAGATCCAATTGCCAAACCAATTGCCGGAGGTGCAAAGAGAAACTCTATCAAAGTGACCGCGCCTGCAATAACGCCAAGTTTATGCCCAAACGCTGCTGAGACAAACGAGAATGGTCCACCGCTATTTGGTACCATTGCAACTAATTCAGTATAGCAAAAAATGAAACTTAAATAAAACAGGCCAACAGCAGCAACAACTAACAACATAATTATGGGAGAAGCAGTTATCAAACCGTAGTTCCAGCCAAAATAATCACCGCTGATTACCAATCCAACTCCCATTGCCCAAATATGCAAGGCAGTCAAAGTCTTTTTTAAATGTGTTTTATGAGACATAATTAGCTCCATTTATAATCTGTTGTAATGCAGCTGGCGAAAAATCATCTTTTAACTGAACACCAGAATATTCCAATTCAAAAGCACGGTGAACCAGATAAGTTAATTTCTCCGCTGCTTGCGTATAACCAAGTCCATTTTGATGAATATTAGAAATACAATTGCGCTGTTCATCGGTACTATTAATTTTAGAATTGTACGTAAAATAAATGCTCATGCTATCATTGGAGCTAAGACCTGGGCGCTCGCCAATTAAATTAACGACTAATTTAGCTTTAAAAACATCATTAACTTTATCCGCAAAAGCTACCCTCGTTTGTTTAGAAATTATGATTGGTGCAACTGACCACCCCATCTTAGTAAATAAAGGTAACAATTGATTAAGTAATGCTACGGCATGATTTTCAATTGCTAGCGAAGACAAACCCGATGAAATCAGAATCAATATATCTTGTGCTATGTACTCTGGGTGTGCTGTACATAATTCTATTAGTTGCTCGTGAGATTCTGGATTAATTGAGCGCCCCAAATCTGGACGAGTTAGAAATTGATCTAACGAAGTAACTAATGAACGCACCTGATAGATTTCATGATCTGTAATTTGCCGAATATTATCCGATAGCTTAGTTAAATCAAGTTCATTATAAACCGCATCTTTAGCTGCGGCAAAATCTAATTGAAAATCCAGCCAGTTTTTGGTACGTGTATGTCCACCACTATGTCCGATGGCAATGCGTGCATTGGTAAACCGTGTAAGATTAGGCGCAACACGATCATTTTGTTGGGCAATAAACTGCTCTTGAATTGATAAATTTTTCATATTCAGACCTTGTTATGCTTGAAGTAAATAATTTAATTGTGCAAATTGAGTTTTATTAATCAATTTACCATCCCAGATTTGTTGCTCTTTAAGCCAGCATTCAAATTCAGGCGCTGGACGTAAATCCAATAAATTACGTAAATAGATCGCATCATGAAATGACGTGCTTTGATAATTAAGCATAATATCATCTGAACCTGGAATTCCCATAATAAAACTACATCCAGCAACCCCCAGTAAAGTCAACAAATTATCCATATCATTTTGATCTGCATCAGCATGATTGGTATAACAGACATCGCACCCCATTGGTAAACCAAGTAATTTACCGCAAAACTGATCCTCTAACCCCGCGCGAATAATTTGTTTACCATTATATAGATATTCAGGTCCAATAAAGCCTACAACCGTATTAACTAATAAAGGATCAAACTCACGCGCAACTGCATAGGCACGACTTTCAATAGTTTGCTGGTCAACCCCATGATTAGCATTAGCTGATAGAGCGCTACCCTGCCCGGTTTCAAAATACATATAGTTTTGTCCGCGATTTAGCTCTTTTCCCAGCTCGAATGCTTCTTGTAAAACTTCAAGTGAAACACCAAAGCTACTATTTACACCCTCAGTCCCACCAATTGATTGAAAAAATAAGTCAACTGGAATTTTGCGTTTAGCAAGAATAATACTATTACTGATATGAGTTAAAACACAGCTTTGAATTGGAGCATCAATGGATTGACGAATACCATCAAGCATACTCACAAGTGAACCAAGCTGATTAAGATCATCGGTTGCTGGATTGATTCCGATTACCGCATCACCGCTGGCATACAACAAGCCTTCAATAATGCTTGCTGCTATCCCTGCTTTATCATCTGTGGCATGATTAGGTTGAAGCCTAGTTGATAAACGACCTTTTAAACCAATTGTAGTTCTAAATTTAGTTATTACTTCACATTTGGCAGCTACCGCGATTAAATCCTGATTACGCATAATTTTGCTCACCGCCGCAACCATTTCCGGCGTTAATGCGTAACGCAAATCCACCAAAACCTGAGGTGTACATTCATAAGACAGTAGATACTCACGTAATTCACCGACACACATACTGCTAATTGATTCAAATTTAGCTAGATCATGTTGCTTAATAATCAATCGTGAAATTTCATCTATTTCTGGATCAATTATAAATTGCTGGGTAAACACACTTAGCGGTAAATCAGCTAAAATCATTTGTGCTGCGACCATCTGAGATAGTGACTCTGCCGCTAAGCCAGCCAAAGCATCACCAGAACGCAGTGGTGTGGCCTTCGCCATAAGATCTTTCAAATCGTTGAATTTATATTTTTTATTTTTGAGTGTGATTTGATACATTTTTTCCCCTTGTTATCTAAAATTAATAATTTTATAAATCCGATAATTCCTCATCACTAAATAAACGTGAGCGAGTTATAAAACGCAACCCACTTGGACGCTCCAAAGAAAACATTCCACCATTACCCGGTATCGCATCTATAATTAACTGAGTATGCTTCCAATATTCATACTGTGATTTACTCATATAAAATGGGACACTACCAATCTCACCCAACAATATATCTGCATCACCAAGCATAAACTCACCGGCAGCAAAACACATCGGTGCACTACCATCACAACATCCTCCGGATTGGTGAAAAATTAATTCACCATGTTCCGCACGTAATTTAATGATTAGCTCTAATGCTTCATCACTTGCAATTACTCGCTGTATTGCCATAATTACTACTCATTCATATATACTCATTGCCTTTGAATCTTGGAGTCTTGGAATCTGTTAGATTTTAAAAAAGACTTTTTATGCAGTGTCTACACTATGTCATTTTTTATTAACCCTTCGCACCAAGATCAAATACTATGAGTGGGTTAGCTCTTAACGCACAAAGCTGACAATTATCAGCCAGCTTTGTTTCTCATTAATGAATTAATTACGTTAGAAAAAGCCTAGCGCATTTGGACTATAACTTACCAATAGATTTTTAGTTTGTTGATAGTGATCCAGCATCATTTTATGTGTCTCACGCCCAATTCCAGATTGTTTGTAGCCACCAAAAGCGGCATGTGCTGGATACGCGTGATAGCAATTTGTCCAAACACGACCTGCCTGAATAGCTTTACCAGCTCTAAATGCACGGCTACCATCGCGTGTCCAAACACCTGCACCTAAACCATAAAGTGTATCGTTGGCAATAGCTAATGCCTCTTCTTCATCTTTAAACGTAGTTACCGACAATACAGGTCCAAAAATTTCTTCTTGGAAAATGCGCATCTTATTATGCCCTTTGAATACCGTCGGACGAACATAATAACCACCAGCCAAATCTCCCTCCAGCAAGTTGCGTTCACCACCAATTAAGCATTGAGCTCCTTCTTGTTTACCTAGATCAATATAGGATAAAATTTTCTCAAGTTGTTCCTGAGATGCTTGCGCACCAATCATGGTTGAACTATCCAACGGATTACCTTGCTTAATTGCTGCAACACGTTTTAAAGCTCGCTCCATAAAGCGCTCGTAAATTGATTCTTGAATAAGCGCACGTGACGGACAAGTACAAACCTCACCCTGATTTAGGGCAAACATAGCAAAACCTTCAAGTGCTTTATCAAAATAAGCATCATCCGCGCTCATTACATCTTCAAAGAAAATATTCGGTGATTTACCACCAAGTTCCAAGGTCACTGGAATTATATTCTGTGAGGCATATTGCATAATTAAACGTCCAGTGGTGGTCTCACCGGTAAAGGCAATTTTAGCAATTCGACTACTTGATGCTAATGGCTTACCAGCTTCTAAACCAAAACCATTAACCACATTTAAAACTCCTGCGGGTAATAAATCGCCGATAACTTCCAGTAAAACTAAAATCGATGCTGGTGTTTGCTCAGCAGGTTTTAACACAACGCAGTTTCCAGCAGCTAATGCAGGAGCTAGTTTCCAAACCGCCATTAAAATCGGAAAGTTCCACGGAATAATTTGCCCAACCACGCCTAATGGTTCGTGGAAATGATAAGCCATTGTTTCATGATCAATCTCGGCAATACTACCCTCTTGAGCACGAATACAACCTGCAAAATAACGAAAATGATCAATAGCCAAAGGAATATCTGCCGCCATAGTTTCACGTAATGGTTTACCATTATCAATAGTTTCAGCAATCGCGATTAATTTAAGATTACTCTCCATACGATCGGCAATTTTATTTAAAATATTTGCACGTTCGGTAGTTGACGTTTTACCCCAAGCAACTTTCGCACCGTGGGCAGCATCTAATGCAGCATCAATATCTTTAGAATTTGAACGGGGAATCTGGCAAAATGTTTGTCCTGTCAACGGCGTCACATTATCAAAATACTGTCCGTCTACTGGGCCAACCCATTTTCCGCCAATAAAATTAGCGTATTTAGTTTTATACGGATTTTGCAAGCCAAGGCTTGATAGATTAGCAAATGTCATTATTTTTCTCCTAAAATTGTTTATAGTTATCAACTTAACCCCAAAAGACTAAGCTCTGATGTTAACATAAAATAATACTAAATTACTCAACTATACATGCTGCATTGCAACACTTTGCTTTTCTTGATTTAATTTATGTTTTAACGTTTTACATGAAGCACAAATTACTGATTACGCCAATCAGTAGATAATTGCTCAAGACTAGTATTAACCATTTTTTCATCATTAAAAAATCCCCAAAATTACATTCGTTAATCTACGATATAAGGACAAATACATCATTATAAGATATAATGTTTTAACGTAAATTGGCGCAACATTATTTACCGAAGACAAAATACATAATATCCGAGAAGCTATGTTATAATCAAAACTCCCTATAATTTTTTCTTATGTAAAAACTCCGAATGACTAATATTACTCAACAGATTACTAAAATCAGGCAAGAATTAACTCAGCATGCAAACAATGGTTGCATGGCAAGCTTAATTGCGGTAAGTAAAACTTATCCTACTGAGGCCATTCATGAAGCTTACAATCAAACTAAGCAATTAGCATTTGGCGAAAATTATCCTCAGGAACTGGCAAGCAAAGTAGAGCAATTAAAAAACTTACCTTTAGAATGGCACTTTATTGGCAATATCCAGAGCAATAAAACCAAATTGATTGCCGAAAATGCAGCGTGGGTTCATACATTAACAAATCTCAATCATGCGACACGTTTAAATAATCAACGACCAAAACATCTGAAACCACTTCAGGTACTGATTGAGGTAAATATTAGCAGTGAAGTATCCAAACATGGACTGAACAATCTGGCAGAAATTATTTCGCTGGCAAAAGAGATAAATTTATTACCTAATTTAAAATTACGTGGATTAATGGGCATGGCAAGTGCTACACAAGATAGTGAATTAATTAAAGCTCAGTTTAAGCAATTAAAATCTTATCAACAACAACTCAACGAACAGGGGTTCAATTTGGATCAATTATCTATGGGAATGTCGGGAGATTATCTACATGCCATAGAATGTGGTGCAACTATGATCCGTATCGGTAGTTTAATTTTTGGAGAACGTAAATATGTCAACTAAATTAGTGTTTTTAGGCGGCGGCAATATGGCTGAAGCTATTTTTGCCGGACTTGTTACTAATCCGCAATTTACCATTGAAGTAATTCAACGCAATCCAGAAAAAGCTATACAACTTAAGAATAACTACCCTACTATAAAAGTTAGTCCTACCCTTGATTATAAGTTAAATCAAAATGATATCTTATTGCTTGCGATCAAACCACAGCAAGCCAAAGAGGCCTGTCTAACAATTAAAGATAAAATCTCTGATTGTCTGATTGTATCCGTGATGGCTGGACTGTCAATCACCAGCATCAATACATGGCTAAATAACCCGCGCATTATTCGTACTATGCCAAACACACCATCAAGTGTTGCGCAAGGAATTACAGCAATTTTTACAGCAAATGCAGTAAAAAATGAAGAACAGGAGCTGGTTCATCAAATTTTCAGCACTATAGGCATAGTCTACACTGCACACAACGAAGATGAAATCGACAAAATCGTCCCATTAAGTAGCAGTGCAATTGCATTTATTTATTACTTTATGGAAGGATTCATTGATGCGGCAGTAAATGAATTTGGTTTTACCAAACAACAGGCTGATACACTAATTCGTCAGGTGGTAAAGGGCAGCAGCGCATTACTTAATGCTAATCCAAATACAAGCATTAACGAACAGCGTGCACGCGTGACTTCAAAAAAAGGAGCTACTGAACAAGGTGTGCTTACTTTTGAGCGCGAAAAACTTCATGAAATTACTAAACAAGCGATGCAAAACTGCTACTTGCGTACTCTAGAGATGGCAAAAGAGTTTAATTAATGGGGATTATTAGAGCTCTTTCAAACGCGATTTAACTTGAAATATCTCAGATAATGCTGTATCATTACTAGCTAATAATAACTACCCTCCCATCTGTTGGGTAGTTATTTTTTATTTAAAAGATTAATACCATGGAAAAAAAATTCATTCCGATTGATTTGCATTGTCATAGTACCCACTCCGATGGTTCACTGAGTGTATCCGAAGTTATGAATCTGGCAAAAAGCAATGGCGCAGTTTATCAGGCGCTAACCGATCATGATACAGTTGAAGGGATTTCTGAAGCACGTAAAATTTGCCAACAATTAGCACTAAACTTTATCCCCGGTGTTGAAATCTCAGTTACGTGGCATCACAATACATTGATTCATATCGTTGGCTTAGGCGTAGATGAAAATAACTCGCAGTTAGTTGAAGAATTAGCAAAATTACGCGCATCAAGAATTGAGCGAGCCAAGCGTATTGCTCATAATTTAACCAAAGTTGGCATCCATGGTGCTTTTGAAGGTGCAATGGCGCTCTGCGAACATCCTGAGGCAATCAGCCGTACCCATTTTGGCAAATGGTTAGTTAATGCTGGACATGCAAAACCTGGTAAAGCATTTGAAAAATTTCTTGCACCTGGTAAAGTCGGCTATACTCAACAATCTTGGGCAAGTCTGGAAAACGCAGTTAAATGGATTACAGATAGTGGCGGTATTGCCATTATTGCTCATCCCAGCCGCTATAAATTTACACGAACCAAGCTACTAAAACTAATTGATGAATTTAAAAGCTATGGTGGAACTGGAATTGAAGTAATCAGCAGCTCACATTCCTTACAAGATGAAGAAAATATAGCATCAATATGTCGAGTTAGTGGTCTTTTAGCAAGTGTTGGTAGTGATTTCCACCAAGAAGAAAGTTATCGAACCATCCGCCCAGGTAAAAATAAAGCTCTACCAAATGGTTTGGGCTGCGTATTTCCACACATCGGCATAGATGCTGCAACCTACACTACTCATGGTGAATAATGTTAAAAAATAAACTCAAACATGGTCTAACATCTCGACATATCCTGATGATTGCGCTAGGTAGCGCAATTGGCACTGGATTTTTCTTTGGCAGCGGCAGTTCAATTAAACTCGCTGGACCAGCGATACTTCTTTCTTACAGTATTGGTGGAATAATGATGTATATCATTGTCCGCGCCCTTGGTGAAATGGCTGTTGCCGAACCTAGCTCAGGATCATTCAGTTATTATGCTTATAAATACATTGGTAATTATGCCGGATTTGTCTCTGGCTGGAATTACTGGTTTAATTACATAATTGTCTGTATGCTAGAACTCACTGCAACCGGTATCTTCATGGATTACTGGTTTCCAGAGTCTGTTCATTGGATTATTACACTAGTCGTTATTGTGCTCTTTACCGGAATCAACCTACTCAATGTTCGCATGTTTGGCGAATTTGAATTTTGGTTTGCTGGAATCAAAGTTGTAACTGTAATTTGTTTAGTGCTATTTGGTCTATATATTCTGGGCTTTGGTAACAACCATCAGCAAAGCGTGTCTAATGTAAGTAATTTATGGCAAAATGGTGGATTTTTTGCTAATGGGCTACAAGGATTTTTATTTTCATTTGTGGTAGTAGTATTTTCCTTTGGTGGAACAGAGCTAGTTGGAATTACCGCAGCTGAGGCAGAGAATCCGCGCAAGACTATCCCAATGGCAATTAATGGAATCATCGTTCGTATATTGTTATTTTACATTGCAACACTTGCGATAATCATGTGCCTTTATCCATGGAATAAGATTGATTCACATATTAGTCCATTCGTAGATGTCTTCCAACAAATTGGAATCGCCAAAGCTGCCAGTTTGATGAATCTGGTTGCAATAACTGCAGCGCTCTCATCTTTGAATAGCGGTATCTACGGCACTGCACGGATGGTTTATAATCTAGGATTACAAGGAAATGCTCCACAAGCTATGACCAAAGTTTCAGCTAAAGGAAGTCCGACTAATGCGATTGTATTCTCAATAATTTGTATTGGGTTAACTGTTTTTTTAAATTACCTCTACCCTAAACAAATTTTTAATATTTTATTATCAATTGCAACTATTGCCGCAATAATTAATTGGATTACTATTTTAGTGACTCATATTAGTTTTAAACGCAAATTTACAGGCATCAGCCACTATCCAATTTTTCTTTACCCCTTAAGCTCAGTAATAGCAATAATATTTCTGGTGATGGTCGCAGGAATTATGTATTTTATGCCTGATTTCAGACTGGCGATTATAATTGCACCAATTTGGCTATGTTTACTAAGTATTGGTTACCTAATTAAAACTAGAATTATGGGAAAATAAGATGACAGAACAAAAAAAATTACAACATCCACTCAAAAATCGTCATATTCAGATGATTGCCTTAGGTGGCGTTATCGGTACTGGTTTATTTTTTGGTGCTGCCAAATCCATCCAATCCACGGGACCTTCAATCATCTTGTCTTATATTTTAGGCGGACTAGTTATTTACATAATTATGCGTGCCCTCGGCGAAATGACAGTCCATCATCCATCATCAGGTTCATTCAGTGATTATGCCAACCGCTATATCAATAGCTATGCTGGATTTATTGCTGGCTGGACGGCATGGTTTGAGTATACTGTAGTTTGTATGGTTGAATTAACTGCAGTTACTTTTTTCCTTGATTACTGGATTCCGGGATTGCCCCATTGGTTGATTTGCCTTGGTCTACTCCTAATATTTACCATGGTTCAGTTAATTAGTGTCCGCTTATTTGGTGAATTTGAGTTTTGGTTTGCCGGAATCAAAGTTGCAGCAATTATCTTGATGTTGCTGTTTAGCGCTTATTTGGTTACTTTTAATCCGCACATACACGCAAGCACCGTCAGCAGTCTACATAGTTACGCTAGTCTAGATATATTCTTTGCTAGTGGAAGCAAAGGATTTTTATTCTCGCTTGCAATCGTAATTTTCTCTTTTGGTGGCACTGAGTTTGTAAGTATTGCCGCAGGTGAAGCTGAAAATCCGCGTAAATCAATACCACAGGCAATAAGTGGTGTAATTATTCGTATTATTCTCTTTTACATCTTAACCATTCTTGCGATTATCTGCTTATATCCTTTTAACAAATTAAATGCTAATGTAAGTCCATTTGTCGATGTATTCAAGGAAATTGGCATTCACCAAGCTGCTGATGTAATGAATGCTGTAGCAATTACTGCTGCGCTCTCGGCATTTAATAGCTGTATGTATGCAGCTTCAAGGATACTGTTTAGCCTATCCGAACAAGGTTCTGCACCAAAAGCCTTGGCTAAACTGAACAAAATTAATATCCCCAGTAAAGCATTATTATTTACTAGTTTCTGTATCTTAATTAGTGTAATTGTTAATTACGTATTTCCTGAAAAAGCGATTATGTATTTATTAACAATAGCTACCTGCGCAATTTTAACCTGCTGGTTTCTGATTCTTTTAACTCAGGTTTATTTCCGTAAGAAAGTTGCTCTGGAAAAGATCAGCTACCGTTTAATTCTCTATCCATTTAGTAATATTTTTGCAATGTGCTTTTTAATTATGGTGATGTTTATTATGCTATGGATGGATGATATGCGAGCTAGTGTAATTGTTACACCAATCTGGATTTTTGCACTTTCAATCTTCTATGCATTCAATAAAAAATTAAAAAGCAAAAAGAATGGCTAAGCTTAAAAACCGCCATATTCAAATGATTGCACTAGGTGGTGCGATTGGAACTGGTTTATTCTTTGGCGCAGCAAAATCAATTCAACTCACAGGTCCCTCAATTGTCCTTGCCTATATTATTGGTGGCTTGGTTATGTACATCATCATGCGCGCGCTTGGCGAAATGGTGGTACATGAACCTAATTCCGGAGCGTTTAGCCATTACGCACATAAATATGTTGGTGGCTATCTTGGCTTCTTGTCTGGTTGGTACGCATGGCTAGAATATACCATTGTCTGCATGCTAGAAATAACTGCTGTCACCTACTTTTTAGATCTATGGTTTCCGGGTATTCCGCATTGGATAACAATTGCCGCGATTTTAGTTATTTTCTTTGCAATTAATATCGTTAATGTCAACCTATTTGGTGAGTTCGAATTCTGGTTTGCTGGAATTAAAGTAGTCACAATTATTGCTATGATTCTTTTTGCAATTTACCTTATGTGTTTTGATAATAGCATTCATTCTGGTGTGGCAGCTAATTTCCAGACTAATATTGCTCACAATTTCTTTGCCAAAGGCAGTAGCGGCTTCTTATTCTCAATGGTACTGGTCATTTTTTCCTTTGGTGGTACTCAATTTGTTGGGATTGCGGCCGCAGATGCTGAAAACCCGCAAAAAAGTGTCCCTCGCGCAATCAATGGTGTAATTTTCCGAATTGTGATTTTTTATATCGGAACATTATCAGTAATAATCTGCCTTTACCCATGGAATAAGCTATCCGCAGATATTAGTCCATTTGTTGATGTTTTTCGTAAAATAGGTATTCCCGCTGCAGCCGGAATTATGAATTTAATTGCCATTACCGCTGCCCTATCTGCTTTTAATAGCTGTCTGTATGCTGCTGCACGAATGTTGGCTAATTTAGCACGTCAAAATAGTGCTCCACGTGGGCTGGCTAAAATAAATAGTAAGCAGATTCCACATAATGCAGTAATATTTACTTGTATCATAATTGCACTTACCGTCTTGATTAATTATTGGTTTCCAGACAAAGCAATACTTTATCTGATTGCAATAGCAACTACATCCATTATCGTAACTTGGACAACAATTTTAATTTGCCATATCTATTTTCGCAAGCAAAACCCGGGATTAAAATATCAATTACCATTTTCTCCTATAAGTAACTATTTTGGAATTGGAATATTATTACTAGTCGTAATTATTATGACTCAAATGGCAGATATGCGAATGGCAGTTTATTTGATGCCACTATGGATTGGATTACTAAGTATTGCTTACCAGATGAAAAAAACTGCGCAGATTAAAGCAATTACCAAGAATTAAATAAGTTATGTGGGTTTGCTTATGCTATAATAACGGGAAGTGTCTCGTAAATTTTTAGTTGCGGCTCCTCACCGTGAAAAATTTTACATTAATTAAAGGAAAAAAACTACATGGCTAATACAGCTCAAGCTCGCAAACGCGCTCGTCAATCGATTACTCGTCGTGAACATAACTTTGCTTTACGTACTCAATTCCGTACTGCAATTAAAAAAGTATTAAAAGCAGTTCAGGCTGGTGACAAAGAAGTTGCTAAAACTGAATTTGTTAGCGCTCAATCAACTATTGATAAAATCGCTCGTAAAGGCATTTTCCACAAGAATAAAGCTGCTCGTCATAAAAGCAAATTATCTGCTAAAATTAAAGCAATGGCTTAATCAGCAATTGTTTGCCAAAGCTCGGATTTATTCCGAGCTTTTTTATTTATTAATTCTGGAGTAAACTTAAAATATCCCCTCCCATCCGCTCTAATTTAACTTGCCCTATTCCATAAATTTGGTTTAAATCCGCTAAAGTTTGTGGTCTATTATTGAGTATCTCACGTAAGCTTCGATCAGATAAGATAGCATGATGCGAAACTTTATGACGAATTGCCATACTATGACGCCAGTTAAGTAAATTTTGATATATCCGTTCCTCAAGTTCAGTTTTCAACCATTGTTGAGAATTAACATTTTCAGTAACTTTGGCTGGGTTCTTTTTAAACCAAACCGTTTGAATCCCACGCAAAACTGGCAGTGAATTAGCATTAAGTTTTAATGCCCCATTAGTAAAATCTATATCAATCAAATTTTGGCTATAGAGCTGACGAATGCTACGTCGTAAATCCTTTTCGCTATGCTCGCTAGCAATACCAAAAGTTGAAAGCTTATGGTGTTCCCAAACTTGCACCGCAATGCTCGCCTTGCCTCTTAAAACATCAATTACCTGGGTGATTGCAAACTTTTGTTGCATCCGATAAATAGCTGACAGTATTTTCTGTGCTAATACCGACCCATCTATTAAATTTTGTTGATTTAAACAAACATCACAATGCCCACAGCTCTCACTTTGCTCACCAAGCGCATGAAGCAGACTCTGCCGCCGGCATTGCAAGCTATCACAATAAGCAATCATTTTTTTTAGCTTATCTAACTCGTAGCGTTTCTTTAAATCACTAACCTCGCTTTCCAGTATCATCTGCGATAACTCATAGATTTCTTTAAATCCATAATTGACAATACTATTAGCCGCCATTCCATCGCGTCCGGCACGCCCGGATTCTTGATAAAAGCTATCGATCGAACGCGGCATATCAAAATGATATACATAACGCACATCTGGCTTGTCAATCCCCAAGCCAAATGCCACTGTTGCCACCATAAGCGCGCTAGAACTTTGTAAAAACTGATTTTGATGATCTGCCCTAACTCCATTGTCTAAACCAGCGTGATAGTTAATAGCATTAATTCCATTACCTTGTAAAAACGCAGCAACATCATCAACTTTCTTGCGTGAGTTACAATAAATAATTCCAGAATCTGATTTATGCTTATGGACATAGTCTAAAAGCTGCTTTTTGCCGTTGTTTTTTTCTTGCGCAGCATAATATAGATTAACTCGATTAAATGAAGTAGCAAAAATAGCAGCTTCTTTTAACTGCAGGAAATGCAAGATATCAATTTTAGTATAATAATCCGCAGTAGCAGTTAATGCAAGGCGTGGAACTTTAGGAAATAGTTTAGCAAGAGAATTTAAACGTTGATACTCGGGGCGAAAATCATGCCCCCAATGTGAAACACAATGCGCTTCATCAATTGCAAATAAAGAAATTTTAAGATTTTGGAGAAAACTGATAAACCAGTCATTCGTTAGTCGCTCTGGGGTTAGGTAGATAAGCTTAACTTGTCCAGCTCTAATTTTAGCTAATGAATGCTTATTTTCCTCAGGAGCAAGTGCGGACGATAAATACACAGCACTTATTCCATATTCAAGCAGGGTTGCAACCTGATCCTGCATCAAAGCAATCAACGGAGAAACAACAATAGTCACTCCGTCAAGCAATAGTGCTGGTATTTGATAACATAAAGATTTGCCACCACCTGTTGGCATCAAAGCTAGTGCACTGTTACCAGCAAGAACATGATTAATTATAGCTTCTTGCTGTCCAACAAAACATGGATAGCCATAAACTTGATTTAAAATATCAAGTGGAGTTAATTTAGACACCGCTACTTATTGATTTACCAACTAAAAAATCTAATTAAATAAATTAAGTTTGCTATCATTATCCTTATAATGTACTAATGGTACAACTTTTTTTACACCATCTATACTACGAGTAACCTCAACCATATTTTTTAACTGCGACTTATCTATTATACCTAAAATATAGACGATACCATTGTCGGTAACAATTTTTACATCATTACTATTAATGTCACCATTGCCAAACAAACTACTTTTTACCTTGCTAGTAATATAGGTATCCTCAGTTGAAGTTGAAACGTACTTAGAAGAAACTTCGATGTAATCGTAAACTTTTTGTACGCTGTCAAAATCTTTTGCTGTCCGTACTATTTTAAAGCGCTGAGCCAAACTACTTGCTTGTCCGGTTAAAAGAACTTCGTGATTATAAACTGTAGCTGAAACATGATCGCTTTCAAACTCACTTCCCATATACTTGACAGAAAGATCACGGGTAATATATTGATCACTAGTAACAGTGCTAAGACTCCGAGGATCAGTAACTGCCAGCGCCGCATTAGCACAACCTGTCAGACTAAACAAAAGCTGACCACAAACAAGCATTAGACCTAAATTAATAACTACTTTACAAGTTTTCACTGTCGCACTCCCCTTTTAAATTTTATTCACAATCAAACATTAAAAACATGAACGCCGATTAAGGCGTTCATGATAATTTATTCGTCATCCATCATATCATCAAACTCTTCATCACCAAGATCAAGCTCCAAACCCTCCACCTCATTAAAACTATCTAAGAAGCTTTTTAGTTTGTCTGAACGGTTTGGCTGGCGAAGTTTACGGATAGCCTTAGCTTCAATCTGACGAATACGCTCACGGGTAACATCAAATTGACGACCAACCTCTTCCAATGTATGATCAGTTAAAGTATCAATACCAAAGCGCATACATAATACTTTTGCTTCACGAGGTGATAATGTATCTAACACTTCACGGACTGTCTTTTTCAAGCTATAATCAATCCCATGTTCGGCCGGAATTACCGTTGATTTATCCTCAATAAAATCACCATAACTAGCATCATCTTCATCACCAATCGGAGCATCCATTGAAATCGAATCATAAGCTACTTGATAGATCTTACGAACTTTTTCTTCACTAATATCCATTCGTTCGGCTAATTCTTTAGTCAGCGGTTCACCAGATTTTTCTTGTAAGAGCTTACGATGCTCTTTACTCATCTTATTAATCGTTTCAATCATATGCACAGGGATACGAATAGTACGTCCTTGATCGGCAATTGCACGAGTAATCGCTTGGCGAATCCACCACGTTGCATAGGTAGAGAATTTAAACCCTTTACGATATTGGAATTTATCAATAGCTTTAATCAAACCAATATTACCCTCTTGGATCAAATCCAAGAAATGTAAGCCTCGATTCGTATATTTTTTAGCAATTGAAATAACCAGACGCAAGTTGGATTCAACCATATCAGTACGAGCTTTTTTCTGTTCTTTCTCAGCAATCATCAATTGTTTATATAGATTTTTTATTACTGAAACTGAAATTTGCAAATCATCAGCTACGACTTTAATTTTTTCCTGATGCTCAACGATGTCAAACTTCATGCTTTCAAATAAATCAGAATATTTTTTAGCGGCAACATGAGTTTCTACCCAAGTTGTTTCATTACCAATAAACTCTTTACGGAAACGATCCTCTGGGACTTTGATTAATTCACACGCAATATGAAATATTTCATTTTCATGCTGTTTAATAATTTTATGTGCTTCACGTAATACATCACAAAAAACTTCAATTTGTTTATTTGTAAATCTAATTTTACTTAATTGCTCAGTAAGCTCCAGCAATACTTCCTGATATTGTGGTGAATTTGATGTATACTTATTAATTACTTTATTTTGTTTCTCAACCAGCTTATCAAACTCAGCAAAAAATTCTGCAGTTCCTTCGCGAAGTTTTTCTAAGGCAATTCCTGATAATTCTTCATCATCATCATCAGAAAAGCTTGCTGGAGCAGCATTTTCCATACTAAGTACAGGATCATCTTCATTACCGATTAGCTCATCAACAAAGTTCTCTAGCTTAGTTTTACCATTTAAGACATCTTGGTAAGCACTTGAGATCAAATTTACAATTTTTGGACAATCTGCAATTGCTGAAATCATCGATTGGATACTGGTTTCTAATTTACGGGCAATTTCTGCCTCATCAGTTTTGTCCAATAAATCATAGGTACCAATCTCACGCATATACATACGCACAGGATCAGTAGTACGACCAAACTCATTAGATGCTGTGGTACTGGTCAAAATTTTCTCAGCTTCTTCAACAGCAAACTCATCATCATTTACCGTTGCTGATGAAGTACCTGAAATTAGAAGCTCTTCTTGGCTTGGCTCATATTCAAAAACTTTAATTCCGATAGTTTCAATCATCATAACAATTTGTTCAATGATTTCAGGATCAATAATATGATCAGGTAAATGATCATTTATTTCGGAATTAGTTACATAGCCACGCTCTTTACCCTTACCTAATAGGTAGTGCAATTTCGTCTTTTGTTCTTCAACCTTACGTAATTCCTCTGCGCTAAGATTCTCAATTCCAAAATCTACCAGACGCATTAAATTTTTTACATCAGCGACTTCTTCTTTACCATTTTTGCGCGGCCCACGACTTTTACGACTTTTACCACGTTCTAGTGCATCACGACTAATAATGCTAGTACCATCAAATTCATCTAAACCATTTTTCTTTCGCGCTAAAATAACTCGCGAAGGATTAACTACAGTTTCGTTTAATACTTGTTTATTGTCTTTTGTCATTATATAATTTCTTTCAGCTTGATTTTTTAATTAAAATATTTTTAGCTTGTTCTAAGTAATAAAACATTGAGATCAAAGTCAAAATAACTGCAGCTAACATCAATAAATTCCCAATCAGATTAGTATAAAAATCCAATAGCAAAAACCCAATCGCCAACATCTGACAAGTAGTTTTTAATTTTCCAATGTAAGCAACTGCCACACTTTTAACTTCACCAATCTGAGCCATCCATTCCCGTAAAGCAGAAATTGCTATTTCTCGCACGATAATAATTATTGCTGCAAAAACAAACGTTCGATGCAAATTAACTAAAACCACCAAGCTTGCAGCAACTAGAGCTTTATCCGCTACGGGGTCTAAAAACGCACCAAAACTTGACTCAAGCTTCATTTTACGTGCCAGATAACCATCAAAATAATCGGTGATTGCCGCAAATGCAAAAATCGCGGTAGCTAGAATGTTTTTAGATGGCATAGTTAATAAATAATCAGGCAGGTAATATACCCCTACAAAAAAAGGAACTAAAACAATCCTAAGCCAAGTTAGAACTGTTGGTAGTGGCATATTTCTTATCATGTGAGTTTTAGCTTTACAATAAATGTGACTTATCAATGAAAAAATTTATAGATTTGACTGGCTAATTCAAATCCAATTCCTTCAACTTGTTGCAATTGAGAAACTTCAGCATCGGCAACACCATGAACGCTACCGAACGAAGCAATCAATGCTCTGCGTTTAGTTGCGCCAATTCCGGGAACATCTTCAAGTCGTGAGGTACTCATACGCTCTATTTGTTTTTTTCGATGACCTGTTATTGCGAAACGATGTGCCTCATCACGTAAGGCCTGCAATAATCTAAATATGTGTGGTTCTTGTCGAAAATTTAGCTCGGTATCTGCATCAATAATTATTCTATCGAATTCTGGCTTACGATGCTCACCCTTGAAAATGGCAATAACTTTGATTTTATCACAAAAACCTAACTCGCCAATCAGGTTTTTCGCAATCTTCAGCTGAGTTTTACCTCCATCAACTAAAATAACGTTTGGAATCGCTAGTTCTGTATTATTTAAGCGACGGCGCAGCACAGTTTCCAAAGCCAATAAATCATCACCACCAACACTATCTGGTAAATTAAACTTGCGATACAAACGGTGATCAATTTTTTGTCCGGCATAAACTACCATTGATGCTAGTGCGTTACTACCTTGGTTATGACTAGTGTCATAGCACTCAATTCGATTTAATGTGCCAATTTTTAATAATTCGCATAATTTAACTACCGCATCATGATATATATTGTTTAGTTGCTGATTTTCAATGACCTTATTTAAATTATTTAAGCCCATATGAGCTAATTCGGCAATTCTACCCTTTAAAGTAGACTGAATTTTAATTTTGTAGACACGATGAAAGTTATTATTAAATTCAGGATCAAGTTTAAAATCAAGGTAAATATGTTGAATTACTTGATGTTCAGCATAATAGCGCTCTAAAAAAGCTTCAAGCAAAACTTCTACCGAATCAACTAAAGGTTGTGTAAAGTGCTTATCTCCAACATAAAGACCGCCGCGCACCATAATAAGATAGAGGAAGAAGCGCTGCCGCTCTGTTTTCATGACTAAAATATCAGCATTTATTGGTAACTGACTATCACTGATTATCTGTTTACTCTGTAACTGCTGAATTAGTCCAATTTTATCTCTAAGTGCACCAGCTTGTTCAAAATCCAAAGCATCTGCATATTCATACATTTGCTTACTTAATCTGCTAACTAAATCACTATAATTACCAGATAAAAAATCGCGGGCATAATTTACGAATTGAGCATACTCTTCAGAATTAACTTTATTTACGCACGGTGCACAACATAAATTAACCTGGTAAAGCATACAAGGACGAGAACGGTTAGCAAAAACACTGTCACGACAAGTTCTTAATTTAAATAAGCGCTGTAATGTATCCAAAGTTTCTTTAACTGCTGCCGGATTGGGATAGGGTCCAAATACTGACTCATGAGCACCTGTTTTACCCCGAAAATATTCAATTAAAGGGAATTTATGCGGTGAAATCCGAATATATGGATAACTTTTATCATCGCGAAAGATTATATTGTATTTAGGCTTTAGATTTTTAATTAAGTTGCTTTCAAGCAACAATGCTGAAGATTCATTAGCGGTTACTGTCAACTCTATTGTAGCAATTTTGCTTACCATGAGACTAATTCGAGGCGATAAATCAGTTCGTTTTTGAAAGTATGACTTAACTCGCTTAGTTAGACTTAGCGCTTTACCAACATAAAGTAATTCACCATCGCCGGCATAATAGCGATAGACTCCGGGAGAATCTGGAATCTGTGCTAAAAATAAATTATCAGAGGTAATATTTATCTTCATCTATTTAAACCAAAAATCAACAATTAGTCCTACAGTTAATAGGATTCCAATTTGATTATTAAATAGAAAGGCTTTGAAACATTGCTGACGATTCTGATTCTTTATCTGTTGATAAACATAGTAAATCAAAAATAACTCACATAGCAGTGTCACAAAATAAGTAATTCCCATATTTTGCTCGACACCAACCATGCACATGATAAATAGAAACAAACTGTAACAAAGCATGATTATTTGGATAACCGATTTACCAAAGGTAATTGCGGAAGTTTTAATGCCGATTTTTAGGTCATCTGGTAAATCAACTAATGCATAAATTGTATCGTAAGCCAGCACCCAAAAGATATTTGCAACAAAAATTAGCCAGCCAACAGCTGGAATATGCCCCGAACTTTGAATAAATGCCATCAAAATTCCAAAACTAAACGCGACACCGAGGTACAATTGAGGAACAGCAAAAAAACGTTTAAAAAATGGATAACTCACGAAAATCAGCAATGCTGGTATCGACCACAGCAACGTTAAAGGATGCAATGTTAACGCAGCCAAGATAAAGGCAGCCAGACTTAGTCCACCACTTACCAATAGCGCATTTTTTTTAGAAATAGCGCCAGTTACCAAGGGGCGATTCGCAGTACGTTCGACTGCTCCATCAAAGTCACTATCGGCATAGTCGTTTATCGCACAACCTGCCGCACGGGTTAAAAACACACCCAAGCTAAAGACAACTAAAATTTTAAGCGGTGGGATAGCAGCATACGCAAACCACAGTCCCCACCAAGTTGGCCATAATAGTAACAGTGTACCAATTGGTTTATCGAAGCGAATCAGACGTAAATAATCTTGTAACATAGTTGTAACTTATTAAAATTAGTTATTTTGCAGCGAGATTTTACACCACCTATAAGGTTGATTACAATACGTTCACTTTCCTGTATTGTTGGATTGCAGCTCCCCATAAATTAATTTGGTATATAATAACGGCAATAGTTTAGCTTTTTAGTAAAGGATTTAATCATGGATTTCATATTACCAATTACCACAGGCGGAGAGTTTACGCTTAGTAGTCTAGATCGTCCGCTGGTATTATTTTTTTACCCTCGCGACAATACGCCTGGTTGCACGATTGAAAATCAAGACTTTAGCAAATTATATCCAGAGTTTTTAGCTACTGGTTATGAGGTGTTAGGCATTTCACGCGATAAACATACTACCCACTGTAATTTTCAAAAAAAGCATGAGTTACAACATCAACTACTGGCAGACCCAGAAGAAACAGTATGCAACCTATTTAATGTTATGAAAAATAAAACCATGTACGGCAAGCCAGTACGTGGAATAGAGCGCAGTACTTTTATCCTGAACAAAGATCATGAAATCATTAAAGAGTGGCGCAAAGTTACTGTTGATAATCATGCACAAGAAGTTTTAGACTTCATCAAGAGTCTTTAAGTAGTAACATTTGATTGATTATGGGTTGAAAAAACTCGACCCATAATTTAAAATAGCATTAGACCGCTAATAAAGATTATACTCGAGAAAAATAGCGCGACAATACAGTAGCCCATGATATCGCGAGCTCCTAGACCAGCAATTGCTAACGCAGGAAGAGCCCAAAAAGGTTGCGCCATATTCATCCATGCCTCGCCATAAGCAATAGCCATTACTGAGTGTCCCATATCTGCGCCAATTTTTTGTGCAGCAGTCATAATAAACGGTCCTTGTACAACCCAATGCCCACCACCTGATGGTACCGCAAAATTAATTATTGCTGAAGATAAGAACGCAAATAATGGAAACGTGTCTTTATTAGCAACAGCAATAAACCAATCCGTAATAATTCCACCTAAGCCGGAATGCTCAAGCAAGACCTGAATTCCAGCATAAAACGGAAACTGAATTAATATTCCAGCGGTACTCTTAGTTGCCATAGTTATTGCCCGAACATATGCCATTGGCGTTTTGTGAAGCAGCAAACCTAAAGCCATGAATAATAAATTTACCGTATTGATATCAATCTTAAACCCTTTAGCCATAAAATAAAAAATCAAATAAGTAATTCCAGCTAAAGAGATTATTGCAGCCAAAATTCTACTCTCTTCTAAACGATCCGCCAATGGTGCATTTTTAGGTAATATTCGCTGAACAGTAATTAAATCTTCTTTGAGCAGCTCAGGATCTATACTTTTACGCTCAGATTCTTTAGGTAGCATTTTCGCAGTAAGTATTGGTAATACAATAACCAAGCTAAGCGTAATGAATAGATTCATCGGAGTAAACAAGGTGTCTTGAATCGGTACCAAACCAATTACTTTCTCGAGCGGATTACCTGCCGTTGCCGCTAATAATGGAATCGAGCCAGAAAAGCCACCGTGCCAGGTCAAAAAGGCAATATATGCGCTAGCGATCAATAATGGATAATCTGATTTAGCAACGGATCTGGCAACTTCGCGCGCCAACATTGCACCAATTATTAGCCCAAAACCCCAGTTAATAATACAAGCAACTGATCCAACAAAAGTAACTAAGGCAACTCCTTGCGCTGGAGTTTTAGGAATTGATGAAAGCTTAGCCATAAAGCTTCGAACTAAATCAGTACTAGCTAAAGCGTGTCCAGTTACTACCACTAAAACCATTTGCATAGTAAAGCCGAGTAAATTCCAAAATCCACTTCCCCACATCTGCAAAAGATCTAAAGAAGAATGTGGCGTTAGAATTCGGCTTAGCGCAAAAACAATAATGGTTAAAATTATGGCAAAAACAAAAGGATCAGGCAAATAGCGCTGCACCAACGATGTAAATATTCGGACAATATAATTCACTGCAGCCACCTTTTTAATATGATATTGTGTAAAACTACATAAGAAGTCTTTTTTGATATCCGACAAAGCCCCAAATTTAAAGACGAAGAGTATACAGTAATTATACCGAATTCTTATCTAACTGTTAGTAGTATTTGGGTAAAACATTATTATTTACTGCGTTATTCTCACTGTGATATTTGTTAAAATAACTTAAATTAATAATAATGGGGTAATAACTTATGAAGCAACAATTACATTTAAATCGTGAAGAAAAGAAAATTGTCGGTTTAGCCGCATTAGGTGGAATGCTTGAATTTTATGATTTTATTATTTATGGAATATTTTCAGTTTACTTTGCGAGCCAGTTTTTTCCAAGTGGCAACCAGATAATTTCAATTATTGAAAGCTATGTTGTTTTTGTCTTGGGCTATATTGCTCGCCCGATAGGTGGAATGATTTTTAGTCACGTTGGTGATGAACATGGACGAAAAAAGGTACTAATTATAACCATAGTTCTAATGGGTGCTTCATCGCTAGGAATTGGTTTACTCCCAACCTATGCAAGTATTGGTTATGCTGCACCAATTGGATTATTAGTATTACGACTATTACAAGGGTTAGCTTTAGGCGGCGAACTACCAAGTACATATGTCTATATCAGTGAGAGTATGCCACAAAAGCGAGGAAGTGGTTTTGGAATTACGATGACGGGCGTTAATGCGGGGCTGTTGTTGGGAATGGCGATTAATCAGCTCCTAAATTTGAGTTTTAATACCGAACAGCTCACTGCTTATGGTTGGAGAATTCCATTCATTATTGGTGGCGCGTTGTGTTTGATTAGTTACAAAATTCGTAAAACCCTGCAAGAAACAGCAGCATTTAATAAAATCCATGATAAACCAGAATTTCCATTAGCTTACTTGTTTAAACATAACCTTCCGCAAATGATTGCTGGAATTGCAACTACTGGAATTATGTCGTCATTGGTGGTAATTGCAATTATTTTCATGCCTACTTATTTGCACAAAATGCTGCACATTGACAATCGCTTAATTAGCCAAATTATGCCCATTGCAATGATCTTAAATGTTATAACCATCTATATCACAGGGCGCATCGCTAATCATGTAACGCCATATATTATTTTACGCAATTTAATTATTGCCAGTGCAATACTGGTGCCAACGTCATATTGGTTAATTGATGCAGGACATATCGCAGCTGGAGTAATTATATTAGCTATTTTGGAGGGCGTGGCGGCAATGATTATACCTTACTTGATTACTTGCCTATTCCCTGCAAAGATTCGCTTAACTGGCGTTGCAATGAGTTATAACATAGGCTTCACTATTTTTGGCGGAATGGCACCGATTATTATCAGTAGTTCAATCCAATCTGGGCATGGAATTTACCAGACGCCACTTATTTTCATGACAGTAATTTTGCTAATTTGTAGCTTTGGACTATATTATGCTAAACGTCATAGCTGTGATCCGATTGGCTAAGCACACAAAAATAGAATCTAAAACGTTTTATTTTTTATCGCAATTAATGCTGATTCTAGATTTGGATAGTTAAAAATAAATTTATCATTAATTAGTCGCTGTGGTGAAACCTTGATACTATTTAAAAATAGTTCCTCCCCCATTTGCCCAAAGAGTATTTTAATTAAAAATTTTGGCATAGTCACAAAGCTTGTTTTATGCCAAGTTTTAGCGATAAGCCGAGTAAGCTCGACATTATTTTTCATATCAGGTGCGACAATGTTATAAATACCTTGTTTTTCATGAGCGATCAAGAAATCCAAAGCATTCAATAAATCAAATAAGGTAACCCACGGCATGTATTGCGATCCATCACCTAATATACCACCCATACCCAAAGTAAATGGTTTGAGCATTTTGGGAAAGGCCCCACCATTGCTACTAAAAACTACACCAAAGCGCGTAATTGTTCGTGAACCTACATATTGATTTGCCTCACTCTCCCAACGTTTAGTAATCTCTTCGGAAAAGTTACCATAATGAGAATAATCAATTTTAGTCTCCTCATCATTTATTTGATTAGAATCATAAATACCAATAGCGCTGGCTGAAATTAAATGCGGCTTTTTATCGCGAACATTAAATAAATTGACAATTTTTTGAGTAGTTTCAAGACGACTATTTAATATTTCCTCTTTACGTTTCTCGCTCCAACGTTTATCACCTATGTTAGATCCCGCTAAATTTAGTACAATATCAATTGACTGAATTAAATTCTGATTCTTATTCAATTCATCCCACGTGATATGTCCAGACGTAGTTTTATGACTTAAAAGGATAAAGTTATATCTGCCTGCAAATTGCTTAACAAATGCAGTAGCAATATAGCCGTTACTACCAGTAATTAGAACATTTTTCATTTTAACTACTTTCTATTTGATCGATTACATAAAATAATAAACATTAAAGACAAGTCACCGAATACTTATTTAATCACTAATTTCGATTTACATAAGATCTGGAGAAATCGACATTTTTACTTTCATCAAAGCAATAACTAAAAACATTTAGCTTATCGAGAGATTATAGCATACGAATAATATGTGGGTCTTGTTCTTCAAAGACTAAGAGTATATATCTTAATAATGCATAGTTGACAAATACCCTACTAATTTAGTACACTATATAAATATTTATGGAGATTAGCAAATGAAAATAATACTAGCCTGGTTTGCAAAACTATTTTCTGGCTGGTTTTGCAATTCAACCTGTAAAGCTAAAGTAGATCAGAATGAACGCGATAAAATTATCAAGTTGTCCAAGAGTGTTGATATGGATGAATACTGAAACTCAAAAACCCGCCAATAGTGGCGGGTTTTTGCTCAATAGTTAATGTCCGTGTGATTTCTCATATTGATTGACAAACTCTAGCAGAACATCATTAATTAGTCTGATATTTTTTACTGTGCTGCTTAAAGAAAGCCACAATTTTAGAGAGTGTCCTAAATTTTGTGTCAATCTGATTTCTATTTCATTTTAAGATCAGATTTTCCCAAATTTGATTAACATTTGTTGATATGCCATAGCCCAGTCACGGATCGGCATGGTCCAGCGTTTGGATATGTTCTGGATTGCCAAATATAATGTCTTAAATACAGCTGTATCATTAGGAAATGACCGCTTATTTTTTATCACCTTGCGTAGAGTCATATTTTAAAGCATACTCTCAAACCATTTTATGAGCTATATTATAGGTTAGCTTACTAATATCTCAAATATTTATTTTATACTGTACAATAAAAAAGACAATCTATACAGATTGCCAGTTTTTAAAATATTCGTATATGAATATACCATATATAGAAAGGATATAAATGTGTCCATTTGTACTATTTTGCGCTACTTGTATATCAAAAATCATCTGGTGTAAATCATTATTCCCATCATATTTAGCTAAATGAATTGCCTTGTCAATATGTTGCCTAATAACATCTTTCCAATCTTGCAATGATATCCTGTAATACCAGAGGTCTTTCCATTTATTTGGAATTTTAGCTATATCAGTTACTCCTCTTTTTTTCAGCTCTGAAACAAATTTTTGCACCAAATTATCATATGTTGATTTTACAACACTATGATTAACAAAGTTATTTCTCAAACCCTTTTTATATAACTTACATTTTTTGGTTTCTATTTTCTTAGTCAAAAAAGCGCTATTTTGAGGTTCGTATAAAGCCTCACTAAAAGGATAGTTTATATAAAGCTTACCATTTTTTGTTTCATTATTGAAAAAATCCACTAATTCTGATATTTTACTAAAGTTGAAGGAAGGGTCATGTGGATCTAAGTCAAAAAACAAATATTTTTCTGCGATATCATCAGATCTGATTGATAAGTCATGAAGCTTGCCCTGCTGTTGTAATAGACGAATAATATCAATATCACCATCCTCAAACAAATCATCATATAGCTGGTGGATATTAGTATTATAACTTATAATAGCATTTATTTGTTTTTTGAAAAACTCACTAATCAACGTTTTAATAATTAACGGTTCTTCTTTTTTACCTTCTACTATAAATAAAATATTTTCCATTAATGTTCTCTTATCATTCTATATTTAATGATTCATGCTCAAATTTACCAGCTCGATACATTTTTTCTAAATTATGAATTTCCCTTAATTTTTTGTCTGTTGCATCACTAAATTTAACGATATTATTCTGATTTAAATCTAATGTATAGTAGCAATCCGGACGCAATAAATCATTACTTATCAATGACGTATTATGAGTTGTTAAAATAACCTGAATGTCTGCTAAGTCGCGCAGCTTCTTTACTATGCTATAGGATAATTCAAAATGGTAAAAAGCATCAAATTCATCAATAGCCAAAAATTTAACTTTATTAATTTGGGTAAACCAATGATAAAATAAAGAAAGAGTTTTGGTTCCTGTTGAAGCGACATCTGCTAACGGGACAACACCACGTTCAAATTTTACACCTACAGTAGATTTATCACCTTGTTTAATTAATTCCAAATTATAGCAAATTCCTAAATCTAATAAAAAATTTTGAAATTTTGTTAAATCATTATTATCTATCTTCACAATCCGTTCAAACATATCTCCATATTCAGAGGGAATCAATCCTATATAGCTATTACGCTCTAAGGAAGTAAAACAAAGCATATTTTTTACAAAGTTAACAAACTTAAAATAACAACTGACCAACTTGTTACTTCCATTGTTATTCAGTCTGTTTTCCAAATATTTACATAAAAAAACGTTCTCTGTTACATCTGCAGTCTCATTTGTACCATTGAATCTAAATGTTGCAGCATTGTCATGCCTCCTATCTATATGTGCCACTTCAGTACCATTGATTGTAATTGTCTCAAATATAATACTTGCTTTATCTTCTTTTCCGTAGTTATATTTAACAATGTCTTCTCCAAGAATAAACTCATATTCAAACTCGGCAATTTCATCATCGGAGTTTAAATTTCTAAACTGACCATAATTAAAAAAACCACTTTCAAACTCTGTTATATTTGAAATCAAATCAAAGATAGCAATAATTAAATTACTCTTTCCACTAGCATTTTTCCCCACAATAATCGCACTTTTTATGATGTTATCATTTTCAAATATACTTGATTTATTAAATTCATAATTAGATGCAGTTAGATCTAGTGTGATTTTATCATTAAAATTCTTGAAGTTTTTAACGCTAAATGTTTTTAACATGATTTTTCCGCTCAATATATGGTTAAAACCTTGTATGTTATCATATATACGTAACATGGTGTATAATTTATACACTTAGATAGTGCTTCTTAATAATTAGGTCAACATATAATCTTTGTAGAACAGCCACCCACATCTAGAATTTATTATTTCTTTAAGATCAAGCTTAGTTGATGGTTTACCTCGTAGTTCACTCTTTTCAAATTTTTCAATCCACGCAACGAATTTCTTAAATAATTCATTTTCTTGTTTACTTCTGTTTTGGACTGTATTTCTATGTTCCTGACCATATTTGACAATGTCTATAAGATTTCCAGGAAGCGTTTGCGGCTTATCACCAAAATAGTAAAAATGATCTGATAACAATACATTTTTACCACTCAAATCGTTACCCCTATGATCTTCACAGTGTACTGACACTCTTACACTCGGTATTATCTTATCAGTTAGTTTAACATTCTCAAAATCGTATATGTAATCCCCCACTTTTCCTTCATAATTGGGACTATCAATATTGGGAATTTTAATGGGTAAATTTGCTTTGCAATATTCATCATACTCTTCAAGAGTCATAATTTTAGTGACTTTCATTGCATAAATCAAGTAAATATTACTTGAATCATCTTGCTTTTTGAACGCGTTCCTATCAATACGGCACGGATCCTAAATCGCATACAAATGCATCTATTTGGCTCGAATCATACGGCTCCACTGCTTGCAGTAAGTTCCAGTCCGTTTCTACTCCGGCAAAATACTGTGGATGTGGTTGATCATTGTACAGCCTGATTTTTATCGGGCACTCCATCCGAAATATACTCGCTACAACAGGGTTTTTAGTAACATAGTCCTCGATATTTTCTGTTATATCAATGATTGAACGATTCCCATTTCCAATTCAAAGAATCCAGTTCCAAAATTACCATGCTGAAATGGCTCTTCGAGAACTGAAAAAAGCTCAGAAAAAGTGAAATGATGTCTATGAATCACACAATTTAGAGAAAGCAAGTGTAACGTATCGCAACCCTCCATACATTCATCAGCTACATGTTATCTCTTAGTAATAGCCCGTTAATTCTTTATCGAATGGTTGGACATGAGAATTCTGAGCTGTTATATAAAAAATATGCAAGATTCATCAAAAGCACATCTGGTAAGCTACTCAAGACAGAATAAACTCCAGTGCCAATTCAGTGCCATTTTTTTAGTAAAAGTAAGTACGTGAAAGTAAACTAAAGCACATGTAAGCAAAATGAGAGCCAGCTAAAAAGCTTGATAAATCAACACTTTTAACGGGAACTATTGGGAATACTAAAGGTGGTAAAATCAAGATGGTGGGACCTACTGGACTCGAACCAGTGACCAACGGATTATGAGTCCGCTGCTCTAACCAACTGAGCTAAGATCCCATCATTGAAGAGGGAGTTATTATGCCATAAGATTGACAAAAAATCAATGTAAATCGTAATTATTATATGCCCTAACTTGTACTACGCCGATAGCTGAGTGCAAAATTAGTTAAATAAACACCACCAATAACAACTGCACCACAAATCAGTTCGCCAAGACCGATTTTTTCATTAAAAAATACATAGCCGATTAAAACCGTCTGAAACGGAATTGAGTTCTGAAAAACTACAGTCTTAAAAACACCTAGGTTAATAATGGCGCTGGTATACCATAAATAAGCAACTACGGTTGCCAACACTGAAATATAAATTAGTGCCAACCAGAAGCTAAAATGTAGCTGTGGAATAACACTAAAATCGCTACGTGCAATAGAAATGCCACCGAGTAGTAAACAGCCAAATACTGCGGCATAAGCATTCATCACCAAAGCGGAAACGTTTTGTTGTGATGTATAACGGCTCAAAACTGAATAGCAGGCAAATATTAATGTAGCGAGTATTCCATAAATTTCACCTTTACCGACTACATGCAAGATATCGCTACAAAAAAATTGTCCGCAACTTGGTGTAGCGTAGTTTACAACGCCAATTGAGCCAAACATAGCAACTACAATTCCAATTTTACTTAGCCAATTTAGTTTAGTTTTAAAAACGAATGATGAAATAATCGTAGTTAAGCATGGCGTAAAAGAATATAGAATCGCGACAACATTACCAGAAATCAATGCTTCCGCACTAAAAAACATGATATTGTAAGCACAGATACCTAATGCACCAATACAAAAGATCAATAACCATTGCTTACTATTTAGTGTAGGAAACCAATAGCCATTTTTTACACGTAAGATAATTAGTAGCAAACTTGCAGAAATTAAATAGCGTAAAAAAGCGACCAAATATGGATCGCTTGCTTCTGCTGCCGGTTTTGCTACGTGATACAAACCAGCCCAGAGCAATAAAGCCAGACAAAGTTGAACGTAATATTTAAATTGTGAGTTAGTTTTCATTAATTATCTATACTTTTATATATTTTCCGATTGAACAGCTGATGCCACCCTGGCTAATAAAATCATTCTGCATCGCCAGTTCCCAATTATTAAAATCAACCTCAGGAAACCATGCACATGGATCAGTAACGGGGAAATCAACATAGGTTAAATGGAGAGTAGTTGCATATTGTAGCGTTTGCTTAAATATTTCACCGCCACCAATAATACACAGCTCAGCAGCATCAGAATTGGCTGCAATAGCCTCTTCTATACTTGAGTGAACTTCTACACCTTGATGCTGAAAGTTGCTGCGACTAATCACAATATTTTTACGCCCCGGCAGTACTCTTCCGATTGACTCAAAGGTCTTACGCCCCATGATGATTGGTTTACCAAGTGTAACTTGTTTAAAATATGCCAAATCTTCAGGTATCGACCATGGTAATTGATTATTAGTACCGATCACGCGCTCGTGATTCATTGCAACTACCAGACTTATTTCTTGTTTCATTATCTAATCCACATTAAATTTATACTGCTACTGGTGCTTTAATCGCAGGATCAGCTTCATAACCAATCAATTCAAAATCACTGTACTCAAAATCAAAGATTGATTTAATTGCTGGGTTAATTTTTAGCCATGGTAGCGCTTTTGGTGTCCGTGATAATTGCAGATTTACCTGTTCCAAATGGTTGGAGTAAATATGTACATCACCAAAACTATGAATAAACTCGCCTACTTCCAGATCACATACCTGAGCGATCATCATTGTAAGTATTGCATAGCTGGCGATATTGAATGGCACGCCCAAAAATACATCGGCTGAACGCTGATACAATTGGCACGAAAGTTTACCATTATTTACATAAAACTGAAAAAATGCGTGGCATGGAGCCAACGCCATCTGGGATAATTCGCCAACATTCCAAGCTGAAACAATAAGTCGTCGCGAATCAGGATTAGATTTAATCTCATCAATTACCCAACTAATCTGATCAATAACTTCGCCATTAACACCTTGCCAGCTACGCCATTGTTTACCATAAACCGGACCTAATTCACCATTGGGATTTGCCCACTCATTCCAGATCGAAACACCATTTTCAACTAAATATTTGATATTGGTGTCACCACGTAAAAACCACAGTAATTCATGGATGATGGACTTGAGGTGAACCTTTTTGGTCGTAACTAGTGGAAATCCTGCATTTAAGTCAAAACGCATTTGGTAACCAAAACATGAAATTGTTCCAGTTCCAGTTCGGTCATGTTTTTCTTGTCCATTGTTTAGGACATGACGTAATAGATCATGATATTGTTGCATTGTTTATCTCTCTTTATTTTAATTCTTCATTTTTAGTAACTGCTCACCCTATGCAGTAATAGCGTCGTCACAAGGCTCCT
>CAZTBH010000001.1:109737-217786 GCA_964611845.1 uncultured Neisseria sp.
TTATGGGAAAGGGGTTACCATTTTTAATTAATTCAAATATTTGTATTGTAGTTGGTAATAATGGTGCGGGTCGTATATCATTATTTAGATTACACCAATAAAATTGCTGTCCCTCAAGAGCCTGTATTTCACCATTCCATTGTTTAATAACAATTAAGTCAAGGCGTGCAAGTCCATGTGGATATTGATGTTCAACATTACCAATCAGACGCATATCGTCTGTTTTAACAATAATTCCAAGTTCTTCATTTAACTCACGTGCTAATGCCGTAAATGCATCTTCACCCTGCTCTAACTTACCGCCGGGAAATTCCCAGTGTCCAGCTAAAACTTTACCCTCTGGTCGAGAAGCTAATAAAACTTCATTACCCTTTGTTTGGTACAGTATCCCCAAACACGCATTGATTATCGTATTCATAAACTAATTTGCCTCAAATTCTTTACGGACAAATGGTAACATAAAACGGATGCCTTGTGGGTGATCTACTACCATATCAGTCAGAGGTACATAACCCACTACCATAAAATTCTGATTAGGCACAGTGATCATTTTCACATGAGGAGAACCTTGTTTATTCATCGCCACATACGTAGTTTCACTAGACAAACGCGGCACAATTGAGTCAAACTCAAAAGCCAGTAAACTAACTGGAGTTTGTGCCTGCCAATTATAAATATCTGCGTTACTCAGTGAGCTAATAAAATTATTATTTTCAAGTAAATTTGTGTTTGCTAATGCTTGCACCGAATTATTGCCATTGCTATAACCATTTGTTTTAGCAGCTTGAAGTAGTAAATTGTACTTATACCAATCATTAGAATTAGTTTGTAATACTTCTGAAATAGTAAGCTCACTCTCACCTAATTTGCAACCATTGCACTTGGCAAACTCCGAATTATACACTGTTTGCGGATTAAAATTGCTGCTCTCAGGATTAAAGCTCAGGTACGCATTCATCGTGTTAGCAAAAAATCCAGGTTTAGCAAATGCCGAAACCCAGCTATTATTTACATAATAAGGTGAGCTTTCAGAAGACGTAACATTGGCAAACATAAACGGCAACATCACTCGCGATACATTATATGCACCAACGACAGGAACCGTTTTTTGCAATTTAAAACCATTATTTATTAGGTAAGTCTTATTTTCCTCTAATATCTTAGTGCTCCATAAGGCATAAGAGCCACCTTCAGAATAACCGCTGATAAATAGCTTGGTTTTACCATTTACTTGCTCAAAAGCATCATCTGCAATCATATCCTTTAGTAACGGTAACATGTAAATACCGCTTTTGGCATTCACTTCCGGGTAAGTTACGTAAGGATGTGGATGGCGTGCATCTACCCCCATGCCTGGCAAATCAGGTAATAATACCACATAACCAGCACTAGCTAAAGTTGCCGCAGTTAAACCACTTAAAACAAAAGGATCTGTTTTAAAATTCGATGGAATATTGCGCTTGTCAAGCACAGTATAATGATAAAAAATCACTACTCCCTTTAATTTCTCGCGACTAATTGGTATCAGTACCGCACCAGATAAAATTGAATTAGATCCATTAACTGCTTCGCTGGTGTAATAAACTTTGTAACCTTTGATGCTAGTAATCGCGGGGTTAATTAATCCTGATTCAGTACTAATATCTAATCCAGCATACTGTTTGAGATTTTCGATATTACGAGTACAGTTATATCCATAAATACCATCACAAACAAAGCTCTTATAGTAGTTATAAAGCTTCTCTGGCTTATAGTTGACAATTTCCGACTCATAAATTAATTTACCAAAACTGGAATTAAGTGCTATTTGCGGATAACTGCGCGATTCAATATATGGCTGGTAATATTGACTTGATTCAAACTGCTGTCCTGCAATTGTACTTTGCTGGGTTTGACTCTCCACCGCAATTGCATCAAAATTTACACCAATGCCAAGAAGCAACAATAATGCGCAAATAAAATTAATTTTATTCAACTTCATTTTACTGCAAACTCTGAACAGCTGAAGCACTTTCATCAAACTGATTTCTGGCAAATAATAACATAAAATTCAACCCTTGTGGATGATCTACCTCTACATCAACAAATGGTATCTGACTATCAACTTTAAAGTTTTGATTTGGAACTATCGTTATTTTTAAGGAACTAGAACCTTGTTTTGCCATCGCTTCATAAGCAACTTCTGAATTTAGGCGCGGAACGACCGAATCATAGGCATAGCTTAAAAAACTAATTGGTGTACTTGCTTTCCAATTATAGATATCTGCTGAAGCTACCTGATCTTTAAAATTAGAACTATTTAAAATCCCAAGATCAGCCAAACTAACAATTGAATTGCTTTCATTTGAATAAGCTGATTTCTTTGCTGCTGCATAGAATAATTTATATTTAGTCTTTTCTACTACCGAAGCCTGCAGCAATCCCGCTATATTATAAGTTTTTCCATCAACTGAACAACCATGACACTCAGCAAATTCTCCATTAAATACGCTACTTTCAACATGATTAAATGTAGCGTAAGAATTTAGCATATTAGCAACTAGTCCCGGACGAGCGAATGATGTAACCAAGGTATTATCAACAAAATAAGGCGCGGTTTTCTTAGTATCTATATTAGCCAAGACTGAAGGTAATGTAACTTTGGATAAGTTATAGACGCCATCAATTGGTATAGTTTTAGTCAGTTTAAAGCCTAAGGTTGAGATAAATGAGGAATTATCCTGAATAATTTTGGCAGCCCATAAAGAATATGCTGCACCCTCAGAATAGCCGCTCAGATATAAGGGAATCTTGTTGCTATCAAGTTTATAACGCAGCGCAGGCTGAATTCGTGGCAGCAAATTTAACATATATAAACCACTTAGAGCATTTTCTATTGGATATAATAAATATGGATGTATCGCTGCTTTATCATCACCAAGCCCCAAATAATCAGGCATCAGCACTACGTAGCCATCGCTAGCTAGGGTTGCAGCAATATTTTTACTTAAATGGAACTCATCTTGTTCAAAGTTGGACGGAACATTATCTTTATTTAGCACTGTATAATGATAGAATACAATTACACCTTTTAGCGGTTGTTCCGACTGAGGAATTAATACAGCACCAGAAACTGGATGTGCGACTCCATTCATATCTGGAGTAGTATAGCTAACTTTATAAGCATTTATCTGGCTAAATTGTTGCCCGATCAAACCTGATTCGCTATTTAGGTCAATACCTGCATATTGCTGAATATTCTTGAGATTAAATTTACAATTAGACCCATATAAACCCTTACAAATCGTTGCGTGATAGAGTTTATACAAGCTTGTACTATCATAACTGGCGATCATTGATTCACTCAGTAAACTTCCAAAAGCATTACTAAGTTTTACTTTAGGATAGGGTTTACTCGCGATATATTGATTTAAATTAGCTGGCTCAACATAAAGATCAAGTCCCGAGCTTTGATCGGCATTAACCAGCGCATAATTCAGACAAATTAAACTAAATAGAGCTTTTTTTAGCTGCATTGTTACTTATTCCAGATTTTTTTGTATTTATCCAATAATTGCGCATCGCTCTCAATATGATTTTTATCTAAATCAATACATGCCACAGGACAAACAATTTGACATTGCGGTTCGTCATAATGTCCTATGCATTGGGTACATAAATCAGGGTTAATTTCGTAAATTTCAGCACCTTGAGTTATTGCTTTATTTGGACATTCTGGTTCACAAACATCGCAGTTGATACATTCTTCAGTAATATATAATGACATAATTATTCCTTTTTACTTAACAAAGCATAATTGACACTTCCGGCTTTACTTTGTTTTAAAATATTAAATTGACTTAATTCTGGTATATTCTGATGGTACTCGATATAAATCACCCCATTAACAGTCAAATGCTCGCTAACTATCTGTAAGCTCTCTGCCAGTAAATTGCTACTATAGGGAGGGTCAAGAAAAATCACATCAAATTTGAGTTGATTATTCATTAAAAATTTTAGTGCGTCTTCATTAACCACCAGACAATTATCTGCACGTAATAATTTTACATTATCTTTTAGCTGCTGCATGACTTTGACTGATTTCTCAACCATCACCACTTTAGCAGCATTACGCGATACCGCCTCAAACCCCAGCGAGCCACTTCCGGCAAAAAGATCTAAGCAAGTTTGCCCCGTTAAATCTTGCCCCAGCCAGTTAAATAAAGTTTCTTTCACCCGATCTAAAGTCGGACGCAAGCCATCTTGGTCTAAAACTGGCAATTGGCGTGAACGGTGAGTACCACCTATAATACGTATTTTTCCCATATCACCTGCTATATATAATTTTTCCTACTCGATCAATATGTTCTTTAAGCTCAATATTTTCAACATGTTCATAATCCGTGACATCAAACTTATACGGAGTAGCTAATTCATCCAAACCAGTGATTATCGCACCTAAAAGATTTTTACATTCACCATAGATTGCCAAATCAATATCTGATCCACGCCAATAGGTGCCCATTGCCCGCGAGCCATATATCTTAACTAATTTAATCTCTGAATATTGTGCCAAAAAGCTCTTAATTTGACTCAATGTCCGCTCTGTAAGACCAAATTGTTCCATCAAAATTTACCTTGGAGAAATTCAGCTAATTGCATAAATCCGACCACATAAGCATTAGTAATATTATGAACAATTTGCGCTGCTACCTTTTCATCATAACTATGTGAAGTAGAATTGCGAGCATCCATCATATCAATCCATAATTGCCCATCTTCAATAACTCCGGCAGCAAAACCTTCCTTAATTGCTTCGCGCGGTAACCTAGCTTCAACACCATTATACTTTAGATAATCTTTAACTACTTTCCAACCGAGTTCAAACGTAAACTCAAAGGTCTGGATTAACGCCATTTGATAAAGTTGATTATCTGGCTCATTATCTACCGCTAATTTAGCCTGATTCAGGCGCATCAGTGCCTTAGTATAATTAGCAAATCGTTGCTGCCAACGAATGTCAGTTGATTGATTCATGTTTCTTTTACTCTAAAAATACTCTGCAGTAAAATTTTACTTTATTAACCAAGTTAAACAAAATTTATTCGATCCCAAAACGAATATTTTTTGCCATGATTAGTCTGTAGCTTAGTTAAATACTCTTTATTATCAGAGAAGTTTTGCCAATCGATCACCTGAAAGCCGTAATCCATAGCAAGCCTGAGATCACTAACTGCATAATGATAATACTGACTTTTTGCAGTAGCTAATACATCATTCACTAACTCACGACGAATTAAGGTTGCAGCAAGATATTGTGCATTAGTCACGAGCGTTTTAGACAGCTTACGAAGAGTACTTATATTTACAAAGCGGCTTAATTGTTCATGTTTTTGGAAAACAAAATTACTGAGCAACTCATATTCATGAACCGCATCCAAAAACAAAACTACTAAATCTAATCGAGTATTTTTACTTATAATTTCCATAGCTTCTTGACGATAGTTATTTTTATCACAATCAGCCAATTTCTTCATGAAGTCACAATAATACTTTGCCTCTAAGGTACGCAAAAATGTTTTCCAACGCACCTCTTGCGCTGCCTGTAATTGCCCACCTTCAATAAACGCTTGAATTAATAAATTTTGGCGCTCACAATATAGAGTATCATTAGCAATATTTTCTGGAATATATTTTAAAATCCAATCAATAGCATTAACAAAATCTAGGTCGTCAAAATAGAGCGTTGCAAGCCGTAAAACGTGTTCTGCACTGTAGCTATTACTCTCCTTAATTACATCTGCCAACTTTGCTGGATTATTTTGTAAACCAATTACATATAAAAGAACTTTTGGTTCTTTAGCTATGTACTTTTCTAATAAAGTTAACCCTTTGGTTCCTAACGCTAATTTACAGCACTCAATAATCTCAGTTTTCAAATAGTCATTATTAAAATAAAGATTTGCAACCAGTTGTGCTAATTGATCTAAATCGCGCTGTTCAGAAGGGACACAAAGCCACGCTTTACCATAACTAGAAAAGCATTCTTCTAAAAACTCTATGGCACAACCACTAGAATCATCTTTAGCTTGACATAAATCTTCAAAATCACCTATAATAACTTGCAGCAACTCAATTGATTCATGAGGTAAACTTGGTGCAACTTTAAGTAACGGTTCTAAAACATGCAATTTCAAATTATTAAAGAAGTCAATAGCATCATAATAATCATGAAACTTTTTGCGCCGCTTATATCCAGAATAAGTTTTCTTTATTTGCTTAAATCGCTCTTTACCATCTAATAAATAATTTTGCAGAATATACTCACCAACCTCAGTAAAAGATACAGCAACATCGTTTAGCATAACCATCAACTCTTCTTGAGTTTTCCCTGCTAATTTTGATAATAAATCTAATTCTAATTTTTTTGCCATAATGCTAACCTTAAGAAACTTATTTTTGCTCTTGCCACTTTTCTAGCATATAATTTATATTATCGTAATATCCCCAGCCCATATCTTGAGATTCTTTCACTACACCCTTAATCCGACTTAAAAAACCCTCTGAATAATTATTTGGGCTCATTAATTTTAATACATTTTCAAACATTGATTCCATACTATTATAAAACCCATCATCTATATCTCCAAACGCAAGAGTGAATTGGGTTCCACACTCAATATAATGAATCATTAAATCTAAAACTCCATCAATATTTCCAGTAGCTTTCTTATAGTCACTAATAGCTTTTTTTGCATTTTTTAAATTAAGTTGATGACTTTTCAGCCACGGTGCTTCAGTGCTAATACTTTTACTAATAATATCTCGATATTTTTCAATAACGTTACCATCATTAATAATCTTTGCCTCTAAAAAACGCTTATTTTCTTTAGATAAAGAGTAAAGAGAAGAAATTAATTCAATCAGTTTAGGATGATCATATTTAACTATTTCCTTTTTTAATTCTGACCACAATATTTTCTTGTCTTTGCTTTTTGCTGTTGCCACTATATCCTCCTCATTATTTACAATTTCATAGTCACTTAGTCTAAAATATCTTGTGGAATATCCATACAATGTAATGGAAAATCATGCATATCATCCCAATACAGCAATTCCCCGCGAAACTTTACCTGCTTAAAATAACTGAGCTCTTGCATTTTTTTGGTAAATGGAAACTTACGATACCTTTAATAGTTAATGTCTTCATGATAAATATACCCAGATTATCTTAACGGTTCAATTTTAAATAAATCTTGCCCAGATATAGCAAAAAAACAATCATATTTTTTTACTAAGCGCCAACACTTGGTCAATATGAAAATCACAATCCATATTCCAGTAGATTCTTTCACCCTTAAATTTCACTTGTTCAAAAAAATCTTTATCCATTAAACACTTATAAGATGTAATACGCTGAACTTCTTGATAAACATCAAATAAATAAACGTTAGCATCCTCTGTTTTAACTCGCAACATATAATTACTTTCTGGGGTTACTTCGATGAATTTCATGCTAACTAACGTTATCCAAATAATGGTTGGGTATCATTTGATCTAAATGAATATCCAGCATATCATGCCAATAAACCATAAAAAATTTATATTTCGCACACTTGAACAAGGCTAAATTATTTAGCTCTTGATAACAAGGTAGTTTTAGCAATGGCGTAAAGTCAAATTTAAAATCCGTCCCGTCATCAAGAAAAATATTTAACGAATAATCGTCTGATACTTTTAAGTTGATTATTTTAGGTAACATTAATTCACCTCCAGTGGTTTAATTTTAAAGATAGCCTCGCCTTTAATTGCAAGCTGCCAATCAGCAAATAACTCATCTTGCCGTAAATCAATCCATAACTCTAAGCTAAAATCATTTGCTCAACCTATACTTTAGCACTAGCTACAACATCTGTGATATTCTATTGAACTTATTTATTTTTTAATGAAAGTCACAAATAATATCGATAAATCAACTACCCCGCGGCAGAGCAGCGGGGTATGCAATACCATTTTAAAATAACCGCAATTGATAATCTTTGTGTACTGCCTTATAATCAGGGTTGCCCTGATTCTTAACATAATTTTGCATCACCTTTTCATCAGCGTGACGTCCAACAGTACTTGCAAAAAATCCATCACTCCAAAATTTTCCACCCCATAACTGTTTTTTTACTTCTGGAGCTAACCTGAAAACTTCTTTTGCAATTATACTTTTTATCATTCTAACCAACTCACTTACACTACTTTTTGGTACGGATTGTACCAAAAAGTGCACATGTTCCTTATCAGTCCCAATTTCTAAAAATTTTACATCATAACGCTTCTCTATTTCTAAACAGGTCTCTTCTATGACTGTATCAACTTTATCTGAAATTACAACTTAGAGCTGCGGGGAATTTACCCGAAGAGATTTAACCTTTTAAAACAAAATCCTCAAACCCATCATACTTATGAAAGGCTAACAAATAAATACTCGTTAGCGTATTAGTTCCATAATCTTTCAAATCTGTAATAACTGTATTTTTTACAACTTCTTCCATCATTGAATCTACAACATCTTTTACAACAATTGGTAATGCTAAGCATAACTCTTTAAATGAAGTTTTACTTTCCGTAACAATTTCATAAAATTTATCAATAGAAACTCTTCTAATACTCTCATGCTTCATTTTTACTTTATCAACCGTCGTTTCCCAAGCAATATTTTGACTCTTTTTCGCAATAACTTCAACTAACATGCATACAGCTTGAGCTTTATTAATAATGACATTCTGCATTTTCATATAAGTTTTTTGTGATGCACTTGAATTCATCGTATTATGTTTATTTTTCATCTCAACATAAATATTCTGAGACTCATTAACTATATCAAATCCTTCTTTTGGTACAAACCAAGCTTCACCACCAATATATTTAAAAATATTTTGATGAAAATAGCCAATTCCATTTGTGTTAGTTTTATCCAACTGTCGAATTATTTCAGAATCAATTATTTCCTCAATAGTTTTTTTGTAAACAATTTTGTCAAATGTTAATTTAATTGGATCAATTAAATTCTTATTAAATTTTTTCAAATCCATGGATGCTGAATAAACTTCTACAGCATCTTTTACATGTTTGAATAAATCAGCATCAGAAATAAAGCTCAGGTTGTATTTGCGTAATGACGTTGGCATTAATTGATTCTCCATTATATTTATGATATGAATCCAAGTATTGAATTATAGATAATCCTATCTTTTTAGCTAAATTAACAGGAACAGCATTTCCTATTTGCTTATATTGGTTAGATAACCCACCTTGAAATATCCAAGAATCAGGAAATGTTTGGATTCTCGCATATTCTCTAACCGTAAAAGGTCTAGTTTCATCAGGATGACAGCGTTCTGTTTGTTTTTGCGCCGGGCTGCAAGTTAAAGTAAGACTAGCTTCATCCCATGAAATTCGTCTAGCCATGCCAGTTTTACCACCACCTAGATGATAGCTTCCTGCCATATATTCTCTCGCCAGTTCATCTGGTAAATCTCTCCAACAACCGCCAGGAGGAACAAGTTCCAATATTTTTCGTTTATGCTCAGGGTATCTAGCACCTTCTGAAATAGGTACATCTTGCAAAACATCACGTAAAACTAGCTTTTGCTTAGATGGTAGAGGATATTTATATATATTTGGTAAGTCTTTTCGTATCCCGACCATAACTAATCTTTCACGTTTCTGTGCTACATCATAGTCATTAGCATTTAAAATTTTACAATTAACATTGTATCCAATTTCATCAAATACTTTTAGAATAATTTTTAATGTTCTACCATTATCGTGTGTACTCAAGCCTTTTACATTTTCAGCAAGAAAAATTTTTGGATTTAATTTTTTAATAATTTCCGCAAATTCAAAAAATAATGTACCACGTGTATCAGCTAGACCTAATCCTACACCAGCATAAGAAAAAGGCTGGCATGGAAATCCACCACTAACTAAATCTACTGTTTCTTCGGCTGAAATATAATCGCAAAGATTATGATTAAAATCAATAATATTTACGTTGAAAACTGGCCAATCAGGCTTATTAAGTTTTAGTGTATTACTTGCGTGTTTATCTAATTCAACTAATCCAACTGTTTCAAATCCTGCTTCATGTAAACCTAGAGCAAGCCCCCCAGCGCCAGCAAATAACTCCAAAACTCTATATTTTGTGTCTTTCATTTATTTTGTATATTTTCCGTTATAAAAATAGAACTATCAAATGATAGCTTTGATAATTTAATTAACTTTCAATCTTGGCAAACGACTGTTTGATAAACTCGGGATTATACTGCCGGCTAAACTCTGGCAAAGAGTTAAGCAAAATCGAACCATATTGTTTGAGCACCACCCGATTATCACAGATCGTTACCTGTCCATAGTCTTTCTCGTTACGAATAAGCCGCCCCACCGCCTGAATCAATTTAATACAAGTCTCGGGCAATGATACATCCATAAAATAATTGCCATTTTCAGCTTTAACCCAATATTCACGCACCATATTTTGCGGATCTTTATGAGTATCAAAAGGTAATTTGGTGACTACCACATGCATACAATATTTAGCTGGTAAATCCACACCTTCAGCAAATGAGTTTAGACCAAAAATAATGCTTGGCTTGCCACAATCAACAGTTTCTTTGTGCTCGGCAATTAGTTTTTGATTACTGCTGTATTCAGTTTGCAATAAAATCTTATTTTGTAACTTTACAGGTAATTGTTTAAAAGTATCAATTAGTTGCTGACGATTAAAAAACAACACCAAAGTACCATAAGCATCAGTATAATTCAAAATTTGCGATAGATATAGTGTTAATTCTTTTTGAAATGGTTCGCGCATAGTATACTCAGGCGCATAGCGAAATTGCGGAATAACTAATTGACTATGTTCAGGATAATTAAATCCAGTTGGCAATTTCACTTCATGAACTGCGGGTAATAAATTTAATCCTAGTTGGAATTTGACATAATCAAAACGTTTGCCAATGGCTAAAGTAGCTGAGGTCAGGCAGGCGGCATAAACTTTAGACCAAAGTTTATTGGCAAGCAGATTACCTACATGAGTAACCCCAGCCACCAAATTATATTCATCATTGCCATTGGCTAGCTTTTGCTCTACCCAACGTGCATTGGCGTTGTAACGTGAGTTATCTTGATTAATTAGGTAGTCTGCAGTTGTAGTGATACCTTCAACACTACTTAAATAAAAGCCTAGCTTTAATAAATTAGCTTCAGTTACATAATCCTGCTCATTTTTAAGTTTGTTTTTTAGTTTATCCTGAATATTATTCATTCCAGCACATAGTTCTGCTGAACTAAAAGCTAATTCAACAAAAATATCTTTAATTTCCTGAGTAACTGCGCTATTAAGATAATCATTGAGAATCAGCACTCCATTATCAAAAACATTGTGATTAAGCTTAATTAATTGATAAAATTTATCCAAACTATCAGCCAGATCACTGGCTTTACTCACTGCATCATCACATAAAGCAACATCATCACAAATATAACTGTTATTTGCTGGGTTAACGATCAATTTAGAAGCATTATTTACCAGTCCAATACTTTGTTTTAATTCAAACTGCCCCATAAAGCCACTAATCGCATAGCCAGGGAAATTATGCGCCTCATCTACGCAGAGATAATAATCTGCTGGTTTAACTGGTAAAACAGTACCGCCACCGCCATCTATATCTGCGAGCAAAAGACTATGATTAGTAACAATTACATCACAGCTTTTAAGAAATTCGCGGTTTTTATAAAATGGGCAATTGGAGTTTTCCTTTTGATTATGCGTACACTGAAAACCCAAACACTGATGTTTATCTATGGTAATCAAAGGTTTAAGCTTACTCTCAATAAAAATTGGTGCGTTATCCAAATCACCATCCCATTTACCTTTGGCATAATGCTCGGCAACTTTCTGCAATTTATCTTGAACTTGCTCTGCCTGTGAAATCATATCCACGCCAGCATCGGCAATGCTACCCTCTAATTGATACGGACAGAGATAGTTTGAGCGCCCCTTGGCTAGACCATAGATAAACCGATTACCGCTATGTTTGATAAATTGCGGCAAATCTTTATTATAAAGCTGACCTTGCAGGGTTTTGGTTGCGGTACTAATGATAAATTTTTTACCCTTACGTTTAGCATTGTCTGTTCCCGCCAAAATATAAGCAAAGCTCTTTCCTGTTCCAGTGGGTGCTTCAATCAGGCAGAGGTTATGTCCATCTTTAGCTTCCTCACTGACATTAGCAAAACAGTTATCAATGGCTTCGACCATTTCTAACTGTGCCGGTCTTTGAATAAAATTATCAATATTTGCTGTTATATCATGGTAATCTTGTTGGATCGTCATAGTGCTTCTTTTATATTTAGAGGAATTAAGTACCGCTATTTTAACATATCCGCATCATCTACTAATCTTGGAGTTCACCTGCGGTAAAAAAAGTAAATTTTAATGTCGGTGGAGATGGTTTACATCTGGGTAATGATGATGAGAGTGTGAGATCGGATCATGTTGATGTGGATGAGCATGCCCGGACTTGTTGTGAAGCACAAAATCATGCTCATGCTGATGATGTTCATCGTGAATGTGATAATGTTCGTGAAATTCTTCGTCGTGAGTATGCTCATGCTCGTGTATCTCGGTTAAGTGCATCCATACTCCAATCGCCATAAATAGCAATGCCAACCAGAATAGTAAATTAACTGACTCGTTAAAAATCACAATAGCAATTGCTGCACCAATAAACGGCGCAATTGAAAAATATGCTCCAGTTCGTGACGTACCTAAACCACGCAGCGCTAAAATAAACAGTAATAAACTCAGACCATAACCTAAAAATCCACACAGTAAAATTATAGCTATCATCATAGTATCTGGCATACTGCTGCCAAGCCATAACGCCAAACTAATATTTACTACTCCAGCAACTAAGCCTTTGCTTCCAGCAATAAACAGGGAGTCTGCTGCCGAAACCTTACGGGTTAGATTGTTATCTATTGCCCAACAAAGACAGGCTGCTACAATTGCTAGTATACCAAATGCGCCATCAGCTTTAGTTGTGCCACCACCGTGAGGTAATGATAAAATGAGACCACCAATGACTATTAAAATCATCCCAATAATAATTCGCCGATCTGCATTTTCCTTAAAGACAACCCACGCAATAATTGAAGTTAGAACTGCTTCAAGATTAAGCAATAAAGAAGCGTTAGCCGAGCTAGTTTGAGAAAGACCATACATTAATAAAATAGGCGCCAAGATACCACCAAAACAGATTGCCCCAGCGAGCGATCCTGATTCAGAATTACTTAATCGCGGATTATTCCAGCCACGATCGCGGATTATTTTGATTAGCATTAAACCAATGCCACTACCAGAATAAAGTAACCCAGCAATCAATATTGGTGAATTTCGACCTACAAAATATTTAGCAATTGGCGTACTTGCACCAAACAATATCGCAGCGGATAAAGCTGCGATTACTGCAGGTGAGAGAAAAGATCTATTCAACATTTTCATTAAAATGTGTAATCATGCATAGCATTATTATTTACGCCTAGGAGTAAAAACGTGGTATCCCAACCAAACTAAAATTGATAAGGTCAATGAACCGATTATCCCTAAAATCACCGCACCTAAAACTAATGGTAATAAGATTAAATGCCAGTTACTTGCAAGATGATGTATATTAGCGCTTACAGCATTTGCCGAAAACTCAATACCTAATGCGTGACAACCAAGATAATAAGATGCATACAATATGGGCAACATCGTAAATGGATTACTCACCCACACCCATGCAATTGCCACCATAATATTTGCGCGAAACAAAATTGCAAAAATTACAGCAGGAACCATTTGCAAAGGCATTGGCATAACTGCCCAAAACACCCCAATCCAGGTTGCTTTTGTAACTGTTGACTGGTTAAATTCCCAAAGATAATCACGACCGTGAAAGTGGTGACTAATAAATCTTAGCATTTTATAATTTTCAACACTCTCGCGGCTCGGAATATATTTTTTTAGACGCTTAACCATCAATCCCAATCCAATGCGCCACCGCTTTGATATTCGGTAACACGCGTTTCGAAGAAATTTTTCTCTTTTTTCAAATCAATCATTTCACTCATCCATGGGAATGGATTATTAGTTTGATTTGGATACAATTCAGGTAAACCAATCTGCGTAGTACGACGGTTACAGATAAAGCGTAAATACTCTTTAAACATACCAGCATTTAAGCCAAGTACCCCACGTGGCATAGTATCTTCAGCATACGCATATTCTAATTCAACACCTTTGTGGAAAAGCTCAATTAATTCAGCTTTAAAATCTTCTGTCCATAATTCAGGATTTTCAAGCTTAATTGTATTAATCAAATCAATCCCAAAATTACAGTGCATTGACTCATCACGCAAAATATATTGATATTGCTCAGCCGCACCCGTCATTTTATTTTGACGACCAAGAGCTAAAATCTGCACAAAACCAACGTAGAAGAAAATTCCTTCCATGATACACGCGAAAACAATCAATGACTTTAACAACTTACGATCATTTTCCAGAGTTCCAGTTCTAAACTCCGGATTAGTCAGCGTATCAATAAACGGAATTAAAAACTCATCTTTAGCTTTAATTGACGATACTTCATGATAGGCATTAAAAATTTCGCCTTCATCCAGACCAAGACTCTCAACAATATACTGATAAGCATGGGTATGAATTGCTTCTTCAAATGCTTGACGTAATAAAAATTGACGACATTCTGGCGCGGTAATTTGACGGTAAGTACCAAGGACAATATTATTTGCTGCCAGACTATCCGCGGTTACAAAGAAACCCAAGTTACGTTTAACAATCAAACGCTCATCTTCACTAAGACCCAAAGGATTTTTCCACAATTCGATATCGCGCTGCATATTTACTTCTTGTGGCATCCAGTGATTAGCACAAGTTGCAAGATATTTTTCCCATGCCCATTTGTACTTAAATGGAACTAATTGATTTACATCGGTTTGACCATTTATAATCCGCTTATCTACCACGTTAACGCGAGTAGTATCTTTAGCAATCATTGAATCCAAACTAACCGGAATCGGCTGCTGGGTTGTTGATTGAATATTTTGTGCAGTTTGCATGCTACATAACTCCTAATTAATATTTAACATTTAAGGATGCGCCTAATGGACCAACCCAAAGGCTGGTATCATCAGTTAGACTGATATAACCATTTTCCATTTGAAACTGTTGTTTCTTTTCTAAATCTGTTCGCGAATGTGCTAATGAACTCTCAGCATGAGCTTCTGCCAACGTAGAGCTTTCCAATGCGATACTAGTCGCAGCCAAGTTATTTGTAGTCGAGCTGCTTAGAGCACTCCCCGCAAAACTATAACTTTGTGCTTCATCCGCCGATAAAGACCATACCGGAGAAAGGTATAATGTTACGAGAATAATTACCAATAAAAATTTAAATATTTTCATAACTATTGCCAGCTCAATCTAATAAGGCACTTACATAATCCTTGGCTGTAAAAGGACGTAAATCATCAATACTCTCGCCAACGCCAATAAAGCGTAATGGAATCGGACGCTCTTTGGCAATCGCGCAAATTACCCCGCCTTTAGCTGTTCCATCTAATTTAGTCAATACCAGTCCAGTCAAACCAAGTGCATCATCAAAAGCACGAACTTGATTTAGTGCGTTTTGCCCAATATTGGCATCCAATACCAACATAATTTCATGTGGCGCATTAGGTAATGCTTTATCTATTACCCGCTTAACTTTCTTAATCTCTTCCATCAAGTTTAGCTGTGTTGGCAATCTTCCTGCTGTATCCGCCAATACTATATCAATTTTTTTAGCAATAGCCGACTGAATAGCATCAAAACATACTGCGGCGGAATCACCTGATTGTTGGGTAACTACTGTTACATTATTACGACTACCCCATTCAATCAATTGCTCACGCGCTGCTGCCCTGAATGTATCACCTGCTGCCAGCATAACGCTTTTACCTTGTTGTTGGAAATATTTAGCTAATTTACCAATTGAAGTAGTTTTACCTGCACCATTAACTCCAACCATCATAATCACAAATGGCTGATGATTTTCAGTTTGCAATGGTTGTTCCAGTGGCGCAACCAGTTCAACTAGTGAATCAGATAACGCAGATTTTAACTCAGCACTATCTTTTAAACCACGCAAACTTACCTTACTGCGCACATCATCCAGCAAATGCATCGTACCAGCTACACCGACATCTGAAGTTAATAAAATTGATTCTAATTCATCATATAACTCATCATCAATTTTACCACCACCAAAAACACCGAGTAATTTCTTACCGAATGCGTCACGAGTTTTACTTAAACCACGTTTAAGACGTTCACTCCACGACAATTTACGTAATGGCTGTAACTCATCTTGAACCTCACTAACCTCTTCTTTAATTTCTGGCGTTAACTCGGTCTCAGTCTCGAGATTGATATCTGCCATATAAGTGGCTTCAAAACCATGCGTAATTTCTGTTACTTCAGGCTCTACTTTGGGTGTTAAATCACTCTGGGAATGGATAACCACATCTTCTGCAGGATTCATAATTTCAGAAGAAATATGTTCTTGTAATTCCTTTTCTTCTTCCTCTTCGGTGCGGACTAACTCTTGAACCACTGCTGCCAATTCAGCCGCTGGATCTTCTTTCTTTTTACGTTTAAAAAAACTAAATACCATAATTCTTACTTTCAGTTCAATAAAACACTACATCTAGTGATACAAGCCGAATTATAACACAATCTATAGCATATCTAGCAATTTGTTCAACCCATTTTACAAACACCTCAAATGACAGCTTAAAATCACTTGACATTTACTCCTTAGCAATAATAGCAAACCCCAGACATTAAAACACAAGCAAAATTCATGCTAAAATGGCAAACTTTCTAATTTAACATTTAGGTACTTTAATGCGCTTAAAAAATCTTCTTGATAGCTATGCTTTGATAATTAAAGACCCGGATTATCGCAGTTTATTTATTTTAAACTTTGGAATCTCAGTACTTGGTGCAATGCTTGTACCAGTATTCCCGCTCTGGGTTTTACAAAAAGTCAAAATTTCTGTTTCTGGCGTATTTTTTATTTTAGCTATTGTTGGTGTTGGTAGCGCTGTTTTAAATATTGTTTTAGGCTATGTGTCAGATAAAATTGGTAAACAAAAAATCTTTATTGAAATAACTTTATTGTTATCAATTATCCGTGGAATTTTATACAGCTTTTTCCCTTTCGTAAGCGTTATCATTGCTGCGAGCTGGCTAACCCAAGTATCTAGCGGTGCACTCTCATTTGCCATGCTCAAAGAAAAAATTATTGCCAAAAATCATTTATCATTAGAGGGTAAAATTACCTCAACAGTTCGTGCCTCAATCTCAATCGCCTTTGTTCTTGGCCCGTGGTTGGGAATAACCTTAGTCAGCATTATGAGTTTTGAACATTTTTACTTACTTTATGCGGCACTTTATTTTGGCTTATACTTACTGGTAAAATTTAAAGTTCGCGACAGTTCAATGTTGAAAACCTTACCGCTGCAAAATGCTAGTAAAACTAACATAAAAAAACAAATTACACCATTAGCTTTAAGTATGTTGTTAATTGTCTTGCTCGTAGCTGGAAATCTATCCAGTTCTCCCTTACTCGTGCTAGAGTTACACAATTATGCCAGCGCAAAAGAAATTGGGATTGTTTTTGGTGCTGGTCCTCTTTTTGAAGTTATTGCTTTTCCCATCATCGGGCATTTGAATGACAAATATGGTACGTATAAGACTTTATTGGCGGGTAGTATTATTGGTGCTGTTTATTTCTATTTGCTTTCACTTAGTGTAAACTTTTATTTTGTTATCGCATGTCAAATATTAGGAACATTATATGTCGCAACCTTATTCAGTACTTTAATGATTTATATTCAAAAAGTATTGGGTGGCAAATCAGGTTTCTCATCCTCGTTTTATTTTAGCGCTGTCTCACTCGCTGGAGTTTTCTGTAATGCCCTGCTGGGTACTGCTTTAGCTAAGTTTAATTATAGCGTTGGATTTCTAATCCTTGGATTAGTTACTTGTTCAGGAATAGCATTATTACTACTTGCGCGTAAATTTGCGCCCTCTTTCGTCGGGGTCAATTAACTTTATCCTATCTTTAGACCTATATTCTTGTAGATATAGTAGAACAAGCATTTTACATTATTCTGCGATTAGAAACAAATTAAATATTAAATAAACTATCTCGCATGCTAAAATTACGTCTCATACGGGGTGTTAGCTCAGTTGGTAGAGCAGCGGACTCTTAATCCGTTGGTCGTCGGTTCGAATCCGACACGCCCCACCACCGATCTTGCCAGATTAAATCAAAATTAGCATCTAATAAAGAATAAACCAAACCATGAATAACACTATCTTACTTATCGATGGATCATCTTTTATCTTTCGCGCATTCTACGCGGTTAAAAATCTAAGTGCACCGAATGGAATGCCAACCAATGCCATTTATGGTATTGTAAATATGCTCAAACAAATGCAAAAAAAATATACCACGCGTAATTGGGTCTGTGTTTTTGATGCTAAAGGTAAAACTTTTCGTGACGAAATTTATCCTGAGTACAAAGCGAACCGCCGCGAAACACCGGATGAACTCAAAGTTCAGTTTCCCTATATTCATGAATTAATTGCTGATTTGGGTATTCCAGTGATTATCCAAGATGGTGTTGAAGCAGATGATGTAATTGCAACAATTGCTAAGAAATACGCAGCATTAGATTACCAAATTCTAATTGCAACTGGCGATAAAGACTTTGCGCAGATAGTTGATGATAAAATTATTTTAGTTAATACGATGACCAATGAAATACTTGATCACCATGGAGTGATTGATAAATTTGGTGTGCGCCCTGATCAAATAATTGATTATTTATCACTAATTGGTGATAGTGTCGATAATGTACCAGGTGTACACAAATGTGGTCCAAAAACAGCACAAAAGTGGTTAACTGAATTTGACTCAATCGCTAATTTAATTGCGAATCAAGATAAACTATCCGGTGTCGTTGGTGAAAATTTCCGCCAGGCAATTGAATGGCTACCAACTGCACAAAAATTAATTACAATTGATTGTCAGGTCAATGTTGATAGTTATGATATTACTAAGCTTGAAAACCTGCAGCTTAAAGCCGCAAATTGGAATAAACTGGCTGAAGTCTATCGTGAACTAAATTTCCGGACTTGGCTTAAAGAAGCTGAATTACAATTAAATACAATAAGCTCTGCAACTGAAGTTAGCGTAAATAATATATCTGTATCACAAACAGAAAGTTTAGAACAAAATGCAGATCTTTTTTCTACTAATAGCAATGATAACAATATTACTTTAAATAAAGCCGTTTCTACTGAGCTATTAATGGCAACCAAACATATTGCCAAAATCAACAGTGTTAACGAACTAAAAAGTTTGATAGATGCATTAATTGCTGAAAATCAGCAAACTTCGTTTAATATCTATCTTGATGATTATAATGACAATAACTCTCAAATATGCGTAGTGGCAATCTGTAACTCTGCAACAATTTATCTGATTGAACTAACTAATAGCAATGTACAAGAACTGCTTTTTGCTGATGATAGTGAGACACAGGAAAAACTATTAATCTTAGCAAGCTACTGGCAAAGTGAATTAGTAAAATTATGCTTTGATTACAAAAAGCAACTTTATATTTTGGCACAACATAATATCAGTTTAAATGGTATAAATGGTGATTTACAACTAGCTAGTTACATCCAAAACTCATTACAAAAACATGATTTAGCCACGATTACTAATCGTAATGCCCCACATATTAATTGTCAGGGTTATGCTGAATTACTTGGCAAAGGTGCTAAACGGGTTAATTTTAGCTCTCTGAATGATGACGAAAAACAAGCATTTATTATTGCTAACTCACAATCTATGCTTGAGTCACACCAAATTATTTTAGATAGCTTAAATCAGGAAGAACAAAAACTCTATCTTCACGTTGAGCTGCCGTTGGCTAACTTATTATTCCAACTAGAAAAAGTCGGAATGAAAATTGACATTCAACGTCTAAAATTATTGTCACAAGAAATGCACAGTAAATTACGTCAGCTTGAAGATTCGATTCAAAAACAAGCAAAGTGTGTATTTAATGTGAACTCCCCTAAGCAACTTCAAGATATTTTATTTAATCAATTGAAATTACCAACTACTGGAATTAAAAAAAACACCAGTGGCTACTCAACTGACGAAGAATCACTATCAATTTTAGCTGCATCGGGCTTTAGTATCGCTGATGAATTGCTTGAGTATCGTTACTTAAATAAGCTTCTCAACACATACATCGATCGTTTACCAGAATACGCTGACACACAACAATTAGTTCATACCTCATTAGAGCAAACCATTGTTACTTCTGGCAGACTATCTTCTAAAGATCCTAATTTACAAAATATCCCCGTACGGAGTGATTATGGGCAAGCAATTCGTGAGTGTTTTATTGCACCAGAAGGATGTCAGCTAATTTGTGCCGATTATTCACAGATTGAACTTAGGATATTAGCGCACATCAGTCAGGATAAAAATCTGATTGCTGCGTTTAATAGCGGAGCTGATATTCATTTGGCTACAGCTAGCCAAATCTTTCATAAGCCAATCGAAGAAATCACTAAAGATGAAAGACGCTATGCCAAATCAATTAACTTTGGTTTAATCTATGGTAAATCAGTTTTTGGTTTAGCTAAAGAACTAAAAATTGAGCGTGCAGCGGCTAAATTATATATTGATAATTATTTCGCTCAATATCCATTAGTAAGTAATTTCATGGAAAATATTAAAAAATTTGCTCATCGCGATGGCTATGTTGAAACCATCTATGGACGTAAAATTTATTTAGCAAACATTAATTCTGCTAATAATATTCTGCGCCAGGCTGAAGAGCGATTGGCTCTCAACGCACCCATGCAAGGCTCTGCTGCAGACATTATTAAAATTGCCATGCTGAATGTAAATCAATGGTTGGCTCAAGAAAAATTACAAACTAAAATGATTCTACAAGTGCACGATGAATTGATTTTTCAAGTTCCAAATAATGAAGTTGACATTATCATGGCTAACTTATCGCGCTTAATGAGTGAAAAAACACAGCTTGCTGTACCATTGGAGATTGAAGCTAAAGCAGCAGAAAACTGGGGAAAGGCACATTAATTATTGCGCCTTTATAGAAAATCTTAAATACAACATCAAATCAGTTTATTATGTGGTTAAATATCTAATAGGAAGTCTTAACTCCATAAAAATTACGGTGTAATTTCAGGATTATAATACGTGATAGAATATAAGCCACGCTTAGTTGCTGAGTTTTGTTTTTGCCAGATTAAACCGTCATGTGAAGTGGCAATTAAGCCATGTGCACCAACTATAACAAACTGATTGTCAGCATAAATGATTGAGCGCAAAGCGATATGCTTGGGTAGTTTATGTCTGACTATTGACCAATTTTGCCCATCAACAGAACTAAGAATAGTTGAATTGTCACCAACTATAGTATAGCGTCCAGCACCATAACTGACACCATAAAGCCAATTTTTGGTCGGGGAGGATAGAAGTTGCCAAAATTCTCCAGTACTAGAGTTTAAGATTGTACCACTAGAACCTACTGCCAAAAATTTATTATTAACGAAACTAACTGTACTTAGCCATTCTTGTGTAGGAGAACTTTCCAGCTGCCAAGCTAAACCATCATGAGATTTAAGCAGTGCACCGCTAGCTCCGCTACTAATAAAGAGACCGTTACCGTAGCTAATGCTAGTTAGCCAGGATTTCGTATTTGTTGTAACTTGTTGCCAATCGCGTAGGTTGGCAGAACTAACTATCATTCCGCCCATCCCCACCGCAACATAGCGTTTATTGGCAAAAATAACATCATAGAGCCAAACTCGATGATCTTGACTATATACATCTGACCAATTTATTGCATTTGTTGAATAGCTAACCGCACCATTCATACCAACAGCAAATAACTGACCATTGGCAACATTTACAGCATTCCATAGATTACTTTCACTAGAACCACCACTAACCCAAACGCGTCCGTCTTCAGATATCTTGGTGACACCATTATCTCCAATCACTACGTATTTACTGGCAGTATTAGATGAAATGACCTTTTTAGCACCAAGAATGCTGCATGAAGATAACAAAAGTGCGAGAAAACCCGCACTTATAACCGACAAATACCGTGAGTTAGTTCTCATTATAACCTAAAATTAACCGTGATCGAGATAACGTTCAGCATCCAATGCTGCCATACAACCAGTTGCAGCCGACGTTACCGCTTGTTTATAAATCATATCCTGTACATCGCCAGCGGCAAACACACCTTCAACTGAAGTTGCAGTTGCAAATCCACTACGCCCTGATTTAGTCACGATATAACCGTGCTCTAACTCTAGCTTACCTTCAAAAATATCAGTATTTGGCTTATGACCAATCGCGATAAAAACACCGCTAAGCGCTAACTCTTCGTTTTTGCCATCATTAAACTTAAGCTTCACTCCTGTTACACCTTTAGCATCACCCAATACTTCATCCAATACCGCGTTAGTTTTAAGCACAATTTTGCCATCAGCAACTTTAGCCATCAGACGATCTATCAAAATTTTTTCAGACTTAAAAGTGTCACGGCGATGCACTAAAGTTACTTTAGAACAAATATTTGCTAGATATAATGCTTCTTCTACCGCAGTATTACCACCTCCAACAACAGCCACTTCTTGATTTTTATAGAAAAAGCCATCACAAGTCGCACAACCAGAAACGCCTTTACCCATAAATTTTTGCTCTGATTCCAAACCAAGATACTTGGCTGAAGCACCCGTTGCAATAATTAAAGCATCACAACTATACTCACCCATGTCACCGATTAATTTAAACGGCTTATTAGCTAATTCCACTGTATGAATTTGATCAAATAATACCTCAGTGCCAAACTTAGTCGCATGATCTAAAAATCGCTGCATCAAATCTGGACCTTGCACTTCACCATGCAACTCTGCCGGCCAATTTTCAACTTCTGTAGTTGTCATTAGTTGCCCACCCTGCTGCATACCAGTAATGATAACTGGTTTTAAATTCGCGCGTGCTGCATAAATTGCTGCGGTATATCCTGCGGGACCTGAACCAAGAATAATTAATTGATGATGTTGAACTGTCATTTACTTTCTTCCTTTTCCGGTAATGTTACGTTAATTTCCAATAGCTCTAAATTGTCACGTTTTTCCAAATGAACTTTAAGTGCATCCTGATCAATCTTAATATATTTTGCCACTACTGCTACTAATTCCTTTTGCAAGTCAGGCAACCACTCAGGTGCATGATTCACTTCGCCGCTGGAGTTAAGAGTTGCACGCTCATGTGCTAAAATAATTTGCAGACGTTCTTTGGCAACTGATGCAGTAGATTTTTTTTTCCCAAAGAGAAGATCGAGTAAAGACATGCTAGTTTCCTCCAAAGATGCGTTTCAACAATCCTTTTTTTTCGGCCGTAGTGTAACGCATTGGCTTATCCTCACCCAAAAATCTCGCAACCAAATCAAAATAAGCCTCAGAAACACTTGTTCCCCTTAAATTAATTGCTGGTGAGCCTGTATTAGATGCCTGTAACACATCCTTTGATTCTGGGATTACACCCAATACTGGAATTCGTAGGATATCTTGAATATCAGCAATTGAGAGCATATCACCATTTTCGACCCGTTCTGGATTATAACGAGTGATGATCAAATGTTCTTTAACTTTTTCACGACCATCAACTGCACGTTTTGCTTTCGAAGCTAAAATCCCCAAAATACGGTCAGAGTCACGAACCGAAGATACTTCAGGATTAGTCACAACCAATGCCTCATCCGCAAAGTACAACGCCATAAAAGCACCCATCTCAATCCCAGCTGGTGAATCACAAACGATAAATTCAAAATCTTTTTTAAGTTCTTCAAGCACTTTTTCAACGCCATCTTGCGTTAACGCTTCTTTATCTTTAGTTTGCGAGGCAGCTAAAACATATAAATTATCACAATTTTTATCTTTAATTAAGGCTTGATGCAAAGTAGCTTCACCATTGATCACATTGACAAAATCGTAGACCACCCGTCGCTCGCAACCCATGATCAGATCAAGGTTACGCAAACCAATATCAAAATCAATTACTACCGTTTTATGCCCTTTTAAAGCCAAACCAGTCGCAAAACTAGCTGAAGTAGTTGTTTTGCCTACTCCACCCTTACCTGATGTGACTACAACAATCCTTGCCACTTTAGCCATACTTGCTCCTACAAATTGCATTTTATGACGATTAGTATCGCCACGCATTTTTATACTCATTAATTATTAAATTTCAAAAACTGGTCGATGTTAATTACTATACCGCTAACGGTATTACGTTCAATCGTTCTTTTTCATCCAGAAAAATTTGTACCGCCTTATTATGCAAATTATCAGGCAATTTATCTTCAATTACTCGGTAAATCCCTGCAATTGAGATCAGCTCCGCATTAAAACGTGCAACAAAAATTTTGGCTTTTTTATTCCCGCCATTGCCAGCCAATACTCGCCCCCGACAATCACCATACACGTGAATATTACCACTGGCTATAATCTCAGCATTGTGCGATACTAGAGTAGTAATAATTACATCACCATCATTTTCAACTTTGATTCCACTACGTACAGGTTCTTCAATTAACAAAGTTTGATTTAATATAGGCTTGGACTGAATAGTTGCAGGAAGATTAATTACCGCTCGCCCATCAACTTTATCTGCCAAAATAAATTGATTCGCGACTATAAACTTAACCTCTAAAGCAAATTTAGCGGCTAGTTCGTCAATCTTTCGTAAATGACTCGGGAATTGATTCATATCAGGCTTAGCATCACATTCTAAAACCAAATATTTACCTGTAGCATCAAATTCACGCAAAGTTGCAAGCTTACTGGCAATTTTTTCCAGTTCTGTTGTTGGACTAATTCGCAATATATAATAATCAAAATTAGCAGAATTAAGTTTGATACTGTTGCTGGATATCATAGTTCTGGTGGCTTCATTTCATAAAAACAGGCTGATTTAATACACGCGATTATAACACAATACTAATGGTCTTTGAAAGAACTATGAAAGCAACTGCAAGCAGATTACTTAAAGTCTACAAAGACCATTACAAGCTATACTCAATCAGATGGAGTGTAGCTTAAAGTAGGTTAAATATTACTTCTGTTCACCAATTTTAGCATTGTCTAAATGACGAATAGCCTGACATTTAGCCACAAAATTTTTATTGGTAAAGAAATAAAAGGCATAAACAGAAATAGCAATATATAGCGGATAAAATACTCCATAACTCAAATAATCATTTCCACCATAACTAAGTGGACCAATAAGAATCAAAGCAGTTATCGCCCACAAAAAGGCTAAAAATGGTACCGATAATTTTACTATATCCATAAAACTGTAACCATCGTTGCCATGAGCGTTAATTGACAAAAATACACCGATTAAAACAGTCATTGTTATCGTAAGATATTGCATATCCTTAGCACCGATAAAGATAAAGAATATAGCCTGAACTACAAATAGCGCACAACAAATTAGAAAGGCGAATGGCAATTTATAACTTCGCACAGTTTCAGCGTGACTGTGGCGTAGTGCAATTAAAGTTATTGGAACGACCATATACATTAATATTATTAATGCGGTAATAAAGTTAATTAATACTGCCCAACTGTGGAATAAAAATAAAAATATTAAAGCAACCCCAAAGTTAAAAATAATCGCACGTTTTTCAAAGTTATGTTTTTTATCCAGCACAGCGAAAAATTGCGGCATTTGTCGTTCAGCAGCCATAGAAGAAAGTACTCGTGAACCACTACCAACAAACGTTACACCTGTTCCTGATGGCGAAATACATGCATCAACATACAGCACTACCGTCAGGAAATTTAATCCAACTAAAGTTGCAAGTTGTGCAAATGGAGAAGTAAAATCCAATTTTAACCATCCGTGATTTGCCAACTGCGCTGTATCCAAAGCACCAATGAATGAAGTTTGCAAAATTACATAGATTAAAAAACACAAGATAATGGAGATAACCATACCTAAAGGTAAATTGCGTCCAGGATTTCTTATCTCACTTGCAAAAGATGCGCAAAGTTGAAAACCATTAAATGAATACAACATCCCAGTTGAGGTCATAGCAAGGATAATTGAATTATAACCATAGGGCATAAAACTGCCTTCGTATGCAGTAAAATTAGCCGGATGAAAAGATGCGCCCATAATAATCAAGGCAATTATTGCTGGTAAAAATACTTTAATTACGGCAATTGAGTTATTAATTCGTGTGAAAAATTTGATCCCAAATAAGTTTGCCATCCAAAATGCAATTAGGAACAAAATCGTAAAACCAATTCCTTCAGTAGTTAATGCACCGTTACTAATTAAAAGTTTACTTAACCATGGAGAAACATTTGCCAAATACTCAACACTTGCTTGAGCTTCACCAGGAATACTACCTATTAACTCCAGCCAGATGGCAAAAGCGAATATTGCTCCAAAATATTTATTATGTGATAGTGCCCCCATTCTTCCAATGATTCCACGAACTGGAAAAATAGAGACAATCTCGGAAATAACCAGCGACATTAAGATAAAAAATATCAATGTCAGAATCCAAGAGACATAAACTGCAGCACCTGCAACTTTAGCGCCGAGGTAAGCACTAAATAACCAACCACTACCAATAATTCCTGTTGTAGAAATCGCAATCACCGACAGAAGTCCAATTTTATTTTTTACTGTAACACTTTCCATTCCATTTTCCCTTGTTATATTAATGGGTAATCATTAGATTAATTATCAGAGTATTATTGTACACTATTAATTTCTTGCTGCAGTGCGTCAAAATAGCGAAAAGCAGCATCTAATATGATATACTTCCGCTTTAAAAAGTCTAATGGAGGCCTTAAATGATTGAAGTTGGTGTAGTTATGGGAAGTACCTCAGATTGGGATATAATGCAACACGCGGCTAAAATTTTACGTGATTTTGGTGTAAATTATGAAACTTTAGTAGTTTCTGCCCACCGTACACCTAATTTATTGTTTGAATACGCAGAAGCAGCTGAGACACATGGACTGAAGGTGATTATTGCTGGAGCAGGTGGTGCAGCTCACTTACCGGGGATGCTTGCTGCCAAAACAATTGTACCAATATTAGGTGTTCCAGTTCCATCCAAATACCTTAAAGGACAGGATTCACTCTACTCTATTGTGCAAATGCCTAAAGGGATTCCTGTTGGAACATTGGCAATTGGTGAAGCTGGTGCAGCAAACGCAGCTTTATTAGCTGTGCAAATTTTAGCGCTACATAATCCCAAGCTTGCTGAAAAACTACACAAATTCCGTGCCGAGCAAACAACTATGGTATTAAATATGAATTTACCGGAGCTAGCTGATCAATGAAACAAACAATGATATTACCTCCAGCAACTATTGGTATTTTAGGTGGCGGACAGCTAGGAATGTATTTAGCATTGACTGCAAAACAATTTGGCTATAAAGTTGCAATTTTAGAACCAGACCCATTATGCCCTGCCAAACGTGCAGCAGATATCCATATATGTAAGAAATATGACGATCAGGAAGCCTTAAAAGAATTAGCCCAGTATGCAGATGTAATAACAACTGAATTTGAAAATGTTCCAGCTAGTACTATAGATTATTTGAACCAATTCAAGCCAGTTTACCCCCAAGCAAGCAGCTTACTTATTGCCCAAAATCGTGGTAAAGAAAAAGCATTTTTTAGATCATGTGGATTATCAACTGCTGATTTTGTTTTAATTTCGCAAGTACAAGATTGCCACAATATCAAAGCAGAAATGTTCCCTGCGATTTTAAAAACTACAACTATGGGTTACGACGGCAAAGGACAAGTCAAGGTAATGCAAGTATCTGAACTAGAGGAAGCATATGTTCAATTAGCACATCCTGAATGTATCCTAGAAAAAATGGTTTCATTACAGCACGAGGTCTCGGTAATTGTTGCGCGTAACCAAACTGGAAGCAATACATTTCCAGTAGTTGAAAATCATCACCGCAATGGAATATTGGACATAAGTTATATTCCTGCTGCAATTGCGCCAGAGCTTATCAGTCAGGCTGAGCAAGCAGCACACTTAATAGTTGAAAAACTAGACTATATTGGTTTATTGACAATTGAATTTTTTATCACTCATGATGGACAATTATTAGTTAATGAAATTGCTCCTCGTCCGCATAATTCTGGGCACATCACATTGGATAGTACAATCACCTCACAATTTGAGCAACAACTACGCGCAGTTTGCGGTCTCAATCTTGGTAGCACCGCTTTAAAACAAGATGGTGCAATGCTTAACCTACTCGGCGACGTGTGGCTAGATTCAAATTCAAACCCATTTGAAACAATGATTAACAATCATCCAAATGCAAAATTATATCTTTATGGTAAAACACAAGCTAAATCTGGCAGGAAAATGGGACATCTAAATATCTGCAATAATTATAGGGAAAGCTTAGAAAAGCAAGTTGAACAACTTAAAGAACAGTTAAGGATTAATGATTAGGTTATCGTAGACATTATGGCTAACTTAGCAAGTATAAGTTAGCCGCAAATTAATTTACTGAATCATCATTGATTGAAACCACTGGAAGCATAATATGCTGACGGTAGTATTTTAGCTCTTCTATTGATTCATGAATATCTGCCAAAGCTTCATGTTTATTATGTTTTTTGAATCCTTCCGCAACTTTTGGATACCAACGTCTGGCTAACTCTTTGATCGTGCTAACATCTATATTGCGATAATGAAGATATTCTTCCAGTTCTGGCATATAACGCACGATAAATTTACGATCTTGATGAATTGTATTACCACACAATGGTGAACTGGCTTTATGAACATATTTCTTAATTAATTTTAGCAAGTCTTTTTCTGCATCAGCTAAGGCTACTCCATTGGTAGCTATGCGCTCTAACAAACCAGACTTAGTATGAGTATTTACATTCCACTTATCCATCTTTGCTAATTCTTCGGCAGGTTGAATAATCGCATAACTGGCAGACTCAGCCAAAACATTTAGTTCGCTATCAGTAATAACTACAGCAACTTCTAAAACTACATTTTCTATCGGATTAAGTCCAGTCATTTCCATATCTAACCAAACTAGGTTATCATGATTTTTTGTTGATGCCATCAGTATCCATTCACGAAGCAATTAAAGGAGCGTATTATATCAGAAATTATAGCTTAATCATCACGTTATGAACAATTTCAGGATCGCTATGTAAATAAATTGCAGCATATCTTAATGCACCACGGAATTGTTTTACCGCAGCTAAAACCACCTCCCTGTCTGCTTGTAACTCAATTGATGCGTACTCTAGCAATGCGCCATTAAAATGCACCAGCTCTAACATAAAATCTTTATCTGCTTTGACGGAATTACTAGCATACAACATAATACGTGGATTTATTTGGACTAGTTCAAAAATAAACTTCTTATCTGCCTTTAAATTTTCTACTGCATACTCTAGTGCCCAAGGATATAACTTGGTTGCCGCTATAATAATTTCTTTGTCGCATCTAACTTGAGCAGAAGCGTACTTAAAAGCCTGCCCTGAATAATTTAGCGCCTCTAAAATAAACTCTTTATCATCTTTGATGCTCTCTGCGGCATACTCTAACGCCCAACGATGTTCTTTTATTGCAGCTAAAACTATTTCCCGATCGGCTTTTAACTCATTACTTACAAATGCAAGCGCTCGTCCAGCAAAGGTTACAACAGCTAAGACAAATTCACGATTAGATTTTAGATCTTTACTCGCAAACTCCATAACATAAGGATTTTGCCTAACCACTGGTAGCATAAAGTCTTTATCCGCACGTAATGCATCTTTAATAAACTGAGTAGCAGAACCACGTTGCTTAATTGCTTGAAGTACAAATTCACGATCCGCTTTAAACTCAGCCGCCGCATACTCTAAAGAACGAGGTTCATGTTTGATTGCGGCTAAAACTACTTCGCGGTCAGATTTTAGTTCATCGCTAGCAAAATAAAGCGAGTCAGCATATTTGCTAACCATTTCTAAAATAAATTCACGATTATTTTTAAGCGCAGGACTAACAAAATTCCACGCTAAAGGGTTTTGTCCAATTGCCGCAGCTACGACCTCATGGTCAGCTTTTAATTCATCGGCAGCATAATACAACGCCACTCCATTTTGTTTCACTGCTTCTAGTACAATATGCTTATCAGCACAGAGTTCTTGACTTGCAAATTTCAAGGCACTACCATCAAGGGCGACCTCGGCTAGTATTTTAGCTCGGTTTAAAGATAAATCTTGCGTGTCATTATTCATTAAAGACCTTTTTAATACGTTGTTGCAGATTATGATTGACAATGACTAGTATAGCCTGCAGATTTTAGTTTAACATATGCCTGCATTACAGACTCAGGAATTTCCTGAGTAATTTGATAACCACGAGTCGGGTAATTAATTATACGTTCAGTATCTCCGACTAATTCATCAATCAAATCTTTTGTAGTACGTCCAATAGCAATATCTTCAAATTTAACACCCGATGGTGCAGAAACTATAAGATTAATTTCACTCCAATGCACCATAAACGTGGCGTATGCGCGGCGAGTAGTATTTGGTTTGGTTACTAGAATAATTTCATCAATTGCATTTAGCGATTCTGGCATCAACAATTCTTTGGTAAATTTTATATTCTCACCGATATTACTCGCGTTTTTCTCAAGTAAAATTGCAGAAGCTGGCACGCCTAGATGCATAGCTGATTTAGCAAATACTTCAGCTTCTGTTTCATTCCAGCGTCCAACCGTCCAATTGCCCGATTTACCACTAAAGACAATTTTACTGGCATAGCCTTGCAAATATAATTTAGCGCAATATTCTGCAACCCGCAAATCATAGCTACCTAAACCGACTATTACTCGCTTATGACTATTGATTAAATCAGGCAATTGATCTAAGCGACAATGATAGTCCCATAAAATTTTGCCTAATTGTAAATCTGTTTGGCTTACCATCAGATGCTATGAAACCATGATGCATCATCATTTAGGCTAAATGGGGTTTCCTGATAAACACAGTAATTTAACCAATTGGCAAATAATAAATTAGCATGTGAACGCCAGATTGAGCGTGGCGTAGCAGTTGGGTCATTATTTGGATAATAGTGACGCGGCACCTCAATGTCTAACCCATTATTTATATCACGCAGATATTCCTCCTGCAACGTCAAAGGGTCATATTCTGAATGTCCGGTAATAAATATCTGGCGATAATCTTTAGTCGAAACTAAATAAACCCCTGATTCATTAGACTCTGCCAAAATCACTAATTCTGGATGTTTAGCAATATCTTCCCGTTTAGTTTCGGTGTGGCGTGAATGTGGTACCCAAAATTCGTCATCAAAACCACGTAATAATTTAGCTGTTTTTTGATTAATCCGATGAGGAAAAATTCCAAACATTTTGCTTGGCAATGGATATTTAGGTACTCCATAATGATAGTATAGTCCTGCCTGAGCGCCCCAACAAATATGTAAGGTAGAGAATACATTATATTTGCTCCACTCCATAATCTGTGTTAACTCAAGCCAATAATCTACCTCAGTAAACTCCATTTGCTCAATCGGAGCACCTGTTATAATCATTCCATCAAATTTAGCATGCGCAATTGAAGCAAAATCAGTATAAAAAGTCTCTAGGTGTTCGCTCGCCGTATTTTTTGATTCATGGCTACTCGTATGTAAAAACACCATCTCAATTTGTAATGGCGTATTACCCAGCAAACGTAAAATCTGTGTCTCAGTCACGATCTTGTTTGGCATAAGATTTAAAATCACAATCCGCAATGGACGTATATCCTGATGCGCTGCTCGTTCTTCAGTCATAACAAAGATATTCTCAGCATTGAGAATATCTGTTGCGGGTAAATTATTTGGTATTTTTACCGGCATAAAACTCTTTCCTTAACTATTATACGCTCTTTCACCATGTTCGGACATATCCAAACCACCAAGCTCATCTTCTTCTCGTACACGAATACCAATTGTTTTATTTAAAATAACTAAAATAATATACGTTGCAATAAAACTAAAGGCTGCGGATAAAATCGTTACAACACATTGTTTATACAAAAGATTCCAGTTTCCATACAATAATCCGCTTGGAATGGCTGAGTTTACATCATGTGAGGCAAAAATACCAACCATAATTCCACCTAAAAATCCTGGTACACCATGGCAGGTAAACACATCCAATGAGTCATCAACTTTATGTTTAAGACGATTGTAATAAATAGTTAAAACATAAGAAAGAAGTGAAGCAATAACTCCGATTGCAATTGCTGAGCTAATACTTACATAACCAGCTGATGGCGTGATTGCAACCAAACCAATAATTAGTGAATTACAAATACCAGTTACAGTACGTGCTTTACCAAGAAATGAGTCACAAAGTACCCATGCGACCATTGCCGCGGATGTAGCAAATAATGTATTCGCAATTGCTTGAATCGTGATTGGTGAAATTTCCAACGCCGAACCAGCATTAAAACCAAACCAGCCAAACCACAACATTCCACAACCCAAGACCATTAAAGGTAAATTGTGTTTACCATCACCACGATCCCCTGATTTGCGAGGTTTAAGAGCCATAGCAAGCGCCAAACCAGAGAACCCGGCGCTAACATGCACCACTACCCCACCAGCAAAGTCGAATGCACCGAAATTAAATGCCCAGCCATGCGAATCCCAAACTGAATGAGCTAACGTACAATAAACCAATACTACCCATAGAACAATAAAAATCAAATAGGTTCTAAATTTCAGCCGTTCAACACCCGAACCAGAAATAATCGCTGGTGCAATGCTAGCAAACATTGCTTGAAAGCAAATAAATGATAATGTCAGAACTTTAGTACCGCTTACAACATCATTAATTTTAATCGGTAGTAAAAATGCCAGATCAAATGAACCAAGGAATTTACCACTACCAGAAAAGACCAATGAATAGCCAATTGCCCACCATACTATTGGAATAACCCCCAGTGTAATGATGCTCATTTTGATGGTATTTAGTGCATTGCGACCAGAAACTAAGCCAGTATAAAAAAAGGCCAAACCAAAATTCATCAGTAAAACAAGCGTCGCAGAGAGCGCTACCCAGAGTGAATTAGCAAAAACCGAGTAATCAACAGGCATTTTCTACTCCTTGTTTACGATTGTAAAAAAGCTTCTATTTCGCGCGCAGAACCCATTCCGTCGGCAATTGCATGGACAACCAAGCTCGCGCCACGGACAATATCACCACCTGCAAAAACTTTTGGATTTGTACTTTGCTGGCAATTACCTGAGACTTTAATTCGTCCTTGAGTGTCAACTGCAACCTGGCTTGGTGTTAGCCATGGTAGTTCTTCAGGTTTAAAACCAAAAGCAGTAATTACCAGATCAGCCTTAATTTCAAACTCTGAACCATTAACGGGTACCAAAACTTTACGTCCACCAGCATCTGCTTCGAGACGGGTTTTAACAAATTTTACGCCGCATACATGGCCATCTTTTTCAAGTAATCCAACTGGCTGGGCATAAAAGACGAAATCACACCCTTCTTCAGAAGCATTGCCATATTCACGGCGTGAACCTGGCATATCTTCACTACCACGGCGATAAGCAGCACTAACTTTAGCAGCACCCAGGCGAATAGAAGTACGAATACAATCCATCGCGGTATCACCACCACCCAGAACTAAAACTTGTTTATTCTGTACTTGCGTACGTAGTGTTACTTCCACATCATTAATCAAATCTTGATTAACCGAGGTTAAATAGTCTAAAGATTCAACAATACCAGTCAAACCTTCGTTAAACGAACTTTCTTTTACCGCCTGATAAGTTCCATTACCTACAAATACCGCATCAAAATCGGCAATAATTTGTTCAAAGGCAATATCTTTACCAATTTCAGTATTTAATTTAAACTCAATTCCTGCTTGCTGAAATAATTCAAAACGGCGTTGAATAATATCTTTCTCAAGCTTAAATGCTGGAATCCCAAAAGTCAACAGCCCGCCGATTGCAGATTGGCGCTCAAACACAGTTACCTGAAATCCTTTGCGATTGAGAATATCGGCACAAGCCAAACCTGCTGGACCAGAACCAATTACCGCTACTTTTTTATCCAGACGTTTAACTGGTGTATAATTTGGCTGCCAACCTTGTTTAAAAGCTTCATCGGTAATGTATTTTTCAACATTACCAATCGAAACAGCACCAAAGCCATCATCAAGAGTACAACTACCTTCACACAGGCGCTCTTGCGGACAAACCCGACCACAAATTTCTGGAAAACTATTAGTTTGGTGTGAAAGTTCTGCAGCTTCAATTATGCGTCCCTCATAAGCTAATTTTAACCATTGAGGAATATAATTATGCACTGGACATTTCCACTGACAGTATGGATTACCACACTCTAAGCAGCGCTCTGCTTGTTGTTTAACTTCTTGAGGCTCTTGTTTGGAATAAATCTCTTTAAATTCATTCTTACGTTCTTGCAAGCTAATTTTAGGTGCATCAATCCGAGAGCGTTCAATAAATCTATTTACATTTTTTTTCATTAATGCCACCTACTATTTATAAAGATAATTCAATAAATTTGCCATACTAATCCCTTTGGGTTTAATCAAAACCAAATCGCGGGCATTACTGTCAAAATCAGCTAAAAACTGTGCTGCTTTTGATGAATGAGTTTCACGATAATGCTTCTGGATTAGCTCCTGAATATAACCGGCATGCGCTTGATACGTATCACCAGTTTCATCAAGATAAATTGCCTCGACAAAATCATGATTCAGATTTTCACGTACTCGTGATTTAGCATCCCAGACATAACACAATCCACCAGTCATTCCAGCGCCAAAGTTTTGATCAATGTCGCCTAAAACCGCTACCACGCCACCAGTCATATATTCGCAGCCATTACTAGCCAAGCCTTCAACTACCGCAACCACCCCAGAGTTACGCGCAGCAAAACGATCGCCAGCACCACCGTTAGCAAATACTTGTCCACTAGTTGCACCATATAAACAGGTATTTCCCATTACAGTTACAACACCGCTAATATTGAGGTTGTTATGCTTAATTACAATCTTACCACCAGCAAGACCTTTGGCAACATAATCATTAGCTTCACCATGCAGGTATAGTTCCATTCCTGTAGTTGCCCAAACGCCAAAAGACTGTCCGGCAGTTCCTTCAAAATGAAGAGTAATTGGGTTTTCTAAACCTTTACCACCATAAGTTTTGGCAATTTCACCAGCTAAGGTAGCGCCAACTGAACGATCAGTATTGTAAATACTATAGCTTTTATTTAACTCTTCCAAATTATATACAGCTTCTAGACAATCAGCATGAATCCGTTGATTCATTACACCACGATCATGTCCTATATTGGCTTCGCTGTAATATAGTGGATAATTAGACGTTGTACCAGCGATCTCCAAGACTTCAGAAAGATCAATATTTTTGCTGCTAATACTATCAAGTTGCTCGAGTAAATCAGTGCGCCCAATTAGGTCAACTAATTGCGAAACACCTAGTTTAATCAGCCATTGCTGAACTTCATGAGCAACCCCGCGGAAATAATTGATTACCATCTCTGGTAAGCCTTTGAAATGCTTCTGGCGTAATTGTTCATTTTGCGTAGCCAAACCAGTAGCACAATTATTTAAATGACAAATTCGCAAATATTTACAACCTAAGGCTACCATTGGCGCAGTTCCAAAACCGAAAGTTTCCGCACCCAAAATTGCTGCTTTAATCACGTCCAGACCAGTTTTAAGTCCACCATCTACTTGCAAGCGAATTTTATGGCGTAGATTATTTTGCACCAACGCTGCATGAGTTTCGGCAATACCAAGTTCCCACGGACTTCCAACATTTTTAACTGAAGTAATTGGTGCTGCGCCAGTTCCTCCATCATAACCCGAAATAGTAATTAAATCCGCTTGGGCTTTAGCTACTCCACAAGCAATTACCCCAATTCCAGGTTCTGAGACTAATTTCACAGAAATTTGTGCTCCAGGATTGAGCTGTTTTAAATCAAAAATCAGCTGTGCCAAATCCTCAATCGAGTAAACATCATGATGTGGCGGAGGTGAAATCAGCGTAACACCTGGTGTCGCATGGCGTAAGTGCGCAATTTCAACACTCACTTTTTCACCCGGTAATTGGCCACCTTCACCTGGTTTTGCACCCTGAGCAATCTTAATCTGAATAATTTCAGCACTCATTAGATAACTTGGTGTAACTCCAAAACGCCCGGAAGCAATTTGTTTAATCTTTGAGTTGCGATTAGTACCATAACGTTTAGGATCTTCACCACCCTCACCAGAGTTGGAACGTCCACCGATGGTATTCATCGCAATGGCTAATGCTTCATGAGCTTCAGCACTTAGTGCACCAATTGACATTGCAGCACTATCAAAACGGCGGCAAATTTCTTCAATTTCATCGACTCTAACATAAGATTTTGAGTTAGATGCTTCAGGTACTTTAATCGTAAATAAATCACGTAAACAAGTTGGTGCCCGTTGATTGACTTCATTGGCAAATGAATAATAATCTTCCAATTCACCGCTGCGCACTGCTTTTTGTAATTTACCCACTACATCTGGGTTAAACGCATGATATTCACCTTGGTAGGAGTATTTAATACTTCCACCTTGATCAACCAAACTAGCAGCATCCCACGCTTTAGCTGCCGTTTGTTCTAATTGTGATTGAATTGTGGCAAAACCAGCTCCTTTAATCCGCGATATTGCACTGCCAAAGCATAAATCACTCACACTATTATCAATTCCTAAGGCTTCAAATAATTGTGATCCACGATAAGAAGCAACTGTTGAAATCCCCATCTTAGACATAATTTTGAGGATACCTTTATTAATCGCACCTAAATAATTTTTGTTTAAGCTAGCTAAGTCTTTACCGCTATAGCCACCAGCAGCAATTTCTTCAATCATTTTATAGCTTAAATACGGGTAAATTGCTGTTGCACCAAAGCCAAGTAAAACACAGAAATGATGCGGATCACGAGCGGTTGCCGTTTCAACAATAATATCAGTATTAAAGCGTAAGCCACGTGTCACTAGGTGATTATGAATCGCACCTAATGCCATAACAGCAGGAATTACCAATTTATCCGCAGCTATTTCTCGATCAGATAAAATTAACAAGGTCGTGCCTGATGCAACTAATTGTTCGGCTTTAGCTACTAAATTATTTACCGCTTGTTCCAAATTGTGTTTAGCGGCATCAAAACTAAGCTCCAGAGTTGCACTTACTTTCCAAGCTGCATCATGATTTAAAATTGCAGCATAAACTTCTGGTGACAATACAGGTGAAGTTAATTTATAACCATGCAATGAACGCGTAGTTACTAAATCCAGTTTATCGCCCAGATAACTATCTAGAGTCATCACATATTTTTCGCGAATTGAATCAATTGCCGGATTAGTCACCTGTGCAAAACTTTGGCGGAAATAATCGGTCAATGGACGAATTTTTTGGCTCAAAACTGCAATTGCAGCATCATCACCCATCGACATAGTTGGCTCCATACCATCAATTGCCGAAACTTTAATCACACTCTCAATCTCTTCTTGCGTAACTAAAAATAATTTTTTATAGGTGTTTAAATTATGCTTTAATTCAGGGACAGTAGCACCATCAGCGCTAACTGGTGGAGTAATATAGTTATTTTGCTCACTTTGACTTAAATCAAATTGGCGATAAATTGCCCGATCAAACAAGACCATTTTAGCCTGAGTATCAATTAAAATCATTTCCCCGGCACCAAGGCGATTTTTGACAATAAAATCTTCAGCATCATAGTCTAAAATCCCAGTTTCTGAGGCAATAATTACCGTTCCATCCTGAGTAATTGAATAACGCAACGGACGTAAACCATTACGATCCAAGCAGCACATTACCTGACGACCATTAGAAAAAACAATACCTGCTGGACCATCCCATGGCTCATAGCCAATACCAACCGTTTCATACCATTTTTGCAATTCAGGGCTTAATTTATTGTTACCTTCCCAATATGGAGGAATCAAAGCACGAAGAGCTTGTTTAAAATCAGCTCCAGCCATTAAAAGCATCTCCATCATATTATCCAGGCTAAATGAATCTGAGCCAGATTCGCTCACCATGGTTGCCAGATGATTGATTTTATCTTGAATATCTGGTGGTAATAGACTTATTCCACGGGATTTCGCCCACAAGCGATTAGCCGATACAGTATTAATTTCACCATTGTGTGCTACATAACGAAACGGCTGTGCTAAACGCCAGCTAGGCTGGGTGTTAGTTGAAAAACGTTGGTGGAATACACAAATACTGGTTTTTACTAACGGATCAGCTAAATCCAGATAAAATTCTTTTAAAATCCGCGGTAAACACAATGCCTTATAAATAATTGTCTGACTGGATAAACTACAGATAAAGAAATCTTGGTTATCTTTAAAACGGTATTCAATATTTTTACGTAAGGCAAAAAGTCTTAATTCAAATTCTTGCTCACTAAAATCTTCTGGTGAGTTGATAAATAGCTGTTCAATTAATGGAAGACTATTTTTGGCAATTCTACCAAGCACAGATACATTAATTGGTACTCGGCGAAAATGGATATCATTTAAGCCAATTTTATTACATTCTTCCGTGATAATTGTTTTTTGTTCAGCAATACTAATTTGTTCCAGCGAGAAAAATATATTTCCTGCTGCATAATTAGTTGCTAAAGTAAATTCACCATCTTCTTCCATAATACTACGAAAAAATTCATCAGGAATCTGAATTGAAACCCCGCAACCATCTCCAGTACGTCCATCTGATTGGATCGCACCACGGTGAGATAGTTTAATCAGCGCTGCAATCCCTTTAATCAATATATCGTGCAATGGGTTGCCATATTTATTAACAATAACTCCCACGCCGCAATTATCACGCTCTGTAAATTGAAATAACCCCATCGTACCCACCTAAAAGATATTATTTTATTTATTTTGTAGTAAATGCCTGCTCTAAATCAGCGATCAAATCACGCACATCTTCAATTCCTATTGACAAGCGCAATAAATCCGGAGCAACCCCAGCAGAAATTTGTTGCTCATTGCTTAGCTGAGCATGAGTAGTGCTTGCCGGATGAATCACCAATGATTTAGCATCAGCCACATTTGCTAATAAGGAAAAGATTTTCAATGCCCCTACAAACTTCTTAGCGGCTTCAGCGCCACCCTTAATACCGAATGTAAAGATTGATCCAGCACCCAATGGCAAATATTTTCGTGCTAAAGCATGATATTTGTTATTTGTTAAGCCAGGATAATTTACCCAGCTAACTTGAGGATGGTTTTGTAGATACTCTGCAATTTTTTGTGCATTCTGGATATGGCGCTCAACACGTAGCGATAAAGTTTCAAGACCTTGCAATAACATAAACGCATTAAATGGACTCAGACAAGCACCAGTATCACGCAAAAGCTGTACTCTTGCTTTTAAAATATATGCTAAGTTACCAAAGCTTTCGCTATAGATCAAACCATTATAGCTTTTATCAGGACTAGTAAAATCAGGAAAGCGACCGCTTGCAGCCCAGTCAAAATTACCACCGTCAACAATCAAACCACCAATGGTAGTTCCATGTCCACCGATAAATTTAGTTGCAGAGTGAACCACGATATTTGCACCTAATTCAAGCGGTTTGCATAAATATGGCGTAGCAAAGGTGTTATCAACTATTAATGGAATTTTATGTTCTTTGGCAATTGCCGCCACAGCTGCAATATCAATGATATTGGCACTTGGATTACCAATTGTTTCAATAAAAATCGCTTTAGTTTTGTCTGTGATAGCCCGCGCAAAATTTTGAGCGTCATCAGGATCAACAAAACGAGTAGTAATCCCGTACTTCGGCAAGGTATTTGCAAATAAATTATAAGTTCCACCGTACAAGCTACTGGCAGAAACAATTTCATCACCATTACTCGCAATATTCATGATTGCATAAGTGATTGCTGCTGAGCCAGAAGCAACCGCTAGTGCTGCTACACCGCCTTCTAATGCTGCAATTCGTTTCTCTAATACATCACAAGTAGGATTCATAATTCGGCTATAAATATTGCCAAATTCTTTTAGCGCAAATAAGTTTGCCGCATGATCCGTATCTTTAAAGTTATAAGCTGTTGTCTGATAGATTGGTACAGCACGTGAACCAGTAGTTGGATCTGGCTCTTGACCAGCATGAATTTGCAAAGTATCGAAATGTAGTTTATTTTCCATTATTACCCACCCTAAAATAATAGATTATTTAACCATAGTTGTAGCGAATTTTAGATTATAGCATAGCCACAAAGGTTGATTTAAATTATATTGCAGCGCAATATAATTTTTATGAGTTTATTGCTATAATTACGTTCTGATTTCAAATCACACAGTAGTGCAATGCAACATAAAATAACGACAAGAACACTCTGACTAAACTAACTTTATTGCTAAAACCAAATTAAAAGGAACACCCTCATGCTAACACAAACTATTACAGTAGTAAACCCAACTGGAATTCATGCACGCCCTGCTGCACTACTTGTTAACCAAGCTAAAAAATTCACATCAGAAATTACCATCAGCAAAGATGATAAAACCGTGCCGATGAAATCAGTAATTAATTTATTGGGGATGGGCTTAGAATGTAATGATATCGTTACTATTACTGCAAATGGCGCAGATGAACAAGAAGCAATTCAAAGTCTAAAAGATTTATTTCAATCGTTTGCCGCGCATGACTAAACTTAATCTAATTTAAGGATTGCCTAATGCAGTACTCAAAAACACAGGAATTTATGGCAGAGATGATCGGAACTATGTTTATCCTTCTCTTTGGAAATGGCGTAAATGCAATGTTTACACTGTTTAATCTGGGTGGGTATACTAACATCACATTTGGCTGGGGACTCGGTGTTTTCCTGGGGATATTAGTGAGTAATCGCATCACAGGTGCGCACCTTAACCCAGCCGTAACGCTTGCTTTGGTTGTCACCAAACGCTTTCCATTGCATAAAGCTCCGTTATTTATTTGTGCACAAATGCTTGGTGGGTTTTTGGGTGCCGCAACAGTCTATTTCTTTTATCTGGCAAAATTTCAGCAATTTGATCCCAATCTAGAACACACAGCAGGAATTTTCTCAACCTTTCCAGCTATTACTACTAGCTTTATGCCAGGATTTATGGCTGAAATTATTGCTACTGCAATTTTAATGTTTGCTATTTTGGCAATTGTTGAAAATTTTGTCAATGATAAAGCCGGATTTTTAGCACCGTTTGCCGTATCGGCATTGATTGTTGGCATTGGGATGTCATTTGGTGCGATGCATGGCTATGCAATGAATCCAGCACGCGATTTTAGTCCACGCTTATTTACTGCATTAATCGGATTTAAGAATAATGGTTTAACTGATGGATCATTTATCTGGGCTGCTCCAGTTTTTGGTTCATTAATTGGTGCGCCATTAGGAGCCATATTGTTTGACTTAACTTTAGCCAAAAGGAAATAATTGATGAAAAAATACATTTTAGCTTTGGATCAGGGAACTACCAGCTCACGTGCAATCTTATTTGATCGCGATGGTAATATCTGTAGCAGTAAACAGTTAGAATTTACGCAAATTTTTCCAGAGCCAGGCTTAGTTGAGCATGATCCAATGGAAATTTGGCTAACTCAGTTAACCACCGCTAAACTAGCTATGTCAGCAATTGGTGCGCAATCCGAAGATATTGCAGCAATTGGAATAACCAATCAGCGTGAAACAACCATTGTTTGGGATAAGGAAACAGGTATCCCAATCTACAATGCGATAGTTTGGCAAGATCGCCGAACCTCAGACATGATAGATCAGTTAAAATCTCAGGGATATGCTGATTTGTTTAAAGAAAAAACTGGTTTAGTGCTGGATGCTTATTTCTCAGGCACGAAGTTAAAATGGATTTTAGATAATGTCAAAGATGCCCGTAAATTAGCCGCAAAAGATAAACTAGCCTTTGGTACGGTAGACAGCTGGATTACTTGGAATTTAACTAATCGCCGTGAGCATGTAACCGATGAATCAAATGCATCGCGAACTTTATTATTTAACATTCATACCGGACAATGGGACAAGACTTTATTGGAAATTCTCGATATCCCTGAAAATATTCTGCCACGAATTGTACCTTCATCAGGAATTATAGGTGAAGCCAGTTCTGGTTTATTTAATCATCGGATTCCAATTGCTGGGATAGCAGGAGATCAGCAAGCCGCAACCTTTGGTAATCTATGCATTAAACCTGGGATGGTTAAAAATACTTATGGTACTGGCTGTTTCTTATTAAAAAATACTGGAGAACAGGCATTAGTTTCTAAAAGTAATTTGTTAACTACCACTGGTTGGCAAATTAATGGTAAACGTAATTATTGCCTTGAAGGTTCAGTATTTATTGCAGGTGCGGCTGTGCAATGGATTAGAGATGAAATGAAATTCATTGATGAAGCCTCTGAAGTAGAGACTCTTGCTAATCAGGTTAGCGATAATGGTGGTGTGTATATGGTTCCAGCCTTTGCTGGTCTCGGAGCGCCGCATTGGGATCAATATGCCCGTGGTTTGATTATAGGGATTACCCGCGGTACTACACAAGCACATATGGCACGTGCCGCATTAGAATCAATTGCTTTTCAAGTATCCGACGTGGTGCGTGCAATGAAAGCTGACTCTGGTTTAGGCTTAACTGCGCTGCGGGTTGATGGTGGAGCATGTAAAAATAACTTCTTAATGCAATTTCAAGCTGATATTTTAGATTGTGTGGTTGAACGCCCTACTTGTCTTGAATTAACCGCACTTGGTGCCGCTTATTTGGCAGGATTAGCAGTTGGTTTCTGGCAATCCACTGATGAATTAGAGCAGGTTTGGAAAGTAGAGCGTGTATTTGAGCCTAAAATGACCGTCGCTACTCGTGAACACTTATTAGAGCATTGGCATAAAGCAGTTACGCGCTCGCAGGGTTGGGCTAAGGATTAAGATGACAGATTTTGAGATTATAATTATTGGTGGTGGCGCAACTGGTCTTGGTTGCGCGGTTGAAGCGGCTAGCCGCGGCTATAAAACATTGCTCTTAGAAGCAGCAGATTACGGCAAAGGAACATCTTCCAAATCCACCAAGCTGGTTCATGGTGGAATTCGTTATTTAGCAAACCTTGACTTTGCTTTAGTTAAAGAAGGTCTGGAAGAACGTTATTATTTTTTAAAGAATGCCCCACATTTGGCAAATCAACAAAGTTATTTGATTCCTCTGCAAGGTATTGTTGAGAAGATTAAATATTGGTTGGGAATTAAAATTTATGATCAGCTGGCTGGCAGTAAAAAGCTTGCTAGCAGTCGTTTTTTATCCAAAGCACAAACATTGCATGAAGCCAAAGATTTAAATGCCGCTAAAATTGATGGTGGCGCAATTTATTATGATGGACAATTTGATGATAGCCGGATGTTAGTGAGTTTACTGAAGACTTTTGAACAACTGGGTGGAACTGCATTAAATTACCATAAAGTTGAGGCGTTTATTTGTGATGATGGCAAAATCGACGGTGTAAATGTCAAAAATCAGCTAACTGGTGAAAAATTAAATTTCACGGCTAAATTTGTTATCAATGCCACCGGAACACTTAGTGATAAATTACTCGACCTAGCAGAACCACAACTCAAACATAACACTGTCGCAGCCGCTCAAGGTACGCATTTAGTTTTTGATAAAGAAATCTTTGATTCTGAACATGCGATTTTGGTTCCACAAACCAGCGATGGTCGGGTATTATTTATTTTGCCATGGCATGACAAAATTGTAGTTGGTACAACTGATGTCAAAGTTGCCGAAGCCAGTCTAGAACCTAAAGCACAAACTGAAGAAATTGATTTTATTTTGGCAACCCTCAATCAATATAGTGCAAAAACCGTAACTAAATCCGATATTAAAGCGGTATTTTGTGGACAACGCCCATTAGTTCGCCCGCAAAATCAAACCAATACCGCCAAAATCTCACGCAAACATGAGCTGATGCTAAGTAAAAATGGCTTAGTAACTATTGTCGGTGGTAAATGGACGATTTATCGACGGATGGGACAAGATACGCTGAATTTTATTGAAAAACAATTTGCATTAACTGTAACCAAATCAGTTAGTAATGATTTAAAATTATTTGGCTACACGCTGGATAAACTTAGTTATCCGTTATCCGCTTATGGAGCACAATCAAGCCATATTAAACAAATCCAAGAGGAATTAAATAACTTTGCCCTTATCCATCCAGATTTACCATATCTACAGGCAGAAATTATCTATCAAGTACGTTATGAACAAGTCAGAACAGTTGAAGATGTGTTGGCTCGCCGCACCAGAGCATTATTTCTCAACAGCCAAGCTGCAATTGAGGCAGCACCAATAGTTGCTAAATTAATGGCGCAAGAACTTGGTTATGACGAACAGTGGCAAGAGGTACAGATTGCTGAATTTAAACGTGTTGCCGCAAATTTTTGTCTATCGTAAAATCTTCTATATCATTATGTGAATTGGGATATTTACATCCAGAATGTGACAAATATTTATTTGCATCAGAAAAATCAGAAAGCTAATTATCATCTCAGTAAAAATCAGATGATAATTAGCGATCTACCTATTACTCATTGCTTAAATAATATATCACCATTTGCGAGCTGGCTCTCATAAGTACTAATTATTTCTGGTTTTTGATTCGTACTATCATTATTACTCTGAGCAATTGGAATGACAGGAGCAATAGGCATCATCAAACCAGGACCCTCATCATATATGTTACCATAGCCTCCATATCCAAAAGGTTCGCCATACATATCCATACCATCAAAATACTCTTCTTCCTCAGCAATTTCCTCTTGTTTCTGATCATATGCAGCAGAAATTGCCTGCTGCCCTTGTATAACCTTAGATGCTGGAAATGCCTTGGGCTGATACGATTCCGCATCGGGAGATTTATCATTCATCTCACCCAAGAGTATAATTGGTTGGCTACTATTATTTGCTTGAGGATTTGCGGCGGCAAAGGCCTGTGCAACTAAGAATATCAATACACTAGAAAATAAAAACTGTTTCACATTACGCTCCATCTGAAGTTTAATTTTAAGGAAAATTATAATTTACTTGAATACGTTACAATTTTATTACAGCGTGCCTAATGACTTAAATAATTCCAGTGCTCGCGCACGGCTTGATTTTAAATCAACCAGTGGATACGGATAATTTACACCTAAGCTAATATTTGCTGCAGTAAGAATTTCTTTGGGTGCTTCCCAAGGATTGAATAAATATTTATCTGGTAACAATTTTAGCTCAGGAACATAACGACGCGTATAAATACCATCTGGATCAAATTTTTGCCCCTGTGTCACAGGGTTAAAGATTCTATAATATGGAGCAGCATCGGCACCAGTACCCGCAACCCACTGCCAACTAGCACTATTATTTGCAAGATCCGCATCAATCAAACAATCCCAAAACCAGCGCTCACCCTCGCGCCAGTCGATTAATAAATTCTTGACTAAAAACGAAGCGACTATCATGCGCACACGGTTATGCATAAAACCAGTTTGCCATAATTCACGCATACCTGCATCGACTATTGGAATTCCGGTCTGACCTTTTTGCCATTGGATTAATAATTTGCTATCATTAGCCCAAGGGAAATTATCAAATTTACGTTGCAAGTTTACTTGAGGAATATCGGGATTATAGTAAAGTAAGCTATATGAAAACTCGCGCCAAGCCATTTGTCTCCGAAATGCTTCAAAATTATTTTCGGCAAACTGAGCATAAGATGCATGCCAAACTTGATTGGGTGATAGTTCCCCAAAGTGTAAATAAGTTGATAATCTTGAAACCGCATTCTTAGCCGGAAAATCGCGCCCTTCTTTATAATCTGAAATACCTTCAGCCATAAAATCAACTAGTTGTTGTTGTGCAGCAAGTTCACCAATACTCCAATTAGCAATAATTTCTGAGCTCCAACTTTTCTGTGGCAATAAACCAAGCTTTTCTATATCTGATTGATTAGTTTGCTGGTCATTTAAAAAAAATTGTATCTGCTTTGGTTTATCCAGTGGTATCCGTGGTTCTGTGGCTTTAAGACATCCATTATGATAAAATGGTGTAAACACTCGGTATGGAGTTTTATCACTTTTTAAGACTTCCCAAGGTTCCCAAAGCAGCGAACCATTTAAAGTGTTAACCATGATACCTTTACTCTGTAAATCCTGCTTAATCTGAGTATCACGAGCAATTCGCCACGGTTCATAGCAACGATTCCAGTTAACCGCAGTTACATTATGCTTTTCTATAAGCTCAGATAAAATTACTTTAGGATCACCAGAAAATACCAATAATTTCCCATTTAATGATGAATTTAGTGAAATTAAGGATTGATACAACCAGCAACGACTAGCCGCACCCATTTTATATATATCAGAATTAACATCATCTAGAATATAAACAGGAATAAGCAATCCCTTGGCTGCAGCATCAAATAAAGATGGATTATCTGCTAAACGTAAATCCTGACGAAACCAGTGTATTGTTACCATACTACTCATTTTATAAATTTTAGCGCTGTTATTAATAACAGCGCTTTTGAACCTTGCTATATCTTCTGTAATTAAATATTAATTTCTAGTCATAATATCCAAAATTACTTCATCAGTTTCGCGCATTCCATCGCGAGCTAATTCGCCGATATTACGAATGGTTGCTTCTACATCTCCCGCAACAATCCCATCACCAGAGGTGACAACATTACCGTTCATTGCTGATGCTGCGCCATCATAGGCTGCATAAGTTCCATTAGCTATCTTGATTGAACATGATGAGTTTGCACCATCACAAAATACACCAGAAACACCCGCAAGAGTATTAATTATTGCTTTTCCAACTTTGTCGTAGTCACCATCATTAATAAAAATCAGAGCTCCTGCAACTGCACCAGATGCACACATTGGACCACAGTAAGCAGACAAACGCCCAATATTAGCCTTAATATGTACCGATGCCAAGATTGAAAATATTAATCCACGATACATGATTTCCTGAGATAAGTTATTTTCGCGACAATAAGCAATAATTGGTAGCGAAGCAGTTAAACCAACATTACCACTACCTGCAGCAGTCATAACGGGCATTGCCGAGCCACCCATCCGAGCATCGCTTGCAGCAGCAGCATTACTGGCACTAATGTTTCGTGCATCTTTACCATAAAAACCACGATCCATACTTTGTTTGATATTTTTACCAGTACTAACCCCGTAGTTATTTTTTAGCCCTTCAAGAGAGATTGCAGTATTGCAATTAATAATACGATCTAACTTAGGTTTCAGTAAATTTATATCAATAGTCTTCGCTAACTCATAAATTAAGCGAATATTTAAAATTTCCGCTTCATCCTCAGCTTTAGCCGTGCCACTACCAGATGCTTTATACTGGGTTTCACCATCTTTAATGATTTCGGTAATGTTATTATGAGTGTGTTTAAGTTCAACACTTGCTGATTTTTTACCAGCAATTAGTTTAACTTTTATATACAATTTAAGATTATTGTCTGATTTAGAATAAGTAACTGTATTCTTAGCCAAAAACTCTCTTACGTGAATCATATTTTCTGGTGAGACATTGCTTAACACCATCAAATCCTGTGTTGCATCCCCAGCAAGTGCACCCATTGCCGCCGCAACTTCAATTCCTACCATACTACCACTATTAGGAACAAATACACTTTTAACATTTTTAATAATGTTTCCAGATAAAGACAGGTTTATATGTTCTGGCTCAACGCCTAAAACTTCACGCGCCTTTGCTGCAGCAAGCGCAATCGCAATTGGCTCAGTACACCCTTCTGCAGGTATTACTTCGTGTTCAAATAGACTAATAATTTTATTGATTATATCTTGATTAATTTGTGTCATTAATAACCTCCATTTTTACTAAACTATGATTATACAGTAATTTCATCATCTGTGTTTTTGCACTGCATTATACTTTGAACGCTCATAAGTTGAACTTTATGTATATACTCTAAGTGGTCGCGATTATAGCTAGGAGTGTTGATAAAAAAGGCGAACACGCGTGTTACGGCGGTGTACAGATAAGTACATAACAAACCTTTTTTATCAATATGACGACGCTAGAATTGTGAGCGCGACGAGTATAAAAATGCCACTATCAAAAATAGTTGCTTAAAAACTATCCCAATTTAGATAGCTGAGTTTGCAATTGTGTGATAATTGCATTTAATTCATTAACCCGCTTGGTATCTTTAGCAACTAAGTCTGCTGGAGCTCGTTCAACATATTGCGGATTATTTAACTTAACCTGCATTTTTTCCACTTCTTTATTGTTTTTCTCAATCTCTTTAGTTAAGCGAATTTTTTCAGCTGCGACATCAATTTCTACTTTTAACATCAAACGCGCATTATTTAGTACAGCAACTGGAGCGCTATCTTCTACTAGTTTATCGACAATACTGACCTCAGAAATTTTAGCCAATACTTTGATATATTCTTTCATTCGCTCATAATAGCCAGGACTGCTCGTTTCAATTAATAATGGAGCTTTTGTTGCTGGTTGCAAGCCCATTTCAGCACGTAAATTACGCACTACGCCGATAAGTTCTTTTAATTTCCCCATTTTAGATATTATATCAGCTGGATTACCATAAATTGATGTTTGGCTAAATTCAGGATACTTTGCTATCATTAATGAAGCTGGTAAAACCGTATCTTTTCTTTTAGCCAATGGAGCAATAACTTGCCATAACTCTTCAGTAATAAAAGGTATAAATGGATGTGCAACTCGCAAAATATTATCAAGTACATACAATAAGGTCGATAATGTACCTAGCCGTATTTGTTTATCATCTGATTGTAGATTAACTTTAGCTAATTCTAAATACCAATCACAAAACTCATTCCAAACAAACTCATAAATTCGACTTGCTGCAAGATCAAAACGATATGTTGTAAATGCTTCATCCACATCATTCACTAGTTGGAATAATTCATTAACAATCCAAGCATTAATGATTTGATCACTATAATCCATTAAACCATCAGCTAAATCATCTTTATGATTTTCAACGTTCATCAACACAAATTTAGTCGCATTAAATAATTTATTGCAGAAATTACGACTACCTTCAATCCGTTTTAAATCAAAATTAATATAACGTGCCTGAGTCGCCGAGGTAGCTAGAGAAAAACGTAAGGCATCCGCACCAAAAGCTAAAAAACCATCTGGGTAATCTTTGCGGGTTTGTTTGGCAATTACTTCAGCTTGTTTAGGATTCATTAAATTTGCGGTACGTTTAGCAACTAATTCATCCAGACTAATTCCATTAATGATATCCAGTGGATCAATCACGTTACCTTTAGATTTAGACATTTTCTCACCATGTGCATCCATAATCAGACCATTGATATAAATATCTTTAAATGGAATCTCACCTGTAAATTCTTCGGTCATCATGATCATCCGCGCTACCCAGAAGAAAATAATATCAAAACCAGTTACCAGTACATTGGATGGCAAGAAAGTTTTTAATTCTTGAGTATTATCTGGCCAGCCGAGCGTTGAAAAGCACCATAATGCCGAACTAAACCAGGTATCCAGAACATCATTGTCTTGTACAAGTTCTACATTGTCACCTTCTAGTTTACTAATTGCCTCGTCATAGCTCCGTGCTACACAGACAAACTCCCCAGTTTTCTTATTAAAGTAAGCTGGAATCCGATGTCCCCACCATAATTGACGCGAGATACACCAATCTTGAATTTTTTCTAGCCATTGATCATAGGTTTTTTTCCAGTTTTCTGGTACAAAGCGAATTTTGCCATTATTAACTAATTCTAAACCACGTTCAGCAAATTTGTCCATCTGCATAAACCACTGGTCGGTCAACATCGGTTCGATTACTACATTGGTTCTGTCCCCACGTGGCACCATTAATTTATGTGGTTTAGTCTCTACCAATAATCCAAGCGCTTCTAAATCAGCCAATACGACTTTACGAGCCGCAAAACGTTCTAGTCCGCGGTATTTCTCTGGCGCATTGTCATTGATAAAGCCATCTAAAGTCATGATATTAATCATTTCCAGATTGTGCCGTTTTCCTAACTCATAATCATTAAAATCATGTGCTGGAGTAATTTTCACACACCCGGTACCGAATGCAGCATCGACATAATCATCGGCAACAATTGGAATCTCGCGCCCAACCAAAGGTAAAACTAATTTTTGCCCAATCAAGTGTAAATAGCGTTCATCTTCAGGATTGATTGCAACAGCAACATCTCCCAGCATAGTTTCCGGACGAGTTGTTGCGACAATTATTGACTCGGTGCTATCTTTTACTGGGTAACGAATGTGCCATAATCTACCATTTTCTTCACTGGAAATTACTTCTAAATCAGATACTGCCGTTTGTAGTTTGATATCCCAATTAACCAAACGCTTCCCACGATAAATATAGCCTTTTTCAAATAAGCTTACAAAAACCTCACTAACCGCTTTAGATAAACCTTCATCCATAGTAAAACGTTCACGCGACCAATCACACGATGCGCCTAGTCTGCGCATTTGGTTGGTAATCGTGCCGCCTGAATATTCTTTCCATTCCCAAACTTTTTTTACAAATTCCTCACGCCCTAAATCATGACGTGAAATACCTTCTTGGTCTAATTGGCGCTCCACCACTATCTGAGTCGCAATCCCAGCATGGTCAGTTCCGGCCTGCCATAAGGTGTTATAACCTTTCATCCGATGATATCTGATTAGCGCATCCATAATGGTTTGCTGAAAAGCATGCCCCATGTGTAAAGTTCCAGTAACATTCGGTGGTGGCAATTGAATACAGTAACTCGGCGCATTCGTATCATTACTAGGCTTAAAATATCCTTTGCTCTCCCACTGCTGATACCATTTAATTTCGATTTCACTTGGTGTATATGCTTTAGCTAATTCCATTTATTCTACTATCCTTTTGATAAAACTCACAATTAACCAAGTATTTTATCACAGCAACAAGCCTTATCTTTTGTAAAACTATTTAACACACAACAACTTCATTTATTAAACCTCTTTCATAACCAACTATTTCGCACTTAGACTAGGAATAAAAACTTTGAGAAACCGAGTGTACACGTAGTACATAAGTATCGCAAAAGTCTTTATGACAATGGATAAGAGTTAAAGAAGCAGGTTAGGAAAGAAGTCTATTGAAATCATCTCTATGATAAAATCACTACTTAACAAGACATTAAGATAGATAACAATATGGCAAAAGTACTGGGAATAGAAAGTTCATGCGATGAAACAGGAATCGCAATTTATGATACGGAGCACGGATTAATTGCAGATACTTTATATTCGCAAATAGAACTTCACCGTCAATATGGTGGAGTAGTACCCGAATTAGCCTCTCGAGATCATTTACGCAAGATAATTCCACTAATTGACGAATGCCTAGCACAGTCACAATGCAAATTAAGTGATTTGGATGCTATTGCTTACACTGCAGGTCCTGGACTAAATGGTGCGTTACTAATTGGTGCCAGTGTTGCTAATAGCTTAGGCTTTGCTAATCAGTTACCAGTTATTCCGATACATCATCTTGAAGGACATTTATTATCCCCCTTATTAGCCGATGATAAATCGAATCCACCATTTATTGCCTTGCTTGCTTCAGGTGGACATAGCCAATTAATCGCAGTTAACGCCATTGGAGAATACGAACTACTCGGAGATACCTTAGATGATGCAGCTGGTGAAGCATTTGATAAAACAGCCAAAATGCTTGGTTTACCCTATCCTGGTGGACGTTATATTGCAGAACTAGCGGCACTGGGGCACGAAAATTATAAATTACCTCGCCCAATGTTACATAGTGGTGATCTCACCATGAGTTTTTCCGGGTTAAAAACAGCAGTGCTGACACTTATTAATAATCTCACAGAACAGAATATTGCTATTGAAGGACAAGTACTGCAAGATATTGCAAGATCAATCGAGGAGTCAATCACCGATGTCTTGGTCAAAAAATCAGTTATGGCACTAAAACAAACTAAGATTAAAACCTTAGTTGTCTCGGGTGGAGTTAGCGCCAATCTTCGTTTACGAGAAAAATTAGACTTGGAGCTAACCAAAATTCAAGCTAAAGCATTTTATCCACCGTTACGCCTTTGTACTGACAATGGTGCAATGATTGCATTAGCTGGTGCAATCCGCCTTAAACAGCAAAAATTTACCTACAGCTTCAATGTATACCCTCGCTGGGATCTTACAAGCTTAGCGAGTAACCAATGAAACAGCTATCAAAATTGATACCGGAATACCATGAGCATATCAGTGTGTGCGCCAACGGATCATTTCCTGAAGATAGTGATATAATTCGGCTGCTTAAAACTGGAAAACCAATAATTGCCTGTGATGGTGCACTCAATACACTCGCGCAACACAATATAACCGCGGACTTTGCCATTGGTGATGGCGACTCTTTAGACTATACTAAACTTCAGATTTTTATAAAAAATCCATATATTCAGATTGCAGACCAAAATACTAATGATTTAACTAAGGCAATTAACTTCATTGCTGAGAACTATGGATATACTATCCCGGCTTTGATTTTTGCAGCAACGGGTTTACGTGAGGATCACACGCTGGGCAATATTGCACTACTTGAACAATACTCCGCACGATTTAGTAGAATTGCAATATTAAGTGACTTTGGGATTATGGAGGCATTGCCTGCGGGAAAACATAAATTAAACAGTATTCCTGGGCAACAGATTTCGTTTTTTTGCTTGAATCAAAAAACCAAGATTAGCTGCGAAGAATTAAAATGGCCACTTATTGACAAGAATTTTCTGGCGCTCAACCACGGCACATTAAACCAAGCAACTGCAGAACATCTCAATCTAGAGAGTGATGGAGGTGTTATTATCTTTCGTGCTTTTGAGACTAAGTACTAGGCTCAAAATTAACACGCCAGTACCATAAAGCAAAAACCAGATTAGAGATAATCGTGATAACAAATAACCACCATAAACTAACAAAAAATAATATTAAAATACAAATTAGTGAACAAAACAGCATATAGCATGAATTTAAGACATTATTTACACCGATTACTTGTGATAATATTTCAATTGGCGAAATTACCTGTAATTCGTTATAGCAGGTTACTGAGTAAAAACCAGCCGAAAAACCAATCATAAATATCAAAAGATAGTTTACAACTCCATGCCAAGAGCTACTAAACTCAGCCAAGCTTAAACAATGATCATGTGAATGAAAATTAAACCCAATTAGAACTATGCTAAAAAAGGCTATCCCGATAGCACCAAGAATCACAAATTGTTTGACTATTTTCCCATCTGAAATTTTGGCACAAGTTAACGAACCTAGTCCAATTGAAATCGAAAAAACAGCCAGTAAAATGCTGAATACATGAGCACAACCGCCCATATAAATTTGAGTAAATAATGGAAGCTGGGTAGTGTAAACTACACCCATCGCCCAAAACCATGAAATTGCATGAATATTATTCTTAATTTTCTTATTTTTAGTTATTTTACGATATGAAAGCCATGTATCTTTAAACAAATTCCAGTGAAACTTTTCTTTAGAGCCTGCCGGGATAGTTTTTTCCATACGGTAACTAAGAATTAGACCACTAAAAGTCGAGAATGCCATCAATCCCACGATAATTTCTAACTCTTCATTTGCCATATACCAGCTACCCAGAGTTTGTCCAATTAATACAGCAACAAAAGTTCCTAATTCAATATAACCATTAGCAAGTAATAAAATTTTTCGTTCTTTAATATATTGTGGCAAAATTGAAAACTTGATTGGACCAAAAAAAGTCGAATGAGTTCCCATAGCAACAAGCGAGAAGATTAATATTTCAATACTACGACTAAAAATACCAGTTGCAGCCAATAAAATAATAAAGATCTCACAAATTTTTATATAGCGAATTAACTTTACTTTACTATACATATCAGCAATCTTACCAGCGTATGATGAGAACAAAAAGAACGGTAAGATAAATAAGAGTGTGGAGATATTAACCGAAAGTTCAGGGCTTAATCCACCAATAGTTAATCCCTGATAAGTTATCATTACCAAAATAGCATTCTTTAGCATATGATCACTCATCGCATTTAAGAATTGAACGCTAAATAATGGTAAAAATTTACGAGTATTTAATAAGCTATTTTCAACTTGCATCTGGTCACTTCTATAAATTAATTATGGAGCTACTTAGTCACAACACCATTTAATGTAACTACGCTACTTTCCATTACTACCTTACTGCTTAGCTCATTGCCACTTTCCTTGAGATAACCTTTTTTAAGCCAAACGCTAAGTTGATTATCTAACAAGATATTTACAACTTTAACCAAAGCATCTGAGCTCTGCTTATCCATTTGCGCATTTCCAGAAGTTAAAAAATATTTCATTTGCAAGACGAAAAAATATGCCAAAATTGGTTTAGGTAAACTAAAGTCCATCTTTAAAGACAGTTTTTGCATAAATTTACTTTGATCTGTCATATCCCCAGATTCAAAATTATGCGTTGTTGCACTTCCTGCTATGGAAATCATACCACTCGGAGTTTTTAGTTTAAATTCATTTAGGGTTATCAAAGGTGAATTAATTAATATCGGGAGCATCGTTGCCTTCAATTGGGCTATAGTTTTATCACGATTTGCTGTAGTAGATTGATCTTCTGCAGCTGCAGAATTCAGTAAATCAGCTAACATGCTAAATGCTGGAGCATCAATATGAGCAATATCCAAATCAAAACTCATTGGTCCATAGTTATTACTATTACTGGTTAAACTTTCAAATCCAGCTTTCGCTGTAGCATTAAATAAATTATTTTGATCATTACTTAGTGAATTATAATGAACATTGCTGATTGTAAAATTAGTTGGATTGATTGCATCTATTCCATTTAGGAAATCAACTGAATTAACGCCAGTCAATAAATGTACAGCTTCACCAAGTTTAAATTGAGTAATATTACTCTCGATCAACTGAACCTTCAAATTACCAAGATTAAAATCCGTCGTACCGACCTTAATTTGATTTACACTATAGCTAGAAACAGAGTTATAGTTGAGACCGCTAAACCCAAATTCACCTTTAGTCGGTGCTATCATCGCAAAAGATGGAATTTCAAGATTATTTTCAAATTGATTAAATTTATCATTATAAGCAATTTCCAAATCTAATCCACCCCAGTTAACTTTAACACCAGAGAGGGCTTCATCATAGTTAAATAACGGTGAAGTTATCATGTATTTACCAGCTTTATTCAAAAAAATTACATTATTGATTTTAAATGCGGGTTTTCCATCAAAGAATTTATTAAGAATTTTATCTAATTTTTCAGGTAAAGCCACAGTAGTATCAGCATAGGCAATTGTTGGGTAAATCTTACCATGTAACCAACCTGCAAAAACACCATTGGTGACATGAGTTGAATAATTCACAACATAGTCAGCTTTATTTATCGAGTTTGCAGACTCTTTATCAGTAGCAGGTAGAATATTAGTGATGTTTTTCAGAAACTGACTATTAACTGCTAACGTTACAGTTTCATCAGAGCTAAACCAGCCACGGTGATAATCATGTTTTACCACAGTTATCATAGAGGAATCTGTCATATGTTTAAATTGGAGATCAAGCTGCTTCTCCGCGATTACCCCAAAAAAATATGCAGTAACTACTTGCGCCAAAATTAAAATAGCAATAATTGATGTAACAACTTTAAGCTTAATCTTCAATACTTTTTTCAACATTAAAACACTTCCCACCTATGCGCAAACACTCTGTAAAAATTTAAATTCAAAACTTTATTCTTAAAACTCACTTGAGAATAAAGCATAAACTAAGCTATAATTATATCATTAATCCATTATTAATTGCTATACTCTTCCTGATTCCTTATATTGAATCATAATTTTTAGCTGCGGCTATTGACATCATTAGCCTTATTTTGTTGGTTTATAGCAATTTCTGTAATAATTATTTCACAATTTAATGGCAGGTATCAATAACATGAGTGATTGTATTTTTTGTAAGCTAGTACATAAAGAAATTCCAACTAAAGTAGTTTATGAAGACGATGATGTCTTTGTCTTTAATGACATTAGCCCTAAAGCAGAAGTTCATTTATTGATAATCCCCAAAGTGCATATTGAAAGCATGTTACATTTAACTGCTGAGCATAGCGCTTTAATGGGCAAAATCATGATATTAGCTAATAATCTGGCAATAGAACATGGTCTAATTGGTGGCTATAAAACTCAAATCAATACGGGGCTTAAAGGTGGACAGGAAGTTTTTCATTTACACGTTCATGTAGTAGGTAACCGCTAGTATAATTTCAACTTGAAAATAAGGACTAATGTAATGGGTAGTTTCAGTATTTGGCATTGGCTAATCGTATTATTGATTGTGGTAATTATCTTTGGTACCAAAAAACTTAAAACTATTGGCAAAGATGTTGGCGAAGCAGTAAAAAACTTTAAGGACGCGGTCGAAGAAAAGACGGATAAAGATGATAACTCGAATAAAAAACCGGATTAATCGTGTTTGGAATTAGTTTTAGCGAGATATTGTTAATTATAATAATATCTCTTTTGATTTTTGGGCCAGAACAATTACCTGAGATTGCGACTAAAGCAGGACGAGTTGTGGCATTACTGCGTAAATTCACCATAAATTTGAAATCACAACTTTACGAACAAACGGGCATGTCACAGATTGATGGTATCCGTCAGGAAATGCAGCAAACTTTTAATCAATTAAAAAATCAAATTCAACCACTTGAACATAAGATTAATGATTACAGGGACGAAGGCGATTTTCTGTATAGTGAATATCAATTTTTATATCAACCAGAGCTAGATTTTGAGCAACAACCCGAATTATTTGATAGTTACCCTGAACAAAGCACAACAAAACAATGATTGATACTGAATCGAATTTCATTCACCATCTCGTAGAACTACGTAAACGATTAATTTTCTCAATTTTGGGCATCTTAGTAGTTCTCCTCTGTTTGCTACCTTTCAGCAACCAAATCTATCAAGTTTTGGCAAATCCGTTAAGTAAATTCTTACCTGGACATGCCGAGCTAATCGCAACAGACATTACTTCTCCATTCTTTATACCAATGAAATTAACCGCCTTACTAGCTTTTGTAATTAGCCTGCCACACACTTTATTTCAAATTTGGCAGTTTGTTGCACCCGGTTTATACCGTGGAGAGCGTCGCTTAATTGCTTCTGTTATTGTCAGCTCTTTTATCTTGTTTATTTTGGGGGTTGTATTCTGTTATTTTCTGGTTTTACCAGCTATATTCCATTTTGTTGGACAATTTAAAGCTCCCGAAATTACTATGCTAACCGATATTAGCAATTATCTTAATTTTGTTTTATCACTATTTATTGTTTTTGGACTCGCATTTGAAATGCCGGTCATTGTGTTTATAATCATTAGATTTGGAATTCTGAGTATCGACAAAGCACGCAAAATACGCTCTTATATATTTGTGGGATGTTTTATTATTGCGGCAATCGTTACTCCTCCAGATATTTTGTCACAAACGATGCTAGCGCTACCGCTCTACCTTCTTTATGAATTGGGAATTATAGCAGCCCAAATTTTTAAAGCATCCTCTTCTGAACTCACCCAATAGCAACTCCAGCTCGTTGCAATCTCGAAACTATTACATCTAAACCATGCAATGTATGTTTACAAAGCATCGCGCAGGCAGCGTCAGCCTTACGGGCGATTGATAGCTCTGCCATTTTGGCGTGCTCGTTATGATTGACTACAATCATTTCTTCGCTTAAATTAGGGTATGCCAATCCATAACACCAATCTTTAATTAATAAACAATTATTTCTGATTTCCATTAAGCCTTCAAGCTTACACCCTGCAACTAAAGCATTATGAAATTCATCATTACGCTCAGACCATTGCTGATAAGCAACTTTAACATCGCGTGACTCAACCTTGGCTAGTCGATAAATACACGCCATAATTTGTGCTTCCCATTGATCATTACCATGCTCAATTGATTCACGCAACAGTAAGGCTTCAATTTTGGCATAAGTTTGAAATGAATCATATACTTTATCACGACTCAATTTTGCAACTCTGAAACCAGCATTATCGACTGCGTCCACTAACACACCAGCAGCCAGACGTGACAATGCCTCACGAATAGGGCTGAGACCAACTTGTAAGCGATTCTTTAGGTATTCGCCCTTAATTTGTTCACCAGGTAATAATTCACCATAAATAATCAGCTCACGAATTTGTGTGATGCAATTGCTGGTCATAGTTAAATTGCTTATGCTCATATGCTATTCTCGAATATATTTTTAATATACGATATTTTAAGCTATTTTAGTATTAGTTAATTAGTAAATTAAAGTACGTTGGAGGGTTTTGCTTTTAAACAGGATAAAAAATATCCCGCCACAAGCGTGTCTTGGTATAATCATTGGAAGCTATTTAATACTTCGCGTCCAAGAATTAAATACTTAGAGCATATTTCATAATATGTAATAAATTAATATAAACGAGTATCAACATCAAATTATGAATTTTACCCAATCACAATTTACTCGCGCAGCACGTTTAAGTGTTGCAATGATAATAAGTTTCGTCTACGTTGCTTATATCGGCATATCAGATGGAATTTGGGTAATAATGACATGCGCAATTATTCTTTTTGATAATCCAACCCTTGGTGGAACAATTAATAAAAGTCATTTGCGGTTTTGGGGAACTTTTTTTGCTGCAGGTTTTTCGCTGATATTCATTATTGGTTTTGCAAATAATGTAATCATCAACTTATGTGGTATTGTGATTGGTACTTTTCTCGCAGCTTACTGGTATATGGATACTGCCCAAGGATATATTGGCGGGCTTATTTCATGGACATTACCAATAATCTTACTTAATAATAACGATATTAAAAGTGCATTCCTAAGGTTAATAAATATTGTTATTGGAATTGTTATCTCCTATATTATGCTGAGATATTTTTACCCTGAGTATGCACGGGATAATATGTTGAGATCGATGAAAAACACGCTAATTGAGCTAAAAGCTTTATTATTATCAATTAGCGATTCACAACTTAATGCAGAACAAATCCAAAGTTTATATCTAAATCATGAATCAAAAATCTTAACTGAAATTAATAGCTTTAATCGCTGGCAAACAGAAGCAAAATGGGAAACCAAAAAAGCACCAGAATACGTTGATGCTGCAGTTCTCGTATACCTGCACATCAGACGACTATACCGTTTATTAAGTGTAGTAATTTTTCATTTTAACTGCCATGAAATTCGTCATAATTTAAAAATTCAGCCACGATTCACACAGATTAGACAACAATTAGACGAGATAATTGATGCATTAGAAAAAAATCAAAAACAATATTATATTCCTGAAATACTTAATCAAAACAATAAAGATATAGCCTCAGAATCATCGAATCACGATGAATATAAACATTATCAAAATCTATCAATACAGACCATTACAGATATTATTCAAATTGAAATTGACGTTATCATCACGAATCTAATCAAATTATTCAACAGCCGTCAAACTCATAACTACTATTAATGTTGGGTTTGAATATATACATAAGCACTTGAACCAATACTCAAAGGATAGTGTTCATCATCATAGTCCGTGATCTTTATTTGTAATGGAAGGCGTTGCGGTAGCATGACCCAATTATTTTCATTCTCAGTAACAATTTGCATCTGGCTTTTGCTATTTGTTATTTGCCGGTTGGCAGACCACGTTTTTCCAACTACTACGCCGTGGTATACTTTACTCCACAAATACATTCTGGGAAAAATAAAAACCCTATCACTAGGATGTACATCTCGAAGGTCAATTTCATTAAAATTAGCTTGAATATACAAACTATTGGTATCAATAAAGGAAAATAGCGGTTGATGCTGAATTATTGGAGTACCCACTGATAAATATAAATTATCAACAATACCATCAGAAAAAGCTCTAACTTCAGTTAAATCCAGATTAATCTTAGCCAAATTCATTGCTGCCTTTAGAGCTAAAACTTTTTGTCGCTGTTGCTTAATTTGACTATCATCAATTGCTAATTGATTACGCAACGCTTTGACTGAATTAGCTAATGCTCGACGATCATAATTTAATTTTTCGACATCTAATTTTGGAACAGCTTTAGCCACCAACTGATTACTTTTTAAGCCATATTCATAATTAGCTTTATCATAGTTTTCTTGCATTTCATGTAACAGGTCGCGATTTTTCTGAGTCTGTTTCTGTATAACTTCAATATTAGCCTCGGCTTCCAAATATAATGCATGTGCATGATTATAGCTCTGCTCATAGGGAGCAGCATAAACTTTAAATAACGGAGTACCTTTCTTCACAGCCTGACCATTTTTTACATAAATATCAGTAATAAAACCAGATACATCTGCTGCTACTGGATTAATATTTGCAACTACAAATGCATTATTGGTGAAAGGAAACAGATATGAAAAAAAATAAATTATACATGCAATGATAATTAGTGCAAAAACCAAAAATGGAAAATTATTCAACCGTTTAATCACATCAAAATTCATTTTAACTCAATATTAAACATTATACATACTCATTATTATACGTTACAAATAAAGCGCATTGCTTAAACTCTACTTAAAAAAATATTCAATTATACATTACAAGAACACATCCTTAGTTATGTTGCTTTAAGCAACACAACATAAAATATAATTACTACAATTATCTATAACAAAATTTACATAACAATTGAGTGTTTTTGTGCATCGCATGTTACTTTACAAATTTAAAATTTGGTAAAATGCCAAGGATATTAGAGCGCTGTATTCGTGTAGAAAACTAACTACTAATCTTTTACTTGAGGAATCATATTTATGCATAAAACAATAATTACAACCTTGCTTTGTTTGAGTAGCTTTGCTTCTTTAGCTCAAAATATAAACAGTCCAACAGTGGAAATACTCGCTACTGGTGGTACGATAGCAGGTGTAGCTTCATCGCAAACCTCAAGTAGTTATAAAGCCGGAAAACTTACCGCAGAACAATTAATCTCTTCAGTAAATGGAATAAGTGATCTCGCTCATATAAAATACGAGCAGGTATATAATAAAGATAGCGGTGATGTAACCTTAAATGACTGGTTAAAGCTTTATGGTGAAGTGCAAAAAGCAGCTGGTAATCCTTTAATTGATGCAATTGTGATTACACATGGTACAGATACTTTGGACGAAACAGCTTATTTCTTAGAACTCACCGCAAAAACAACTAAACCAATTGTTATCGTTGGTGCAATGCGCCCAGCAACCGCAATGAGCGCGGATGGACCGCTTAATCTTTATAACGCAGTGGCAGTAGCAGCAAATAAAAACTCCATTGGTCGTGGTGTTATGGTTGCAATGAATGAGAAAATTTTTGATGGACGAGAGGTACAAAAAACCAACACAACTTCAGTAGAGACATTTGAAGCACCTAATAGTGGTCCTATAGGTACCGTATTTATGGGCAAAGTAGATTATAATAGTAAAACAATTCGCCCAAATACTAAAGATACTCCATTCAACTTAGATGGAATATCTTCACTGCCAGATGTAGCAATAATTTATGAACATGTAGGTGTGAATACAGAGATGTTAGATCATATCCTTGATACTAAAAACCTTAAAGGAATTGTAATTGCTGGAGTTGGTGATGGTAATATCCCTAGCTATGAAAAAGATTTCTTAATTAAAGCTCGCAAAAAAGGAATTGTTATAGTGCGCAGCAGCAGAGTTGGTAGTGGTCAAGTTACCTATGATTATAATAATTTAGATACTACTTATGGCTTAGTTTCTGGTAATGATCTAACTCCTGCTAAAGCACGCATCCTGCTAATGTTAAGCCTGACTAAGACAACAGATATTAAACAAATTCAAGAGTATTTTGATAAATACTAAAAGGAGAATTTTATGACTTATCGGATTGAAAAAGATTTTATCGGTGAATTTAAAGTTCCAAGTGATGCTTACTATGGAGTGCACACTGCTAGAGCTTTAGAAAATTTTAAATTAACAGACTATCACTTGACTCACCGTTATTTGGTTAAAGCCTTTGCCAAAGTAAAAATTGCTGCAGCATATGCCAATCAGCGAACTGGTAAAATTTCGCGCGAAATCTGTGATGCAATTGTTTATGCCAGTAATCAAATTATTTCTGGAAACTACATTGATCAATTTATTATCCCCGGAATCCAAGGTGGAGCAGGTACTTCAACCAATATGAATGCAAATGAAGTAATTGCCAATATTGCGCTGGAAAAACTCGGTTATGAAAAGGGGCGCTATGATATTCTAAGCCCCATAGATCATGTCAACGCCTCACAGTCAACCAATGATTCTTACCCTACGGCTATAAAAATTGCTATTTACGAATTAGTCAATGAAGTTGAAAGTAACTTAAAGTTGTTGCGGCGAGCTCTGGAAGATAAAGCAACTGAATTTAAAGACATTATGAAAATGGGACGTACACAACTTGAAGATGCTGTACCCATTGCACTTGGTCGTGAATTTAAGGTTTATGCAATGGCCATAAACCGAGATGTTCGCCGCCTACACCAAGTTAAGGAATTGTTTTTACAAGTTAATATGGGGGGCGATGCGATTGGTACTGGTGTATCAAACCACCCTGATTATCGAATTGCTGTCATTGAGGAATTACGTAAAGTTACTGCAACACCAATTACAGCTTGTGAAGATTTGGTTGATGGTACACAAAATCTTGATGTTTTCCCTCAGCTTTCTAGCATGTTAAAAATATGTGGCTTAAATTTACGAAAAATTGCTAATGATTTAAGATTAATGAACTCTGGCCCAACTACTTCGATTCATGAGATTGATTTACCTGCAATTCAAGCTGGTTCGAGTATTATGCCCAAAAAAGTAAATCCGGTTGGCGCTGAGTTTATCATGCAAATTGCGTATAAAATACTTGGTAATGATTTGATCATTTCTGAATGTACGGTTGGTGAGTTTGAATTAAACGCGTGGGAACCACTTATTGCCGATGCGATGTTTGAAAGCTTAACTCTATTACGCGATGGATTGGAGTTATTTACTAAAACGGTAGTTAAGGGAATCACCGCGAATAAAGAACTTTGTGAAGAGTATTTTGAACATTGTCCTACAGCTGCAACTGAATTAATCTCAATTATAGGTTATGACAATGTTGCGCAAATCATAGCCAAAGTAAATGAAAGTGGTGAATCATATAAAAAAGTAGCAATTGAAATGGGATTTGTAAACCCTGGATTTTTCGATAAACCAATAAATTAACTTAAGACTGGTGTAGGATTAAACAACTAGATTTTAGCTTTGAACTAGAAACAGTTGCTATATTTACAATCTAAATAAAATTTTAAGTATTTAGCTCTATTTCCTAGTTCATTTTAGCTAAAAAAATGCTACAATATAGTCGATAGGATCAATTGGTTTTTTTAATTCTCTTTCTTTTACAATAAGGCAATATAAAATATGAAAGCAGCACGCGCAATTGTAATTAGTTTACTTTTGGGAATCTTTTTTGGATGGCTTATCCGTTATTTAAGCCTACCGCAAACTACGACTGCAAGTATCTTACAGTACTTGTCTATGGCATCAGATATTTTTATTAAACTAATTAAGATGATTGTTGCGCCATTAATCTTTGCCTCACTAAGTCTTGGGGTAATAAATATTGGTGACAATGCTAAAGGATTAGGACTCCTTTTTGGGCGTGTATTAGGTCTATTTATCATTTCATCAATCTGCTCCCTATTCATTGGATGGTTTGTCATTGATCTATTTAAACCAGGTTTATCTATGGTTGAAGTAGGTAAAAATTTACTTGAAGATGGCAGCGCAGTTGCAGGTAAATTTGACTCATCGTCAATTTCATTAGCGCATTTTGTGCAAGAGACGATCCCTGATAATATATTCAATGCTTTTGCTGGTGGACATATTATTCAAATTGTTATTTTCTCGCTATTTTTTGGGGTTGCACTGACCAAGATTAACCCTAAAGGTCGGGAGTCAATGCGTGAACTTTTGGATTCTATTATGCATGCAATGTTTGCAATTTGCCATACCGTAATGAAATTAGTTCCAATTGCAGTTTTCGCTTCGATTGCCAACGTTATTATTAAAAATGGTTTTGGTGTGTTGTACACTTACATGGTATTTATCTTAGAATATTACTTAGCATTAATCGTAGTATGGTTAGTTATCTATGTGATTTCACTCAAAGTTGTTGGTAAGGGTATCAATAAATTAATTAATGCAATTATTCCACCACTATCATTATCCTTTGCGACATCTTCGTCTGAAGTAGCTTACCCTGCTGTATTTGAAGCGTTGGAAGAACATGGAGTACGTGAGAAGATTAGTAGTTTCGTAATGCCAATGGGATATTCATTCAATATGATTGGTTCAATGGTTTACTTTAGCTTTGCGATTATCTTTATTACGCAAGTGTTTGGAATTGATATTTCATTTACCGATAAGCTTTATATCTTCTTTATGCTATTAATTACCTCTAAAGGTATTGCAGGTGTTCCACGTGCTTCGATTATGGTAATTTCCTCAGCGGTGACAGCATTCCACTTCCCTGCTGCAAGTATTTTGCTATTATTGCCAATTGATGCATTTGCTGACATGGGACGAAGCGCAACCAATGTTTATGCCAATGCAGTAATGACAACGTTCATTGATAAATGGCACAAAGACTAATACTCTTTGAAATAAAAAGCCTCAACAATAATGTTGAGGCTTTTTATTTCAATGTCTACATTAGTGCTTGAAGTGACGAATCCCACTAAATACCATCGCTATGCCATACTCATCACAGGCATCAATTGACTCTTGATCACGAAGAGAGCCACCTGGTTGAATAATTGCTTTAATTCCAGCTTTAGCGCATTCATCAACACAATCTCTAAATGGGAAGAAAGCATCTGAGGCTAATACGCCACCATCTTTAGCTCGCTCAATAGCTTGTGCAGTTGCCCAAATTCGGTTAGTTTGTCCAGCCCCTATTCCTTTAGCTACACCATCTTTAGCAACTACAATTGCATTAGATTTAACATGCTTAACTACTTTCATTGCCATTGTCAGATCAACCAAATCTTCAGCACTAGGTTGCGCTTTGGTTACGACCTTAAGCTCATCGGCAAATTGACAATCACGATCTTGAACTAAAATTCCACCATCAACGGTTACATATTCTAGTTTAGCTTGTGGAATTGTAGTTTTAATCTGAATAACCCGTAGGTTTTTCTTAGTTTGTAATTCAGTTAATGCTTCCGCGCTGAAAGCTGGTGCCATCACGATTTCTAAGAAGGTGTTATTCATTTCTTTGGCAGTTGCTAAGTCAACTTCACTATTAATGGCAACAATACCACCAAAGATTGATACTGGATCACTAGCATGCATTTTGGCATAGGCATCAGCTACATTCGCACCAATCGCAACACCACATGGGGTTGAGTGTTTTACGCCACAAGCAGCAACTTCATTAAACTCGGCAACCACTTTCCATGCCAAATCCATATCACGGATATTATTAAAAGATAATTCTTTACCATGTAACTGGACAAAATCTTTTAAAACACCAGCTTGAGTAGTCGCGGTATAGAATGCGGCTTTTTGATGCGGATTTTCACCATAGCGTAAATCAGCAGATTTTTGGTATGAGATATTAAGGTAATGCGGGAACTCATCTTCGCCCAATAAGAAATTACTAATCGCAGCATCGTAAGCTGAAGTTAAATTGAATACTTTTCCGGCTAATTTTTTGCGAGTAGCAAAGCTTACATCCTGAGTAGCGCTTAACTCTTGCTGTACTTGAGCATAATCAATAGTATCGCTAATCACAATCACATCTTTGAATGCTTTTGCTGCAGAACGAAGCATGGTTGGTCCACCGATATCAATAAACTCAACTTTTTCTTCAAAAGAAATATCTTTAACTACTTCATTAAAAAATGGATACAAATTAACAATTACCATATCGATGGTCGCAATATTATGTTCCGCTATTGTTTGCATATGCACTGGATTATCACGAATTGCTAAAATTCCGCCATGAATATTAGGGTGCAATGTTTTTACCCGACCATCCAGCATTTCTGGAAAATTAGTAACTTCACTAACCTCGGTAACTGCTAAACCTTTTTCTTTTAAGTATTTGTAAGTTCCACCTGTTGAAATTAATTCAACGCCCTGCCCAACCAAAAATTCGGCAAATTCGGCAATACCTTCTTTATCAAAAACACTGATTAACGCTCGTTTTAACATCTACTAAATTCCTTTCATAATTAATTAATTTATACAGCTGGAAAACTATATTCGTACAACATTTGAGAAATCTTAAAACCCATACTTTGGTAGAGTTTTTGCCCATCTTCAGAAGCATAAAGAATTGCATGATCTAAATCTAACTCTTTTGCTATTGCAAGACACTCATTCACCGCTGCTCGCCCCAACCCTAAACGGCGAAACTCAGGCTTAGTCGACATTGCGTATATTCCTGCAACAAAAGAACCACAGTAAACCATCGCAGTAGCGGCTGGCTTCTCCCCATAGTAAATTAGTAATGGGATGCAATTGGCAACATCTATTAATGGGTAAAAAAACTCTTTAAAATCATTTTCCGTAAATCCAAAAGTAGCAATCGCTGTTTCTATCCAAAGCTGCAACTCATCTGTTCTTTGTACCTTTACCACACTAACTTCAGATGATTTATCCATTTGTATTTGGTATGAACTAAGGTCCATAATCATTTCTGGAAACTCTTCTGGAGTATGAAAGTGTTGCTGAATCACCCCATCTAACAATTCTTTTTGCGCCTTGGTTAAAATCCAATAAAAATCACAATTACCATAAAAAGCTTTGACATGAGCCAGATTGTCGTTGCTAATTTCACCCCAAACAAAATTAACTAATGGGATTGCAGCGGGAGATTTCAAGGCCAATAAATTACTATTCTCCAAAATTTTCCAACCATCAACCATTGCCATTTTATTTAAGATATCTTTAAAATTTTGCTGCTGGAGAGACGCCAACTATTACTCCTTTTTATTTTTAATTAAAGCTTTTCAATATAAACTTATGCCTTAATCTTAAAATCACACAATAGAGCATGCTCTAAATCATAAACTTCACCCGCTTCAATATTTAACGCATGTTTAAATAATTGAGCATCATAAACTAGCGTATGAAACTCACCATTCTCACCACAAATATCTACGCCTAGTTGTTCCAAATAAACAAAGTCTAGTTCGCTATATTCCATGCCAAGTAGTTCATCAAGAGCATATTTTTTGCTAATTACTGACAGTTTACTTTTTACTCCTAACCGAATAATTTCATTTTTTACATCTAGCCGCGATTTACCCCATAATGGTAAGCAAGCAGACAATCTAGATTGCTGACAAACTGACTCTTCAAATTGGCGATGGGCAACAATATCAATATCACCAAAAACACACTATGTTATACCATAGGTATGCTTAATCTCAATAAGCGCATCAACTAGATTAGACTCGTAGTTATTCCAAGAGCTTTCTTTTAAAACCAATGGCAAATTAAGTGCCGATGCCTGCTGCTGCAAAATTTGCGTACTTACACCATTAGAGCGTGAATAGCCACGTTCATCAACCATGCAAAGTAAAACTTGTGGCTTTAATCCACTTGCTAGCGCAAGATGTAATGCCAACGCGCTGTCTTTGCCACCACTCCAAGAGATAGCAATGTTCTCCGTCATTGAAGCTATTTATCTATCCCTAAAGCTTTTTGCTATAATGAAGCACTGTGGTATCTGGGGCAAAGAATTTATGCAATAACTCTTTCCATTGTTGATATTCCTGCGACTCTCTAAAACCAACCATATGAGCTTCAAGAGTTTCCCACCAAATTAACAAAATATATTGATCTGGTTTCTCAATACCGGCAACTAAATCATGCTTGATATAACCTGGAATTGATTCCACCAGCGGACGTGCTAATTTAAAATTTTCTTCAAACTCAGCAGCTTTACCGCTGATGATATTTAAAGTTGCAACCTCCAGAACCTTGCCAAGAAGATTATTTTCTTTCATGCCTAAGCCTAATAAAAAAGATTATTTACCACTAACTACTATTATGAAGATTCTTTTTCCATATACAGCGTTAGCTCACCAACTTTAACACCAAACTTTTTAAAATAATTCCGATTAATCAAGTGCTTATCATCAATTAAAAACATCCAATCATCAAAATTAATTTGATATGTGCTATCATCAACCTTTACGTTCATCACATAATTCCATTGCATCGCATTACCAGCTATTTTTATACCTGCTTTACCAATCACATCATTAGTAGTCGCTTCGTATTGGCTCTCTGAAATCTTAACAAAAAGCCATTCACGGCTTTCTACTTTGCCATTATCATAAATAATTTTTTCATCAAATATACCCTTATTATCAGTCCAACGAGCATTACCATGGAAGTCAAAGCGCCGGGTAACGTTCCCAGTTCGATCCTGCACAATACCATAACCATTGATATTACCATTTAGATAAGTTTGCAAATTAAGCTGAGGCTGATTATTTTTATAATCTTTAAGATTCATTCCTGAACAGCCTATTAATGAACACATAGCTACAGATATAATCATTAAACGCATTATTATACTCACATAAAAATAAATTAGGTATTAACATCACCAAATAACTGTTTTCTTAGCTTTGTATCACTCGAGTCTTTTCCTAACCAAATTCCAAAAAAATGATTAGCAAATTCTTTATCGTTAATACGCCCTAAAAGCTGCCAATTTTCATCAAAAAATAATGTTTCATGCTCTTTAGTTAACACACCAGTCAACACTGTTCCATTACTTACATTAGGAATTATCTCAGATAATTCACTTTGCCAAAGATCTAACTTATCTTCAGATACTTTATCAGATTGACCACGGATTTTTTCAATTGCTTTTTTGGCAATATCTTCACCTTTTAAATCTCTCGCGTAACGTAACTGTAATGCAAATGGTTTATCTAAAGATAACTTCCCCATTGGCGCATAGGTTGTTGCCGTAAAAACATTAAAAAATAAAAATTTATAATTTCCACTACCAACTTTTTCAGCATCTGGAATATAATTCTTTAATATACCAATGTCTGCAAAGCAATAATTACATGCTAATACTATGCTAAATAATATCCATTTCTTTAATTTAAGCATGAACAATCTCCATTTGAACAACATTAATCCTCTCAGAAATAAAACCTGCGCTACAAGCGGCTAAATAAAATTCCCACATTCTAGCAAACTCCTCATCAAATCCAAGTTGTAAAATTAATTCCAATTTATGCTTAAATTGTTTCAACCAAATTTGTAAAGTAGTTGCATAATCCCTCCCAAAGCGAAAAATCTCAGAACATTTCAACCCACATTTATCTAATTCTCGCCCCAAAGAGCCTTCACTAGGAAGCATACCTCCTGGAAAAATAAAGGTACGAATCATATCAGACTGCTTAGCGTAACTTTTAAATAAATCATCAGAAATAGTAATAGTTTGTAATAAAATCTTACCACCTGGTTTTAGTAATTGCTTTAATTTAGCAAAATAGACTGGCCAATAACGCATCCCAACTGCTTCCAACATCTCGATAGATACAATGTAATCGTAGCTACCTGTTTGATGACGATAATCTTCAATCTCAATTTTAACATTGGTATCTTTAAGTCTCATTTGGGCATAGCTGGCCTGCTCATTAGATAAAGTAATCCCTTTTACCTGATGTTTACGCAAAATAGCACGCTCGGCAAAACCACCCCAACCACATCCAACCTCCAAAATTGAACTTGGTTTATCACCAATCTTATCTAATATTCGGTCATATTTTTTATGTTGAGCCTCAGTTAAATCTTGATCCTCATAGTCAAAAATTGCAGCAGAATAAGTCATACTTGGATCTAGCCATAGCTTATAAAAATCATTACCAAGATCATAATGAGCCTGTATATTGCGTCTGCTGCCTTTTAGCGTATTGCGTCTTGTAAGATAAAGTAACTTAGACAGTAACTTAAACCAAATACTACCATGAGCATAATGCTGAAATAAATGCTCATTTTGTAAACCAAAGCAGATTAAATTATATAAGTTATCTGTTGTAAAATACCCATCGCGATAATCTGCTGCAAACCCGACATCTCCTTTAGTTATCAAATTAGCAATTACTCGCCAATCATATAGTTCAACATAAACATTATAACCTTCATGAGATCCATTTACCTGAATAGTTTCACCTTCTGGCGTTTTGATAACAATTTGTCCATAATTAATTTTATTGAGCGCTTGCAAAAAATTACGCTTTACTAATTTATCAAACATAATTTACCTTATTATAAATTCTAATTCTTAATTCGTGGATAAGGAACAAATGGTATTTTTTTTAGAAATATTTTTAGTGCTTCAAAATATATACCAGTTATAATTTTATACACATTAAGTGGAGATTTAAGAACCCTTGCCACAAAACCAGCTGACTTAAATTCAATCAAATTACAATGATACCCTGCACTAAATACTTTTTCATTATTTTCAAAAGTATCTATAGAGAAATGTAGTTTATTTTCATCTAGTTTGAAACTCCAATGATACTCTTGGTCAAGATTAAAAAATGGCGATACGTGAAATTTTTTCTCACTGATAATTTTTGTCTGTGATCTATCTAATAGATAATAGTAACGTTCGTTCCACGGTGTATTTGAGACTTCTGCCAATATATAGCGACATTCTTCATCTTTAACTACCAAATATAAGTTTAGCGGGCTAAAATAAATCCCCAGATTACTCATCTGCCCTAATAAAAACACTTGCTCGTCACCATTTAAAACGCCGTCTAGTTCAGTAACTTGCTGGTAAACTTTATTTACTAGAGAAGTATTGCTTGTATTATGGCGTAAATAATTCTTAGAGTTAAACCTATATATAGCCCATTTTACACAGCTAACAATACGTGAGTCTGAATGAAAATCTGCTTGATTAAGCGCGATTAGCCACATATTTAGCTTATAGCTAAACTGATGGATTTTAGGAGTATAGCGTTTATGCCAAACTACACCTTGGCACAATGAATTACTCCACAAATTCCACTCCCAGCTGCTTACAAACCATTAGCGCACTTTTAACACCATCTTCATGAAACCCTGCTGACCAATATGCACCACAATAATGAACGCGGTCACTGCCAGAAATTTTACTCCATTGTGCTTGAGCCGCAACTGATCCATCAGAGTACACTGGATGAGCATAATTAAATCTGGCACAAATTTGACTCTCATCTACTAAATCAGCACTATTCAAAGTAACACAATAAGTTGTTTGAGTATTTAAGCCCTGCAAAATATTCATATTATAGGTAAGCGTAGCTTTATTATCACTGTTATCACTAATCAGGTAATTCCAACTCGCATGAGCAAGCTTATTTCTTGGTAGTAAGCTCGTATCACGATGAAGGATTACATCATTATTGGAGTATTTAATTGCGCCTAAGATTTTTTGCTCATCATCACTCGGATTATCTAAAAGCTGCAATGCCTGATCAGAATGGCAGGCGCAGATTACCTCGTCATATTTTTTACTCTCACCATTCACAAGCACTAATTTAATATGATCAGCATGACGAATTACTTTTGAGACAGGGCTATTTAGAAGAATCTTATCAGCAAACCCTGCAGTTAATTTGGGAATATAATTGCGCGAACCTCCGCTAATTGTATACCATTGTGGGCGGTTGGTAACATCTAGTAAACCGTGATTATTAAAAAATTTAGCAAAAAAGACAAATGGAAAATCAAGCATTTCTGTCATACCCATTGACCAAATTGCAGATCCCATGGGTAAAATATACCCATTGATAAACCAATCGCTGAATTTATTCTTGTGCACAAACTCACCCAACGTAACTCTTGAATCTGATTCATTTACTTGTTTGGCAAGTTTATTAAATTTCAGGATATCCAAAATCAAGCGATAAAATTTAGGGCGGAAGAAGTTTTTACGATCGGCAAATAAACTATTCAGTGTATTACCATTATATTCTAAGCCCCAATTATCATTACGAACCGAAAAGCTCATTTCTGTCGGACGATAGCTAACCCCGAGTTGATCTAAAATTTTCTGAAAATTTGGGTAGGTTCGATCATTAAAAACAATAAACCCCGTATCAATAGCTAGACCATTTATATCAACAGTATGAGTATGACCACCAATATAGTCATTTGCCTCTAAAACTTCAATATCATATTTCTCATTAAGTAGATAAGCACACGTTAAACCAGAAATACCACTTCCAATAATAGCTATTTTTTTTACCACATTAGACCTTTTTAAATTTTTGAGCAAGTTTGCGCCAAAGCCCGCGCGGCAACATAGCAAATAGTTTCATCGGAATACTTAAACTATAAGGAAAGTGGATTTCAGTTTTTTTACTTAATATCCCTTGATGAATAATTTCAGCCGCTTCGTCAACTTCAAGAGCAAATGGCATTGGAAAGTCATTTTTAGCCGTGAGCGGAGTTTTAACAAAACCTGGATTTACCACCGTTACCGCAATATTTTCGGGCAGCAAATCAATGGCAAGGGATTCCAACAAGTAATTTACGGCACTTTTACTAGCTCCATAAGCCTCAGCGCGACTTAATGGTACATAGCTTGCCATACTCGCAACCCCAACCAGATGCGCTTGAGCAGACTTTCTTAATAACGGTAAAACGCACTCAACACTATTTGCCAAAGTTATAATATTAGCATCAAACACTCGCTTAACTAACTCAGCATCAAAATTTTTACAATCAACATATTCACAATTACCAGCATTTAAAATTGCCAAATCAATTGAATCATATCTTTCCGCTAAAAGTTTAAATTGATTTCGGCAGGCTAGCAAATCCAATAAGTCTAACGCTATTGTATCAATACCTAATTGAGCCAATTCAGATAACACTTGAGTATTTCTCCCAACTGCAATTACTTCACAGTTCATAGACTTATAAAGTTTGACCAGCGATAAACCTATGCCAGAAGTTGCCCCAGTAATTAATACTTTCATTATCATCCTAAATTATTTTTAATTTTACGAATTATCCCACCAATACAAGGTATTTTTTCATAGAGCATTGCCCCAAGATCAAAATAATCTCGATGGGAAATTATTTTATCATTGAATATAACTTTACTAATCCCAGGCACAATGATTTGATTGCCTTTATTAAGCCGCGGATGAATCAGATACATATTCCATTCTAAAAATGCTATCCCACCTAATTTGCTTACCTGAATAAATTCAAATTTACACTTAGATACGTTTTTATACAGATTATGACAGTATAGCATAAAATTATCCAATCCAATAATGCGGTGTGCTGGATCTTCAAAAATAATACTTTCCGAGTAAACGTCTTTAAGTGATTCAATATTATTGATACTCAAATCATTGAATGTAGTTTGTAATTTGTCTATAACATCCATAACATCACCCTCCAATAAGATCTAACTGTAGCTCAACTAGCAGACAATGCAGTTTAAGTAGTTTATGATTAAACTTTCTTAGCTTTATTCTTTTTTTGTTAATTTCAAATCTTTCTTAATTGATTCAAATTGTTCTTGTCTGACATTAATTGGATAATCTAACATTATATAGCTCTAATTTATTTCGAGTTATTTTAACTCAATTTAATTACATTTTGAAGAAATTCTTAGATTAATTTATACGTTTTTACTGCCAAATTTAAAAATAGATCCGCAGATAAGTTATTTTCCAAATTCCAGCAAGCAGCTAAAATCATATGGACAAAATACCATTGACGGACAAACAAAACATCGTAATTGAAGAATTGAGCAATATATTGAGTATCTTCTTCAACATCCATCACAAACGACCAATATTCATTAACAGGAAAACCGACAACCCCCTTAGGATCAATTACACGCCAACTATTTGTATTGGACAATATATTATCATGATGTAAATCACCATGTAACAATACAAGTTTTTCATTATAGGGATTACTTAATAAGTGATCTCTTAAATTACGAGCGCATTCCAAGTATTGAAGAGGCAAAGACCATTCATGGTCTAAAACACTCAAACTAGCATGAAATGATGGAAAAGAATAATCTATCGGTAATTTTACTTTGTGAAGACACTGGGCAAGTTCACAGCAAATTTGAACTTTAGTGCAGCTATCATAATAAGTATTCTTTAAAGAGTTTCCAGATTGAACTGACTCTAATAACAGCGCACCATCTTCGTAATTAATGATATTTACAGCACCATAGCCAGCAAAATGTTTTAAGGCGCTCATTTCTTGATGCAACAAATTATATTCTAGACTTAGTTTGAGAATAACTTTCTGATTACCTTGAATCGCTCTAGTCACATAATTAAACGTCATATTATCAACAGGATTAAATTCACTTAAGTTCCATTTAGCTGATAATTCAGCTAAAGTCTGCGGTAAATTTTGTAGCCAAATAATTCCACGATGACCATAAATAGCGATAGTATTTTTTCGAAAAATCTCTTGCATCAACTTATAAGCCCTATAATGCTCTCACGTTAATAATTTTTTGATAACTCCTACTAGTAATTTATGCTCATGTGCAAGGACTTTTTGCTGCAAACTATCGGCTGTATCGTCCGCTTCAATCGCGACATGCGCTTGAGCAATAATTGCGCCACCATCAATTTCTTCACTGACATAGTGCACTGTGCAACCTGACTCTTGATCTCCAGAACTAATTGCCGCTTGATGAACTTTAATCCCCCACATTCCAGCGCCACCATGACGCGGGAGCAATGAAGGATGGATATTGATTATTTTTTGCGGGAAGCGCTGAATTAGTTGGCTATCTAAAATAGATAAAAATCCAGCCAACACAATCAGATCGCAATCATCTGGGATCAAAGCACTAATTCGTTCCGATAACTCATCACGATACAGCTTTCGATCAACCAAATGTGCTACAACTCCTGCATTGGCTGCACGTACCAGAGAGTAACAGTCACGATCGGCAATTACACTGATCACCTGATTAGGAAATGCATCCAAGATAGCCTGTAAATTAGTTCCACCCCCGGAAACCAGAACGACTAATTTAGACATATTTTGTCATTACCTTGAGTTATTGTTCCAACCACCCGCGCGTTCTCACCGTGTTCTGCCAATATTTTAACAATACCATCAACAAATTCTGGATTTACCACCAAAATGAATCCCACACCCATATTGAAAGTACCAAACATTTCCTCACGTGCTACACCAAGTTTTTCAACTAAATCAAAAATTGGTAAAGATTCAATTTTAGTAGTATCAATGTTCGCGCATAAGCCATCTGGAATAATCCGCGGTACATTTTCATATAAACCACCACCAGTAATATGCGCCATACCATTCACCGCATATTTCTCTAGTACTGCTAAAACTGGTTTAACATAAATCTTAGTCGGCGTTAAGAGTTGCTCACCAATCGGTGCACCATTAAACTCGACTTTAAAATCAGTAATTAAACGACGCACCAGGGAAAAGCCATTACTATGAAATCCGCTTGAACTTAAAGCAATAATACTGTCACCTTCACGAATTTTATCGCCAGTAATAACTTGTGCTTTTTCAACTACACCAACAGCAAAACCAGCAATATCATATTCACCTGGTTGATAAAATCCAGGCATCTCGGCAGTTTCACCACCAACTAATGCCGCGTAAGACTGTAAACATCCTTCAGTTACACCGCTAACAATTTGTGCAGCAACATCAGCATCAAGTTTACCGCATGCTAGATAATCCAAAAAAAACAATGGCTTGGCACCATGGCAGAGGATATCATTGACGCACATCGCTACGCAATCAATCCCAATTGTGTCGTATTTATTGAGTTCAAAAGCAATTTTAAGCTTAGTTCCAACACCATCAGTGCCAGAGACTAAAACTGGATTATCATATTTACCAAGCTCATAAAGTGCACCAAAACTGCCTAGTTCGGTTAAAACATTTTTTGAATAAGTGCGTTTAACCATATCTTTAATTAAACCAACGCTCTTATAGCCTTCTTCTTTATCAACCCCTGCGGTTTTGTAAGTAATCATATTTAAATCCTTATACTCGTTCAATATCATCTAGTGGATAATTAGCGGTAAAACAGCCATCACAATACTGGTCACCACCCAAAATCTTACGCTGATTATCCAAGGACAAAAAGTCCAAGCTATCAGCATTAATAACTTTGCAAATTTCATCAACGCTTAATTTACTAGCAATTAATTCTTCCTTGCTCGAAATATCAACGCCAAAGAAACATTCACTTTTAACCATTGGGGATGCCAGACGGAAATGAACTTCTTTTGCACCAGCTTCACGCAATAATTGAATCAATTTTTTGGCAGTAGTTCCACGCACCAAAGAATCATCAACTAAAATAACCCGTTTACCAGCAATTACGTGGCGCATCGGATTAAGTTTAAGCTTAACAGCCTGCTCTCGCAATTTCTGATCTGGCAAAATAAAACTGCGCCCCATATATTTGCTGCGTACCAAACCCATAGAATAAGGAATTTTACTTTCCTCGGAATAACCAATTGCGGCAACCACTCCCGAATCAGGCACGCCAATCACAACGTCAGCTTCAACAGGTTTTTGATGAAATAGACAACGTCCAGCCGACTCGCGGACATGATAAACATCCAAGCCATCTAAAATACTATCGGGACGTGAAAAATAGATATATTCGAACGAACATGACGCCCGATGAGTATTTTTGGCATAGCGGTATGAATTCAAACCAGTTTCATCAATAATCAACATTTCACCAGGTTCAATCGAGCGCACTAGTTCAGCCCCGACGATATCTAAAGCACAGCTCTCAGATGCTAGAACATGAATCTCACTACCCCGAATTTTACCCAAACATAATGGACGAATCCCCAAAGGATCGCGCACGGCAATTAATTTATTGCCAACTAACATCACCAGTGCAAATGCACCACGAATGGTATTACAGGTATCACTAATTGCTTGTTGTAACCCTAGGCGTGCACGCTTGGCAAGTAAATTAAGAATAACCTCACTATCACTACTAGTTTGGAAAATTGCCCCATCTAATTCTAATTCATTGCGTAAACGGTTAGCATTAATCAAATTACCATTATGTGCCAGCGCGATTGCCCCCATCACAGATTGGGCAAAAAGCGGTTGAGCATTCGCTAAATTAGAACTACCCGTAGTGGAATAGCGCACATGTCCAATTGCAGCATTACCAATTTTGTGCACCAGTTCATCGGTATTAAATACTTCACTAACTAAGCCCATTCCTTTAAACGTATCAAGATGTCCATGATTAGCAACTGTAATACCAGCACTTTCCTGTCCACGATGTTGCAAAGAAAATAGACCACAATAAGCTAAGTATGCAACATTGTCAATCGGTTTAGTATCATAAAGCGCAAAAACACCACATTCCTCTTCCATCTTATCACTAAGCTCCGTGCTAGGCTTAGTCGGATAAAATTTAATCTTGTCAGTTTGCATTTCTTAATTACTCAAACGATGTAAAACTTCATGGTAAGCTTCTTCCACGCCACCCAAATCGCGTCTAAAACGGTCTTTATCCATTTTCTCTTGAGTGACACTATCCCACAAACGACAAGTATCTGGGCTAATTTCATCAGCCAAGACAATTTCGCCACGACTATTTTTACCAAATTCAATCTTAAAATCTACCAGAATTAAATTACGTTCAGCAAAGAATTTTTGCAATACTTCATTAATTTTTAAAGTCATCGCATAAATTTGCTCTAATTCGGCATAAGTTACAACCCCAAGTGCCACAGCATGGTGGTCATTAATCAATGGATCACCAAGCGCATCGTCTTTATAAGATAACTCTAAAACCGTATTAGTTGGTTTAGTTCCCTCTGTAATATTTAAGCGTTTCGCCATTGAACCAGCGATTAGATTACGCGTAATAACTTCCAGCGGAATAATTGTTACTTTGTCACAAAGTTGCTCACGATCATTTAATTGTTGATGAAAATGAGTTTTAATTCCATTTTCCGTCAACAAATTAAATAGACGAGTAGTAATTTGATTATTAATAACGCCTTTTTCAGTAATTGTGCCTTTTTTTAGATTATTAAAAGCAGTTGCATCATCCTTATAACGGATGATAATTAAATCTGGGTTATCGGTAGTATAGACTTGTTTAGCCTTACCTTCGTATAAAAAATCACGTTTTTCCATGGTCTTTCCTTCTAAATTAATAGTTAATATCTATAATTAAATTTATTGCTGCAAAAAATCCAGCTTGAAATAATTGTCTAATGCTTTAGAATCATAAATCATACTTTATTTCCAAATGCAGACATCATTTGTTCCAATTCAAAAAATTCATCGTAAAATCATCATTAGCTTGATTTAAATCAATCGCTTCACGAATATACATACGAAACAATTTTATATCCATTTTCCAAAATTCCAGATGAGTTTCTAGATCTTCAACGATCTGCTTAGTTTCCTTAATTTGCGACCTTATGTGCATTTCAATTTTTTTTGAACTCAATTCCCCGTATAAATTCAAGTTAGGGAACTCCATACTTAGTTGCGCGGAGATATTCTGCAGTTCCATGTTTAATTCATCAAATTGTCTTTTTAAGACCATATTAAAATGCTTCAGTTTTTCTAAAGCTACGTCGTCAATATTTTCTTGACTAATCTGCTCAATTTTAAGCTGAATCTCTAAAAGAGTCAGTAAATCATTTTTTTCATAAGCAGCATTAACTTCCTGCATTAACTTAGTTTTAGTTTCAGAGTCTTCATCATTTGCGATTCGATCTGGGTGCAGTGACTTAGCAAGTTGGCGATAGACCTCACGAATTGATTGACTTTGCTGCTTTTCCGCTTCTTTTTCCCTTGCTTCCTTAGCTAAGGTTTTGGCACTTTTCTTACGTTTGGGACTCTGCTCTTCTCTTAAGCGTTCTTGCTCTTCCTGCTCCATAAATTTTTGCCGAACTCGGTACATAAGTTCTTCTTGGCTAACATTATCATCACAATCCACGTCCATACCAAACATCTCATTAAGGAACTCTTTGGTTCTATTAGTTGCAAAACTATTAGCTTCATTTACCACATCATCAAAATTTTCACCAAGACGTCTGGCAAATATATCTTTGATTCTATCATTTACATACTGCTCGTCTAAACTCCCGATTGATTCATCCAAAAGAACGCAGATGCTTTTACGATCAGCTTTAGTAAAAATTTTATTATCAAAATTTTCATCCGCAAGATAAATCATCTCTTGAATTAATTCAGAATGTTTATTTTGTACCGGAACAAGCTTCTTTATATAGCCAATTTTAAGCTCAGTTATTACATCATTAAGCTCTAGCAACTCTTTACGGCGACGACTAATATCTGCTGTTAATTTGTTAAAGCGCTTTTGCTCTTTTTGTAATACAATGTCTTCAGAGTTGTTTTTAATGCTAATTATTGCTGTTTTCGTCATATTACTAACCATTTTATAAAATCAGTTTTATGTAGTTCAACAAACTCTACTACCAAATTTAATGCTCAGGTGGAAAATTTACCCTCACTAATTTATTGATAGCCGCAGTTACTTCATACCCACCATATTTAACGTGTATATGCAGTGGATTATGCTATCACAACAGCTAGAATTATAGCTCCTAAATAACTTGATAATTTTAGCATTTTAATTACTATTGTTTAAAAACCACTTATGGATATTTAATTTCTTCAACCATAAACTTTTGTTGCGACGTTCTAAATAAGTCATTTTTTAGATAGTTAATTAATATATCAATTGATTGCACACTAAATATAGGAAGTTGATTACAACCAACATTTCCTTCGCCAGGAATATTTAAAAATATACAATCATTCATAAACCCGCTCTCGCATATTAAAATAGTTTTGTATAAACCTCCATCCTCTTTATATAAATTTAGAGCAAACTTTACTGATTTTGATATAATTTTATCACCATAATAGTTTTTAATTAAGCCAAATTGATTATTCATTTTTATTAGATTTTTGTTATAAAAATATTTAAAAAATAATTTATGACGTTTTATTTTTTGCTTGATAGATAAGTAATGAATCAAAATTATTTTATTACTACAAATAAGTTCAAATTTTATTCCACTTAACATCATTAATCTATTAAGTTCATGGTTAGCTATCTCTGTCCACTGTTCTTGTATAACCAACTGCTTAAATGGCTCTAATGTCCTTTTTTCAAAACCCAATTTTTCTAAATTAATTGTAAAAAAATTCTTTGGGTTAATAAAAACATTAATCTTATCTATCACAAAACTACGTAGAGTCTTATTTTCTAATTTTAAACTATAGCTTTGACCATAAAATTTATCATATCCGTTAGTTTGACCTAGAACTTTAATATTCGTTGAGAAATAACGCATCCAACCAACAACAATAGGCACTAACCCCACCATTACATTTGAAAACACCGTAGTTATTGGAACTATATACTTAGTTAAAATACTCTCAAATTGCATAATCAATTACTTCATTAATTTGAAACATAATTTTGGCGGTTAAAGATAGTGCAGTAATTATTTTCATATAATGGATTATATCATCGTAGCTAAGCTGCTTATCTTTGCGGTCTTTGAGCCATTTTTGCGCTGGTTGATAACCGCCAATATAAAAGCTCCAAGCTGTTTCTGGTACGTTGTCAAAATATTGTGTTTTATTGATCCAGACCTGATTGTTTTTATATTCTGGTTTTACGATTACATTATCGCCATCAATAGGATAGTTTATATTATTGTGCTCATCAAGCAAAGAAGACTGTAGCAAATGTACTTGGCGTAGTTGACTACCAAGTTTGACTAATTGCCAAAATATGGTTTTATCAGTTGGGTATGGCACACGTGGAAAATCAATTTTTAAAAATTCGGCATATTTTGCACGATAGCTTGGGCTATGTAAGACAGCATAAATATAATCAAGAATATTTAACGGGGTTATTTGGTCTTGATATTCTGGATATTTTTTATCGCTGGTAATCCGTCCATCAACCACATACGTTAAACTTAAACTGCTACAAAATTCAGCAACAATTTTAGCATCTAGATTTGATTGTGGTTCTGATATTAGACTATTACTATGCAAATACAATGGCGTAATATAATCGCCACCTTGCATACCGGGTCTTGACCAGCTCCTAAAATCAATAATTATATTTGTGATATTTACTGGTACAGAATTTTCTTCTGCATTCCCAAGTTTATAAACTAACCCAACATTTTGCATTTTAATAAAATGTTGCATAACCTCGCCACGAGGCATACAGTGAAAACCCTTTGATTTACCGGTATAATACGTATAACGCACATCAAACGGACGATAACTTATTGGCACAATTTTGTCAAAATCTACACCACTATCAAGCAAATCTTTACGTGCAAACTTTACTTGCCAGTCACGGACATCTTTGCCTAGATTATATTTTTGTCTTGCTGTTTCATCATCCAATGCTAAAAAATCATTGACAGTCACCTTTACTTTTTCATGTGTATCATGAATAGTAAATGCATCACGAGCTGTAACGATACCCACACTATTTACATTAAACAATTCATTAACCGCAAAGCTATCTTTTTTATACTCACTCATCAAATCAAAGTTTTTCGGTACAAAATAATATTGTGGTGCAACTAAGTTAAGCTTTTGCCATTTGATACCAGATAAATCATTATCCCATAACTCGGTATATTTAGCATCACGCAGTCCATACATATCATGATGATAAACTTCTGCCAGTTGATTTTTCTTTTTGTTACCTGTTTTAATAAAAATATTAATTGATACACCTTGTTGAATATCAAAAACATTTTCGTCCTGGTTGCCATCTGGAGTTTGTTCTTTTTTCTTGCTATTACCATGCAAATCGATGATATATATCTTATCAAAAGTTTGTAACAACTTATAACGCATACCACGGAAAGTTGGATTATCCAAGAAACTATGGTTATTGATATAGGCTAAAACTCCTTCGCCGTTTTTTTCAACAAAATATTCACCATAGCGAATAAATTTCACATAATCATCATTAAGCCATTTAGGATTCTTTTCTTGCAGTTTGCCACCACTTGGCTCTTGTTTATAATCCTTAAGAATTTTTTCGATCCACTCGCCTTTATTGGCAGAATGTCCACTATATGGAGGATTACCCAGCACCACCATAACAGGTGTATCACGTTTAATATAGTTTGCTTCGTTGGCTTCATTAGATAACCAGCTGGTAAATAGCGTACCGGTATCAGGATGATATTCTTCTAGGCTATTGGTCAAAAATATTCTAAAGCGTTGATCATTTTCTGACTTGTAACCGTATTCATGAAGTAATAAATCAAGTTTGAGATGCGCCATAGCATATGATGCCATCAAAATTTCAAACCCATTTAAGCGTGGTATCAGGTGATTACTGACATATGAATTCCATAAACCTTGCATATTTCTAAATTTGCTTTGGTAAATGAATTTAACGATTTCTGCCAAAAAAGTACCCGTTCCAGTAGCTGGATCAAGAATCTGGACTTTGTGAACTTCGTGTTTTTGCTTTTGTGCTTTACCTTTTTTATCAATGCCTGCATCTACTTCGATAGTAGTTTTTTCGCTTGAGGCTAAGCCATCTTTAATGTTGAATTCAGTTTTTAGCACCTCATCCACGGCACGAACAATAAAATTAACCACTGCTTCAGGCGTGTACCATACTCCGCGTGCTTTGCGGAGTTTAGGATCATATTCGGCAAGAAAATTTTCATAAAAATGAATAATCGGATCTTGTTGATGAGATTTTTGCACAAAATTTTTAAGCAAGCTAGCTAAATCAACTGCGCGGAACATTTCAGCAATTGCATCGACAATCCACACAATTCGACTATCCAAATCAAAGCCTGCGATATATTGGAATAAATTACGCAAAAATGGATTTGACTTAGGTATTAGCGTTGCGGCTTCTTGACGGCTAAAAGTATCTAGATTATTGTCATGTAAACGTGCTGCAAACATGCCATAAGTGATAGTTTGTGCGTAAACATCGGCAAATTCTTTGATCGCTATATCGTGAATTAAGATTTGTTTAAATCCTTGGTATTGATCAAAAATAGATGAATTAGATTTATTTAGTTCATCAGCATGTAGGGATTGTTCAATAACTTGGGCAAGTAATTTGGCTTTTTGCGCCATCATTTTACTGAGTGCTACGGTTGATTTTATGGTTTGTCCATTGTACCCAGTAAATGTTTTCAGTAGCTCACTAAACTTAGCAAAATTATCAGTTAAAGTAGATATTTTATTGCCATCAATTCGTGCTATCGATATGCTATCAACATACTCACCATTAACAAATAATTCAAAATCAACATAATTAGTGATAATTAAATTATCTAATGAGTTTTTATAACGATTAAACTGTTCCTGATGTTTTTTATCGCGAAGTGCAGCATCAATATCTTTAGCCTCAATATAGCCGACAGGAATATCTTCACACAATAAAATATAGTCAGGTGCACCGCATGAAATTCGCTTTGGCTCATTAGTTGCACTAATACCCGGAAACATGCTTTCAATCAGCAATTGCAAATCGCCACGATAAGTATGTTCTGTGGCATTGCCTTGCTTGAGTTTGCTTGCAAGCTTATTAAGGTATTCTAGGATGTTTTTATTCATACACCGAACTATTTAACTTTATTAAGAATTAACGTTTTAGCCAAAATAACTCACGCCATTCGTAAAAATATCTTGATTTTGCACATTAGCGATATTTTTGTATAAATCTTTACCTGCACGCTCAGAATGCCCCATTTTGCCCAAAATCCTACCATCCAACGAAGTGATTGCTTCAATTGCATAGTTAGAACCATTCGGGTTATAGTAACCATCCAGCGTAGCATTGCCATCCAAATCAACATACTGACAAGCTATCTGTCCATTAGCAGCCAAATCTTTAGCTAACTCATGATTTACTACGAAACGTCCCTCACCATGCGACATTGCAACCGTATGTATCTCATCTAGTTCAAAAGAACTTAACCACGGTGAATGATTGGCACAAATGCGCGTATTAACCACTCGCGAAATATGACGACCGATCAGGTTATGGGTTAAGGTTGGCGAATCGGCACTCAATTCACAGATTTCACCATATGGCAATAATCCTGACTTAACCAATGCCTGAAAACCATTACAAATCCCCAGAATCAAACCATCACGTGCTAATAAATCATGTACCGCATCTTTAATCTGCGCATTACGCAAAATCGCGGCAATAAATTTAGCCGAGCCATCTGGTTCATCACCAGCACTAAAACCACCCGGTAACATTAAAATCTGTGATTGGTTAATCTGCGCTGCCAAATGTTGAATTGATTGTTCAATATGTTGTGGCGAGAGATTATTAAAAATCATGCTCTGAGTTTTAGCCCCAGCAGCTTTAAATGCGCGCTCGGTATCATACTCACAATTAGTTCCTGGGAAAACTGGGATAATCACACTAGGTTTCGCAAATTTATGTTTAGCCTGAGTGCTCGCCCGTGGAACTGAAGTTAATTTAACTTTATGGCTAGGTGCTTGCACTTCACTAGTCAGCGGAAAAACTGGGGCTAGTTTGGCTTGCCAGTGCTTGATTAATTCATTCAATGACAATACCGTATCACCGCGTGTTATCTCGGCACTCTCGTTAGTTGTCGCAATCAGCTGGAATAATGGATTATCTAATGGCGCACCACTGGCAATCACCAAGCCGCCATAATAAGCACAAAATAAATCAAGCGCTAAATCAGAATTATATTTAACTCCAAGTTTATTACCGATTGCCATTAAGAACACGGCTTCAGCAATTCCACCATAACCAATACTATAAGCTGCATTAATTTTTTTCTCGTTAATTAACTGAGTTATTTGCGTATAGTCTTGATTTAAACGAGCCAAATCTGGCAATAAATTGCTATCATACTCTGGTAAATAAACATAAACATAATTATTTGCAGCTTTAAACTCTGCTGAAATAATCTGTGTCGCATCAGTCGGTGCAAGAGCAAATGAAATCAAAGTTGGTGGGACATTTAAGTCATTAAAAGTACCGCTCATTGAATCTTTACCGCCAATTGCCGCTAAACCAAATCCTTGCTGGGCATGATAAGCCCCAAGCAACGCCGCAAATGGTTTACCCCATTTTTGCGGATCTTGCCCTAAGCGTTCAAAATACTCTTGAAATGAAAAACGTATTTTTTGATGATTCGCACCGCTAGCAACAATTTTAGCCACCGAATCAACTACTGCATAAACCGCACCATGAAATGGTGATTGGCTAGATAATTCTGGATCATAACCAAAACTTGCCACGCTGGCAGCATCGCTCGCACCCGTTAAAATCGGTAGCTTTTGTGCCGAAACTTGGCTCGGCGTTAACTGATGTTTACCACCAAATGGCATCAAGATTGTTGATGCGCCAATAGTAGCATCAAACATATCACTCAAACCTTGTTGCGAGCAAACATTTAGTTCTTGTACTAAACTTGTATAATCTTGTGAAAAATCACCACTAAGATTACGTTGGCTAAATTTAACTGCTGTTTGAGTATCTGCGACACAGACCTTAGCACTAGAGCTCGCACCATTGGTATTTAAAAATTCACGCGATAAACTCACGATAGTTTTGCCATGCCACTGCATAGTTACCCGTGCATCACTAGTTACGCTTGCTACCACCACTGCGGTTAGATTTTCATTCTCGGATAGGCTGATAAATTTAGCTACATCATTCGCAGCAACTACTACAGCCATGCGTTCTTGTGATTCAGAGATTGCGAGCTCAGTTCCGCTCAAACCATTGTATTTAGTTGGCACTAAGTCTAGATTAATCTCAAGCCCATCAGCAAGCTCGCCAATTGCAACTGATACTCCACCCGCGCCAAAATCGTTACATTTTTTGATTAGCTGAGTTACTTCGGGATTGCGGAATAAACGTTGAATCTTACGCTCAACGATAGGATTACCTTTTTGTACTTCGGCGCTACATTGCGCTGCAGAATTAATATCGTGTTCTTTTGAAGAACCAGTAGCACCGCCACAGCCATCGCGACCAGTAGCACCACCTAATAAAATAATCACATCTCCAGCAGCAGGTTGTTCACGACGAATATTCGCATATGGCGCAGCTGCAACCACCATACCCACTTCCATCCGTTTGGCTTTATAACCAGAATGATAGATTTCTTTTACATGGGTTGTTGCCAAACCAATTTGATTACCATAACTCGAAAAACCGTGTGCGGCTTTAGTCGTGATAATGCTTTGTGGTAATTTACCTGCTAATGTATATTCAATTGCTTCAAGTGGATTAGCTGCACCACTAACGCGCATTGCCTGATACACATAAGAGCGTCCCGACAAGGGGTCACGAATTGCGCCACCAACGCAAGTTGAAGCACCACCAAACGGCTCAATCTCCGTAGGATGATTATGCGTTTCGTTTTTAAATTGTAGCGACCAGGTTTCTGTTTTACCGTCAATTTGAACATCAACAAATAACGAGCATGCATTAATTTCATCCGAAATTTCAACATCAGCAAGCTTGCCATCAGCACGTAATTGCTTGCCACAAATGGTTGCCAAGTCCATCATTGTAACTGGTTTTTTATCCAGCTTGCTACCGTGCACTTGTTTACGGCTATTTAGATAATCTTCAAACACAGCTTGGAAAACTTGCTGATATTTTCCTTCGGCAAACTCAATTTTTTCCAGATGCGTTTCAAAAGTAGTGTGACGGCAGTGATCTGACCAATAAGTATCCAAAACTTTTATCTCGGTTTCACTTGGGTCACGCTGTTCAGTTTTAGCAAAATAATCCTGAATACAGAGTAAATCATTATCTGTCATTGCCAGCGCATGTTCGCGTCTAAATGCGGCTAATTGTTGCGTGTCAAACTCAATAAATCCAGCATAAATTGGTACTGGCGTAATATCTGGAGTTTGTTCATGGTTTGTTAACTGGCTTAGATCTTTTTCTTGCGCTTCTAATGGATTGATATAAAAATGTTTAATTGCATTGAAGCTTTCATCATTCAGTTGAGTGTCAAGGATTATTATTTTGCCGGTGGTGAGGGTTAGTTTTGGATTATTGATGGAGAGAAGATTAAGGGCTTGCAGGGCGGAATCGGCGCGTTGATCGTATTGTCCGGGCAACGGTTCGACCGCAAAATATCGCGAATTTTCTAATTTTAGCTCATAAGACAAATCATCCAATGGAACCTCAGCAAATACAATATTTTCTGCTCGCTTTAGTTCAGTTGCTTCAATATTAAAAATATCATAGACATTTATTACTCGAATTTTAGCTAAATTAAGATGTAAATTTTTATTAAAAGAGTCAAGCAAATGCATTGCTTCAATATTAAATTGCGGTTTTTTCTCTACAAATATACGAAAGTTTGCCATTAAATCACCCATTACTGATTATTCTAGTATAGCTTATTTAAAAGCAGCATAGTGCGCTGCAATATTTCCCCGTGATTATACACAAATAGATCATTAAACAGCGTACTATTTAGGGAATATTTATTTAACTAAGCTAGTAGCCAGATTAAGCATTAAAAAACAATATACATTGTGTATAGCAAATCACTTTTTGGCAAGTTTTTTATTAATGTAATTGACAGCTTCTGATTCTGTAATTATCACGCAGGGTTTCCATAATGAACTTGGTATGCTTTTATGATGCCCACTTTGAAATGCTATCTGTTGCAAAACTTTGGAGTTCGAACCCGCCACGCCAAATTTTGCGCATAAATTTTTAATTATAGTTGCAACTGTACTTCTGCTTATGCCCTGAATTTGGGCGCATTGTTCTTGAGCAAGACCATGAGACAACAAAAATAAAACTTCCAGCTCTCTTTCTGAAAACTCGTTTTCAACAATATACATCTCATTTATTTTATTAGTACTCTTGTCATTGTAAGCAAGATAGTCCTGAAAATGAAATATTCGTGTTTCATTACTAAAGGTTTGTAATGCGACTATCTCTTGTCCAGCATAATACAAAGGTATAAGCGTTACCATATAAGTTTTAAATTTATTGTTATAAGGCAGCATATCTATATAGCTTACAACCATTCCAGTACGAAAGACGTATTCTTGTAATAAATATATTTTATATATATACTGATGAATTTCATTCGCACTTATTTGATTATACGCGCCTTTAAAAATATGTTTGGCAATTTCTTTATCTTCATATGCTTTTAGTGATAATTTAAACTTAGCTAGTTCGTCACTGTTATTAAAACCAAAAGCTTTGGCAGATAAGTTAGTACAACAAACTATTTCATTGTCTTTATTTATTATTGATGAATAAAAATTCTTATCAACTAATAGGTTAAAGTTTTTAATAATGACTTCATCTAGATATTCTTTAATTTTCATGGTTACAACTCTATTTTGGTAAATTCTTATCGACTAAAGCATTGGAAGCAAATTATACAACCTAACGGAGTTAAATGGTATAACTATTTTGGCATACCATCTCAATAAATTTAAAACACTTCACTTTGATAATAAATTTTTGCAAGGATTATTAGTAACTTACATGAGTAGCCCAATACGTCATTATTACGACTATTTACAACAGTATGCTTGTAAATAACAGACTAGTTTCCAAATGAAGATAGTCAACAATTTACCCTTAGAAAAAACAGTTGATGACAGCCTGATTCAGATGGTGTTAAAATCAGGAGTTAAAAAATCATTCATGAGGAAATTCATATATGCAAAGCAATAATAATATTGTAATCATTGGTACGCAATGGGGTGACGAAGGTAAAGGTAAAATCGTTGACTGGCTGACTGAAAAAGCAGCTGGTGTCGTGCGTTTCCAAGGCGGTCATAACGCTGGGCATACTTTGGTTATCAATGGTAAAAAAACGGTGCTACGTTTACTTCCATCTGGAATGATGCATCCTGGCGTACAATGTTTTATCGGTAATGGTGTAGTGGTTTCACCTGAAGCATTAGTTAAAGAAATCAAAGAATTAGAGTCAATTGGTGTTGAAGTACGTAATCGCCTGAAAATTTCCGAAGCTTGCCCGTTAATTATGCCTTATCACATTGCAATCGATCAAGCACGTGAATTAAAAAAAGGTGAAAATAAAATCGGTACTACTGGACGTGGTATCGGTCCGTGTTATGAAGATAAGGTTGCTCGCCGTGCAATTCGGGTACAAGATTTATTTAATGATGAAGTGTTTAAAGCTAAACTGGCAGAAAATTTAGATTATTATAATTTCCAACTTGAACACTATTACAAAGTAGCAACACTTGATTTCGCTACTGTTTACGCTGAAGTATCTGCTTATGCTGAAGAAATTAAACCAATGGTATCTGATGTATCGCGTAAATTGTTTAACCTTAACAAAGAAGGTAAAAAAGTAATTTTTGAAGGTGCACAAGGTACTTTGCTTGATGTAGATTTCGGAACATATCCGTTTGTAACGTCATCAAACTGTGTCGCAGGTGGTGCATCAACTGGTGCTGGAATTAGCCCACGGATGATTAACTATGTACTTGGAATTGCTAAAGCTTATACTACCCGTGTTGGCTCTGGGCCTTTTCCAACTGAATTAACTGATGAAATTGGTCAGGGTCTGGCAAGTCGCGGAAATGAATTTGGTTCAGTAACTGGTCGTGCTCGTCGTTGTGGCTGGTTTGATGCGGCAGCGCTTAAACGTGCAGTACAAATCAATGGTGTGTCAGGAATCTGTGTTACCAAACTTGATGTTATGGATGGTATGGAAGAGATTAAAATCTGCGTAGGTTATATCCGTGATGGCAAAGAATATGATATTCTACCTTTTGGCTCGGATTTAGTAGTTAATTGTGAGCCAATTTACGAAACTATGCCAGGCTGGAGTGAATCAACTGCGGGTTTAAAAAATTATGATGAATTACCTGACAATGCTAAAAAATACTTGAAACGAATTGAAGAGATTATTGAAACTCCGATTGATATTATTTCAACAGGTCCAGATCGGGTTGAAACAATTTTGATTAATAATCAATTATTTGTATAAAAAATGAGCACAGTTACGAGTTATCCGGCATTAAATATTTGGGCACGTATTTTTGGTTTTTTGGGAATTGCTCTAGCACATCCGTTATACCTAGGGCTTAGCTATTTTATAATAGTTAAGCTTGAATGGGTAACGGTTTTAGCGAATAAGAGCTTTTTCCTGAATGCCTTACCCTTATGTTTGCTGCCTTTGGCTTTTAGCTGTGCACGCTATTTGACTTTTAGTCTGTTTAATCCAACTGATAAGACAACCCCCTATCAAACACTGGATCGTTTTATCTGGATTAATCTTTGGGCATTGCCTGGATTGTTTGCTTTTGTTCTGATGCTGATGCCAATCGAGGCAAGTTCATTCAATAGTTTGTTTTTGCCAATAATTATTATCTCTGGTGTAATCTTGGAAAGCATAACTAGTTTACGTTCATATAAAACTCGCTTAACTAAGTAATTAAATGAAATCACTAAATAACATTCAAATTATCCTCTGTAATACTTCGCATCCAGGAAATATTGGTTCAGCTGCTCGCGCAATGAAAACCATGGGCTTACATAAGCTTATTTTGGTTGACCCAATAGCTAAACCTGATGATCATTCACTTGCCCTCTCGTGTAACGCACGTGATGTCGTTGAAAACGCACGAATTGTCGCAAGTTTGGATGAAGTAATTGCTTCCTCTGAATTAGTAATCGCAATGACTGGGCGTAAGCGGGAATTTAGCGACCGTCTAATCACACCTAAAGCGGTTATCCCAGAAATCATGAGTGCTATTGCCAATGATGCTCAGATTAGCATCGTTTTTGGCAATGAACAGCACGGATTAACTATTGAGCAGCAAGAACGTTGCAATCGCTTGGTAACTATTCCAGGTAATCCCGAATATTTCTCGCTAAATTTGGCACAAGCAGTACAAATCATGTGCTACGAAATCTACAGTAATTACAATCCTGATTTGACCCATTTAATTAACCCAGTCCAAAAAGCCAACCATGGCGATAGCCAGTATTTACTAGCAAGTCTCGATAAGATCATGCAACAAACGGAGTATTATACAAAAAAGAATCCTGAGCGGATTATGCGCCGTTTGCAAAAAATTTTGCATAAAGCTGATCTTGAGCGCGAAGAAGCCGATTTGCTGCATGGGATTTTTAAACAGATTCAACGCAAATTAGTCTAGGATAAAGCAATGATTTATAGTAATAACCCCATTGGTGTTTTTGATTCTGGAATCGGTGGGTTGAGTGTAGTTAAAAGTATTATGCAAAAATTACCTCATGAAGATATCATCTATTTTGGCGATATTGCGCGGATTCCCTATGGTACTAAATCAGTTGCCACTATCAAGAAATTTACCGAACAAACTGTACGCTTCCTACTTAAACAAGAAGTTAAAGCAATTATTATCGCTTGTAACACCATCTCAGCAGTCGCAAAAGATACCGTCTTACAACTAGCGGGTAATATTCCAGTGATTGACGTTATTTCAGCAGGGACTAAAGCCAGTTGTGCTATTTCCAATAAAATTGGCATAATTGCAACGCCCGCAACTATTAATAGCAATGCCTATCCACGGGCAATACATCAAATTAATCCCGTAGCCGAAGTATATACCAAAGCGTGTGCGCTTTTTGTTCCATTGGTTGAAGAGGGATTTATTGAACATCCCGCATTGGAATTAATTGCCCGTGAGTACCTGCAAAATATGGTTGATCAACATCGCATTGACAGCTTGGTACTAGGTTGTACCCATTATCCTCTAATCAGTAAAACTATTGCTAAAATCATGGGCGATAAAGTGACAATTATTGATCCAGCAATTACCGCGTGTGAAGAACTCATCGCAAAACTAACTCAAAATAATAGCTTAAATCCACACCCGACGGAAGGTGTATATAAATTTTATGTCACCGATATCCCAGTTAAATTTCAAGCAATTGGTGAACTATTTCTCAATCATCCAATTGAACATCTTGAAGTTGTAAGCGTAGAGTAATAATGAACAAACTCAATGGTGAAGTGTATGTTTATGATGCTCACTGTCATCTTGAGAGTCTAAACGATGTATCATCAGAACAGCGCTTCCTTGCCGTTGCAGCAACCAGCCTTGAAGATAGTATCAAATTAGCCAAATATCGCCAAAGTAATTCTCAAGCAAAGATTGGAATTGGAATCCATCCTTGGTATATTAGTCCCAATTCTACCCTAACATTAATCACAGAAAAATTAGAAGCTGCTATTTTAGAATATCAACCAGATTTTATTGGTGAGACTGGTTTAGACAAATTAAAACCAGAATTTGACTTACAGCAAAAAATATTTTATATTCACCTCCAATTGGCCCAGAAATACAATTTACCGCTAGTTATTCATTGCGTGAGAGCTTATAATGAACTGCTGGCAATATTGTCTAAATTCACCACTTTACGTGGCATGGTGCATGCCTATAATGCTAATAGCGAAACTGCAAAACAGTTAGTTAAGAAAAATATGCTATTGGGAATTGGAAGTATCATTCTCAATGAAAATAGTCAGCTGAGTAAATCAATTGAGAAGATTCCATTGGAACAACTTCTGATTGAAAGCGATGCCCCTTATATGCCTTATGGCACTAAAGAGTTTTCCAGCTCAGATGATTGTATGCTCTATGCAAAACAGTTAGCAGAGAATAAAAAGACAAACCTCACTGAAATAATCAGTAAGGTTAATCAAAATTTTATTACTCTATTTAATTCAGCTGTAACGAGCTAAACTTAAACCTTCAACTGAAATTTCTGGCTTTTTACCTAAAATCTTAGCTGCTAAAACCTTCGCCGAGCCCAAGCACATCGTCCAACCTAAAGTTCCATGTCCAGTATTTAATGATAAATTACTAATCGGTGTAGCACCAATAATTGGAGTGCTATCTGGTGTCATTGGGCGTAAGCCTGTCCAAAAAGACGCTTTTGGCAAATCACCACCATCTGGAAACAAATCATTAACCACTTTTTCTAAAGTTTGGCGACGTTTAGGATTTAGTTTTAAATTATAACCGGATAACTCAGCCATACCACCAACTCGGATTCGATTATCAAAGCGAGTAATCGCAACTTTGTAACTTTCATCTAGAATAGTTGATACTGGTGCACCATCTGGGTTGATAATTGGAATCGTCATTGAATAGCCCTTGACCGGGTACACAGGAATATCAATACCAAGATGTAGCATAAATTGTCGTGAGAAACAACCCAATGCCATCACATAATGATCTGCTGTATATTCCTCAGCACCGCTCCATACAGCTTTAATTTGGTTATTTTGTTTATCTATTTTAGTGATTGTTTTACCTAGGACAAACTTTACACCTAAAGCTTCGCACTGTTTAGTTAAATTCTGAGTAAATATATTACAATCCCCTGTTTCATCATTTGGTAATTGCAAACCGCCACTCAAATGATGTTTAGTCTTAGCCAATGCAGGTTCTACCTCAGCACAACCATCAGGATCCAATGCGCGATACGGTACGCCACATTCTTCTAGCACCTTAATATCTTTCGCCATGCTATCAAGCTGTTGTTGCGTACGAAATAATTGTAACGTACCGCCCTGCCTATCGTCATACTTGATATTTATTTGCTCACGCAATTTGATAAATTGATCACGGCTATATTCAGCCAAGCGCAACATCCGTTCTTTATTGATAGCATAACTCTGGTAATTACAATTGGCTAACATTTTTCTAATCCAATTTAACTGAAATAAGCTACCATCGGGCGTGATTTTTAGCGGCCCATCTTCTTGAAACATCCATTTGAAACCTTTAGTTGGTATTCCTGGAGCTGCCCATGGAGTCGCATAGCCTGGTGAAATTTGTCCACAGTTACCAAAACTTGTTTCTAGCGCCGTTTCATCCTGACGATCAATTACAGTTACCTCACAACCAGCTTCAGCTAAATACCATGCCGTTGTAACTCCAATTACTCCGCCACCTAAGATTAATACTTTCATCTACATTACCTCTAAGAGATTAATAAAATTTGACCAAACTCATTTTTGATTTTGTGCATTAATATGCTCAGTTAATTTAGAACTCAGTTTGCTATTTTTAAGACCAATAAAATAAAATAATAACGATATTATAACAACTAATAGCTGACTAGTTGCGGATGAGAGATACCCAATTCCTCCAAAAGTTCCTAAATATGAAATAGCCGTAATTAAAAGCATATGGAAGAATAACCAGCTTGCAAGAAAGAAGTCACAAAATGCCTCTTTGAAACCAACTTTTCGAGAATGAAAAATAAAATACACTGGCGTACTTATGATTAAGACAACCAAGCCTTTGCCTGTCAGTGGCCAAGAAGACCAAAAATACATTAGTGATGCCAATACATAGCCCAAAGCTGAAAAATATTTACTTCCGCGAAGATGAATACCATGAGCTGACTTGCCATATTTGGCATGTCTGGTTAATGCACCATTCACTAAACACATCACAGCAAAAAGAATAATTAAACTCACACAAATTACAGAAACAATTTCTTGCCAGCCTGGGAGCAGCCAAATAAATGCTAATGCTCCAAACAATACAAACAGCAAACTCCCCAAAGGATTGTCTTTCTTTTTGTATGCAACAATTTTGGGCAAATACTCCGTAAAACCAGAAGTAATCTTAACTGCAGAAGCATAAAAAATCAACCCGGCACTAAATGGAGCAATAAATGCCACAACCATAATAACAGATTTAAGAAAATCTAATTTATACGCATGGCTAAGGTCAATAAATGGTGCTGTATAAACTATTGATTGCCAACCATGTTTAACTACTAAATCATGTGGTACAGCTACAATATAAGCCAATTGTAATACTGAATAAATTATGGTACAAAAAATCACAGAGAGTAAAATGGCCAAAGGAATATTTCGTTTGGGGTTTAAAGCGGAGCCGGCAAAAGTAACTGGCGTTTGAAAACCAATGAACGCAAAAACAACTCCACCAGTAGTGATTGATTGCAACATCCCGTGAGAACCATATGGCATAAACGAATGTGTTGTAATACCAAGATTACTAAAATTATGTGCGACAACCAATAAAATAACCGCCACAATTATTGGTACCAAAATTTTTAATAAAGTTAAATATTTAATACACTTCATCAATAATGCCATTGAAGCATAATTGATGAAGAAAAAGGCCAAACAGACAAGCGAAGTGATTGCTGAGCCGATGAAAGTCATATCGCGACCATTGGCAGCCATTACTAGGGTATTGACAGATGGTAGCATTGAGCTTAAGTACTGTACGGTTGCAGTTGCCTCAGCGGGAATTAAACCGATCCAGCTTAGTAAAAAAACCCATTCAACAATAAAACTCAATGCACTATTGTGGGTATAATCAACATAATGCCCAAATCCTCCATTTTTAGCGGGTAAAAAACCACATACTTCAATGAAATTTAAAGCAATAACCAAGATAATTATCGAACCAATTATCCAAGATAAGATAGCAGAAGGGCCTGAAATCGATGCAATTAGATAGGAACTCATTAGCCAACCTGAGCCAACGATAGAACCAATACCAGTATACATAAGGCTGGATAGATTAATTTTATTCATTTGACTTTGGATTCCTTACAATCATTCAAACATTAAAAATGACTAGATTAGTCTGACGAATGATGATTATAATTGATTCAGCAAATTTTAGATATATGCAGTGCAACAAAAAAGCCACACATAATGTGTGACTTTATTTATTTAGTTTGCGGGATTTTCACTCACAGGCAGTTCTTGTTGAACTGGCGCAGCTTCAGGTGCTGCAACCGGAGCTGGTAAAGCCGCTCTGATTGATAAACGCATTCTACCACGATCATCAAACTCAGTAACTCTAACTTTAACTTCCTGACCCTCTTTTAAGTAATCACTCACGTTATTAACTCGTTCGTTAGCAATTTGTGACACATGAACAAAACCTTCACGTCCGCCCATAATCGACACCATCGCGCCCATATTACGGTCTAGTAAACGAGTTACTTTACCATCATAGATTTCACCAAGGACTGCTTCAGCAACAATACCTTCGATCATAGAACGTGCACGATCTGCATTTTCACGTAAGCTCGATGCGATAGTTACCACACCTTCATCAGTAATATCGATGCTGGCACCTGTATCAGCAATAATTCCTTTGATTACTGAACCACCTTTACCAATCACATCCTTGATTTTTTCAGGATTGATTTTCATAGTATACATACGTGGTACTAAATCAGATAATAATTTAGGATATGGTAATGCATTTTTCATCAAACCTAGAATATGCATCCGACCTTCACGCGCTTGTTGTAAAGCTACTTGCATGATAGGTTTAGAAATACCTTCGATTTTGATATCCATTTGTAAAGCAGTAACACCTTTTTCAGTACCAGCTACTTTAAAATCCATATCTCCTAAATGATCTTCATCACCTAAGATATCAGTTAGAATAGCAAATTTGTTACCATCTAAAATCAAGCCCATTGCTACACCCGCAACGTGATCTTTAATTGGTACACCAGCTTCCATTAATGATAAACAACCAGCACAAACTGTTGCCATTGAAGAAGAACCATTTGATTCTAATACTTCAGACACCACGCGTAAGCTGTATGGGAATGATTCAGCATCAGGTAATACCGCACGCAATGCACGTTTAGCCAAATTACCATGTCCAATTTCACGACGTTTAGGCGCACCCATCCGACCGCATTCACCAGTTGAGAATGGAGGGAAATTATATTGAAGCATGAAACGATCACTATAGCTACCAGAAATAGCATCGATTAATTGCTCATCCATCTTAGTACTACCAAGAGTAGCTACACCTAAAGCTTGGGTTTCACCACGAGTAAACAAGGCAGAACCATGCGTACGTGGTAATACACCAATTTGAATATCAATTGGACGCACTGTACGGGTATCACGACCATCAATACGTGGCTCACCATTCAAAATTTTATCGCGCACAATTTTAGACTCAATATCAAATAAGTGATTATTAATCGTATTAGTTAAACCTTTATTTTCATCAGTAATCAACTGAGCTAAAGTTTTAGCTTTTGCTTCGTTTGCTTTAGCGTAACGTGCTTGCTTTTGACGAATATTATATGCTTCAACTAAATCATTGTAAGCAATTTCTTTAATTTGCGCTACTAATGCTTCGTCTTTAACTGGTGGTGTATATTCCCAAATTGCAGGGTTAACTTCACGTACAAATTCATTGATTGCATTAACTACAGCTTGTAAACTTTCATGACCAAACATCACGCCAGCTAACATTACATCTTCAGGTAATTCTTTAGCTTCAGATTCAACCATTAATACCGCTTGTTTAGTTCCCGCAACGACTAAATCCAAAGCAGAATTTTCTAATTCAGCTTTGCCTGGGTTTAGAACAAATTGTCCATCAACATAACCCACGCGAGCAGCACCGATAGGACCATTAAATGGTAAACCAGATAATGATAGCGCAGCTGAAGCACCAATAATTGCTGCAATATCCGAACTAACTTCAGGATTTAATGATAATACTTGAGCTACAACCTGAATTTCATTATAAAAACCTTCAGGGAATAATGGACGAATCGGGCGATCAATCAAACGAGCGATTAATGTTTCGTGATCTGCAGGACGACCATCACGTTTTAAAAACCCGCCTGGAATTCTGCCTACCGCATAGGCACGTTCAAAATAATCAACCGTCAATGGGAAAAAATCTTGCCCAGCTTTGGCTTCTTTAGCTGCAACAACGGTTACCAATACAACCGTTTCATCAATCGTTACTAAAACGCTGGCAGTTGCCTGACGTGCCATTACACCAGTTTCTAAACTAACACTATGCTTACCATATTGAAAAGTTTTGGTTACTTTATTAAACACTTATGAATCCTTAAAAATTTGGGTTAAGCTCTTAAAGAAGCTATCGAATCAACTCACTAATTAAACTGATTAGATAGCTTCTTAATGATTCTAATTTAAGAGTAATACCCATAGTTAAACAAAAAAGGTGGTATATTCTACCACCTTTTGCTTATTTGCGTAAGCCTAATTCTTTAATCAAGCCTGAATATTTACTAAAGTCAGTGCGTTTTAGATAGTCTAATAAACGACGACGTTGTGAAACTAATTTTAATAATCCACGGCGTGAATGATGATCTTTAGCATGAGTTTTAAAATGACCAGTTAAGTCATTGATACGAGCAGTTAACAATGCAACTTGAACTTCAGAAGAACCAGTATCACCAGCAACACGTTGAAACTTAGCAACGATTTCAGCTTTTTGAGCTACAGTAATAGCCATATTAATATTCCTTAAATAAGGTTAATGATAAGTAGCGCCAAGTAATAAATTTATTTTTATAACCTAGCAATACTCCAATAAGGTCGATATTATCACACAACCGAGAGCTTTATGCAAGCTTAGTTGGTGTAAACTGCGAGTTTCTGACCTGCATAGATAAAATTAGTCCCAGCTGAAACAACTTTATCCCCATCTTTAATTCCTGTTGCACGTATCTTCATTGATGTACCATCAGTCCCGATTACTTCAACTGGCACTAATTTTGCCATAGAATTATTATCCATAACCCAAACATATGACTTACCATTTTTGGCATATAAGCAGCTTAATGGCATTTCCATTCCACTGGTTGCATTTAATGGTTCAACCGTGGCATCTGCAGCCATACCGTATTTGATATCATCGGATGGGTTAGTAATCACTATTCGCGCGGTAAAGGTACGAGTTTGTTGATCACTAGCCTGATTTATAATTCTAATCTTACCCTTGTAGTCCTTATTGGTAGCCCAAATTTTAATATCTGCCGGCATACCTGCTTTATAGTTATTAATTTGCGCCTCTGGTAATTCTACTTCAACTTCTTTATTACCAGATACAGCCATAGTAGCAACAGTTTGTCCAGCTGTTACAACCTGCCCAGCATCCATGCTAACCGAAGTAACTATGCCGCTGGAAGGTGCTTTTAACGTAGTGTATTTAACCTGATTCTCATTATTTGATAATTGATTCCCGGCTTGTTCATACTGAGCTTTTGCGCTATCAAATTGAGCTTTTTGAGTATCGTACTGTGCTTGAGAAACAAAATTTTGTGCTAACAATTGCTTGTAACGCTCCAAATTAGCTTTCTGTGTCACATAATTTGATTTTGTTGAAGCAAGCTGCGCATTTGCCGAATCTGCGGAAAGTTTATAGTCTGTAGGATCTAAACTAGCCAATACTTGACCACTCACAACTTGCTGACCAATATCAACATTACGTTTAATAATCTTACCACCGACCCGAAATGATAGATTAGGTTCAAACTCGGCATGAATAATTCCATGAAAAGTGCTTCTAGTCTGCGCAACAGCATTACCTGCGACAAATACCTTAACATAACGAGTATCGACTGCAGTCTGAGTTTTTTTACCACATGAAACGAGCAGAGCACCACTCAGTGCAATTAGTACAAAACGTTTTATTTGCATACGATTACCCCTTTACCCGAATAATATTAGCACCAACATTATTTAATTTATCTTCAATATGCTCATAGCCACGATCTAAATGATAAATCCGATCAACAATAGTTTGTCCTTCTGCATACATCCCAGCAAGAACCAAAGATGCTGAAGCACGTAAATCTGTTGCCATTACTTCTGCACCATAAAGCGTTTCAACACCATGAACAAATGCAGTATTTCCATCAACATCAATTTTAGCACCCATTCGACATAGCTCAGGAACATGCATATAACGATTTTCAAAGATTGTCTCAACCAGACGAGCACTACCTTCTGCCACACAATTTAACGTCATAAACTGAGCTTGCATATCAGTTGGGAACGCCGGATAAGGCAAAGTTTTAATATCAACTGCCTGTGGACGCTTATTCATCACCACCCGAAGAAAGTCATTTCCCTCTGTAACAACCGCCCCCGCTTTGATTAATTTTTCAATAATTGCCCCCATAGTATCTGGGCGCGCTTTAGTCAAAGTCAAATCACCTTGCGTTAAAGCTGCTGCGACAGCAAAAGTACCCGCTTCAATCCTATCTGCAACAACCGCATGCTCCGCACCATGAAGTTTATCAACTCCAGTCACAACTAATGTATCAGTTCCAACACCTTCGATTTTAGCACCCATCTTGATTAGACAATGAGCTAAATCGGTTACCTCAGGTTCGCGTGCAGAATTTTCCAATGTTGTAATACCATCGGCTAAAACTGCTGCCATTAGTAAATTTTCAGTTCCAGTTACGGTTACCATGTCCATCACAATCCGTGCACCTTTTAGGCGAGTTGCTTTAGCTTTGATATAACCATGTTCAATTATAATCTCGGCACCCATTGCCTCTAAGCCTTTGATATGCTGATCAACCGGGCGTGCACCAATAGCACAGCCACCCGGTAAACTAACTTCTGCATAGCCAAAACGCGCTAGCAATGGTCCCAAGACCAATACGGAGGCACGCATAGTTTTAACTAAATCATAAGGAGCAATTAAACTTGTCACGTTTGACGCATCAAACTGCATCACATCACCGCTAAAGTTAATTTTTACACCCATACCACCAAGCAATTTTTCCAGTGTAAAAATATCTTTTAATTGTGGGACATTGGTAAGTTTAAGGTTATCCGCAGTTAATAAACTGGCACAAACAATTGGTAGCGCAGCATTTTTTGCACCTGAGACCCGAATATCCCCTTTTAGATTCATTGAATGATTTACAACTAATTTATCCATTTAATTTACTCCACTCTTCAGGTGTATATAATTTCATCGACAAAGCATGAACTTCTTCTTTCATCCGATCACCCAGAGCATCATAAATCAAGCGATGCCGCGCCAAGCGATTTTGTTCTTTAAAACTATCACTCACTACTATTGCTTCAAAATGGCGTCCATCACCACTAACATCCAAAAACTGACAAGGCAAATGCTCAGCAATTGCCTGATAAATTACATCTTCTAGCATAAATTTTTCCTAATATGTAACTACTTATCCATAACTGCCACAATAATGCAGTTAGCCTAATGTTTAAACTTAACTCCGCGTTTCAATAAACTAAAACCTATTCCATTTACCACTATTGCAAATATCAGTACAAATAGAGCACCATAGCTGATATCAAAGTTGGCGGCACCAATAAATCCATAGCGAAAACCATCGACAATATATAAAAACGGATCCAGCATTGCCAAGCTTTTCCATAGAGAATCAAAGTGTTGAATATTGAAAAAAATCCCTGACAGATAAATCAATGGCACCATCACAAATGATTGAAATGCCGCTAATTGGTCAAACTTTTCACTGACAATACCTGCAATCATGCCAAGCCCACCAGTTATTGCCGCTCCCATAAAGGCAAAATAAAGTACAGCCCAAAGATGCTGTAATTCAAAAGTACCAAACCACACAATTCCCAGATATACTGCAGCACCAACAACTACGCCACGAATAATGCTTGAAACTAGATATGCGGCATACATACTCCAGTTAGAAATCGGAGCCATCAGAATAAATATAATATTTCCAGTGTATTTAGATTGAATTAAACTACTTGAGCTATTGCCAAATGAATTTAATAAAACCTGCATGATAACCAAACCAGGAATCAAGTATGTCGCGTAATTAATATGCGCAATACCCGTACTGACACTGGATAACTGATGTCCGAAAATTAATTGATAAAGCAATGCTGTTGCCAATGGACCTAAAACTGTTTGTACCCAGATTGAACTAAAACGAAAAATTTCTTTTTTTATTAACGCAATAAATGGCATAATCAGTGTCCCAAATAATTAAGAAAAATATCTTCTAGTTTCGGCTTACTGATATTCATATTTTCAATTTTTATGCCACCTGCCATGAGTTGATTTAAGACGAGCATCATTTGATCGTTATTTGCAAGACGCAAAGTATATTTATTATTTTCTGTAGCTACAAGCAAACTCCGTAACTCATCCAAAAATATCCCGTCTTTAGTTTCAACTTCAAATATTGTCGGCATACCATTAGCTTTATGATTTAATTCCTCTTTTGAGCTACGTGCAATAACCTTACCTTTATCAATCATCACAATGTGGTTGCAGAGTTTTTCAACTTCTTCCAAGTAATGAGTAGTCAGTAAAATCGTGTGCCCTTGCTGGTGCAGTTCGGTAATAAAATCCCATAAATTTTTACGGATTTCAACATCAACCCCTGCCGTTGGTTCATCAAGAATAATTAGTGGCGGCTTATGAACCAATGCCTGTGCAACCATCAGCCTACGTTTCATCCCACCAGATAAACTTCGCGTATTTGCATCAATTTTATCTTCTAGATGCATCCGCACAATCACTTCATCCAGCCAAGACTTATTATTCTTAACTCCGTACAAACCTGATTGTAGTTTTAAAGTTTGATAAACTGTCGTAAATGGGTCAAAGGCGATTTCTTGCGGCACAATACCCATGTTTTTTTTAGCTGCCACTAGGTCATTTTTAAGATCAACACCCATGACTTTAATTTGACCGTCATAACTATTAATGCCAGCAATTGCGGAAATTAGAGTTGTTTTACCAGCGCCATTCACTCCTAGCAATCCGACAAAATCTCCAGCAGTTAATTTAAAACTTACATCATCCAAAGCAGTAAATTTATTATCATAAATTTTACTAACATTATTAATTTCGAGTGCGTACACAAGTCACCTTATTTCGCTAAAGATTCATTTTGATTTGGCAATAATACCAGCGTTTCATTCGGCTTAACCAGATTAAGTTCAGTTCTGGCACGCGCTTCCATTAGTTCGGGAGAACCTTTCAACTCTTGCAAATGATCAATCACCCCATCATTGCGATTCTGCAATTCCTGATTAATTTTAATTTGCTGAGCAATCGTATTTTTTAATCGATTGCTATCATATATGCCGCCACGACCGAACCACAGCTCGTATTGAAAAAGTGCAACTACCGCACAAAGTGCTAAAAAAAGTAATTTCTGCATAGGTTATTATTTATTGGGTACCAAAAGGTTTAACCACGGATTTTATCATAGTTAAGACGTGATTGCGTATACTATCGAATAACACACAGGGATGAACACGATAATTTATTGCTCTAGGATTGCTGCTAGCTTAAAAGGCACTAAAAGCTGGCTTGGCAGCTGTTGCTTATAACCTGAGGATGATTCTAAGGTAAGGGGTATTTTTACTTTATTATTTATTGTTTACTTTTGCAAAACATCTAAAGAAATTACCAGCTAGTGAAAACTAACTGGTAAATATAAGGGATATTTAGCATCAACTATTTGATATTTACTGTATAGTCTGTACAAATATTGCAACCGGTGTCCAGCTAGGAAATTCAGGCGGTGATGTCACAGTACACACATTAAGACTTCCATTACTATTGAGCGTACAATACTCAAGGTTATTGTCGTTAGAATTAACGACATATCCATATGTAACACCTTGCATGTTTTTAAAATTAATTGAATTTGGCTTCCATGCTGAGTGACTAGACGGTGTTGCCGTGCAAGAACCAAGATCGCCACTTGCTGCATTGACAGGACAATAATACAGGGAGTCGTAAGAACCTACATAGCTATATAAATCGCTACCAGAGCTATTAAATCCCAATCCATATGATGTACCAATATCTTGTGTACTAGTAAAATTAGTACAATTTATCAGCATACCACTTGAATTTACATCACACCTCAACACACCAGTCCAACCTGGAAAAGGAATTATACCAGAGGGACTATATGCCAGTGCGGACGTCATATATATATATTTAGTGTTATTTATATCAACAAACTCCATATTAGAAATAAGACTCAGAGCACTTTCTTGCTGCCCATAAAGTGTCGTATCAAAACCGACATTTTCACAAGTTCCCAATGAGGCATCATTATTTATTGGGCATTTATATATGCTATAATTTTCTGGATAACCAGATACGATGCCTGTATATAAGTAGGGCAGTCCATTAACTTCAGTGACGTTCATTGCCATGTATTGTGGACCTTTTGGAACATTATCTAATGGCACCATATTACAATTCTCAAGATTTTTATCTGCTGTAACTGAACATAGGTATATGCTACCACCATCATTAACATACGCATAGTCATTACCACTTAAACTAACGAATGCCATATAGCTAGGTGTAAACCAAGTGGCAGCATCGGGTGTCACATTACAAGAAGTAACAGCGCCAGTACTAGTATTTAGCTCACATCTAAGTACTGAAGATCCTTCACCACCTGTTCCACCAACTACAAACAGATACTGATGTGATGGCGAGGGTGTTGGACCAGGGCTAGGCCCCGGTCCTGGTGTCGGTGAAGGACTTGGACTTGGAGTCGGGGTAGGACTTGGGTTTGGTGTTGGCACTGGCAATGGGTTTACATTCTGATTAGTTCCACCAGTACTGGTTTGCGTTTGTCCAGCCGGATTTTGTGCTGTTACTGTGACAATGTTACTTGCTGGTGCTACCGTCGTATTGATTAGTTCATAAGTAACCTTGATTACTCTTTGTCCATTCAGAATTTGATCTGCTGCAGTTACTCGTACATTTGGACTTGAGCTGCTCACCTGAATCTGAGAAGCGGTTAGATCGCCAATATTGTAAAGATAGCCATATTGAACTGGATTTTTTCCAGTTAGGTAAACTTGATTTGGGGTAAACTGTAGGTTGATGTTATTACCCTGTGTTGTTACAGTATAGACCTGAGTTCCAGTAGTTTGGTTGCTGGTCGCTTGAGTTTGCTTGTTGGCTAAACCTAGTTTCTCGGCTATGGTGCTTAGCGTTGATGGTGCGCTTTGATATGAAGTGCGGACCTTGTAATTTTGACTGAGATTTACTCCTTTTGGTAAAGGTACTACTATTTGTACTACTGAACCCATTGTTAGCGGTGCTGCTCCTACTCCAGAGTTGCCGCTCGTTACATATTGATCAGCAATCAGGTTACCGCTCTCATCAACGATTTCAATGCTATTGATATTGCCAACATTCGGAGATTGCACTACTGCTGTTGCCAGCATAAATGGTACTCCGCTTTCACTGTATTGTGCTTTAGGATAGAAATATAACCCTACACCATTAGCATTTGCTGATTCGCCGTAAGGGACTTGTTGTACTCCAATCGCTAATGGCGTTGCTGCTTCTGTGCCATCACTATTGCTTGCCGTTACTACCGCTCCACCGGCTATAGTTGACTCAGGTACTGAGAGTTTTAAGAAACAGCTGCTTTTTGCTGCTATATTCGCACACGCTTTCGCACTTGCTGGATCAAGAGTTACACTACTTCCTGTACCTACTGCCTGACCCAAGCTATAGCTGATATTGCTAATGGCGGTAGTTGTTGGATTGTAAACACCCATATAGTTAATACCCGTGGTATTTGCCAATGATGGCAAAATACTCGGCGCTACAAAGATTAGTTTGCTGCCTGCGGGTACTGGTATTGCACAAGTGCCACAGGTTCCACCGCTACTGCAGGCGGTTAATACCGCTGCCGTTATTCCAGCTAGTGCCAGATTTTTATAGTTTGTTGATTTCATTTTTTCCTCTTGTTACTCTGTGTATTTTTATTATTTATTATTTATTATTTATTATTTTTAATATATTCGTAGCATTTGACTCTAGAAATTATATTGTACGCCACCTAATACTGCATTGATTTGTCCAGTAGTAGCATTACCGCCACCCATTGGAATATATAAAGTATCTTCTACTCGTAAATCAAAGTGACGCGTTAGTGCAAATGAACCACCAAGACCAGCTAAACCAATAAAGTTAGTTGCTGAGTTATTATTACAATACCAGCTTGGTGTACCTACGTTAGATGTACCACCCCAGCTCATTGTGTTGATACCAACTCCTAAACGACCATACAATGCAAATACTTCACTTAATGGTAAGGTTCCCTTAGCCGCAACATCAAAGATATTATTTGTTTGAGTTGCTCCGAACTCACTACTCGCGATATTAGTGTACCCACCTTCTAGTGCAAAAGCTCGGTTAAAGTTATAACCTGCATTTAGTGTCGCAGCAAAGCCGCCAGTTGGTGTAAATTGTTGGGTTGCCCAGCCTGCGTTTAAATTGATATACGCGGCTGAACCGTCGTAAGGTTGGATTTCATCGGCAAGGGTTAGTGTAGCCGTTAAAGATAACGTTGCCAGTATAAGAAGTTTTTTCATAAGGTCACCTTTTGTAGTTTAAATGATTATTTCAGTCACGATTATAAGTGCTAGCACATCATTTTGTATATGGGCAAATTTACACACAAAGCAATATCAACAAAGCACTTAAAATAGGTTAATAAATACATAACAGTATATTAAGCAATATAACTTTGATATAACACATAACTTGGATTAGACATAGGGGTAAGAATTTACACCCATGACATGTTGTATTTATGCAACTAAACAAGTTATATCTAATTAATAATAATTTGTGCAATCACTTGGTGCTCCTCATGGTTCAACTACTTACATTATAAAACTTATGCCAAGCTTTGCTATAAATTGATAAAATAATATCTTGACTAAGCTAGATTTACGTTAACAAAAAAGAGGTACAGCATGAATTTAAATTATCAAGACCCAATAAGGTCTGCGGTCAATATAAATTTACAACAATATATCAAGAGTCTTGAAATTATAGATAAAAGCCTGGGTATGCAGTGCCTGATATTGGATAATCAAAATAAAATTTTATATGCCAGCAATAATTTTTGTAAAATCGTTGGCATTCAAGAAGCTGAGTTAATTGGTAAAGTAGTTACTCAGTTTGCGATTCCTAAATTAGCTATGTATAGCCAATTTGCAGATCAGGTAACTCTACAACATCAAGAAATAATTGCGCATAATCACCGTCGAATTTTTTTAGAAATAAATACAACAGAGACTCAGGCAGAAGCGACAATTTCGCATAAAACACCTATTTATGATTCAGAAGGTAATTTTTTATGCTTACATATCCAATTCAAGCCTTTTACAATTGCCAGATTAGCCAATCTAGGTATGAAATTTCATGGCGTAAAATATTCAAGCCTTGACAATGAATTAAAAGAAATTTCTTTAACGCGAGTTCAACAAATGGTTCTTTATCTTTATGCCAGAAACTACTCTTATACTGAAGTTGCAACCTGGATAACCCGTTTTGGGCAGAAGATATCACCAACTGCAGTAAATAAACAACTTGCAAAATTGAAAACAATCTTTAATGTACCTGATAATGAGGGTTTAAAAGATATGTCGTTAAAACTAGGATACGATATTGCTGTACCTGCTGAATTTTTACCAACAGGGTGTCACGACATTACTGAAGATGTTTTTGATTTATGGGTATGTTAACTCCGCTCCTTAATCTACCGTCAATCGAGTAGGAGGGCGCTCACGCAGCCCGTCCTCTCACAC
>CAZTBH010000002.1:0-60191 GCA_964611845.1 uncultured Neisseria sp.
TCCATTGCTGTAGCTGTAGCACCTTTGATTTGTGGATCAGTTTCTACCACAGTACACACGATTGTTGTTGGAAATTCAACGGCAAGAACCCCGCCATCAACTAATTTAAGTCTTACATTAATACCATCTGATAAAAAGGCAACATCTTCTCCTAATACATCCGGAGTAACAGTAATTTGGCTATAATCTTCCATATTCATAAACACATAGTCTTCACCTTCTTTGTATAAGAAAGTACATTCCAGCTCTTCTGTTGACAAACGTTCAATTGAATCGGTTGATCTAAATGCAGTTTGGGCTTTTGAACCTGTTTGAATATTTCTCATCTCTGTTTGTATAAATGCACCACCACCAGTTCCTGATTTAACTGTGCGCGTACTTAGTACAGCAAATTGACGGCCTTCGTATTGAATAATCCAACCTGGACGAAGATCGACTGCTTTTTCTTTCATTTTGGTTTCCTTTTTATGATATTGAGAATGTTTTGGGGTTAGACAATCAAACACACTAGCGATGTAATAATAGAATTAACACACACAATGTATTTTGATTGTCTAGTCCATTTTTATTTTATTTAAAGTAGTGATTTTACACCATTTTACTCTTGAATAGATTCAAAATGCGTGCAAATGGTTCACGAAGAAGTATACAAGACTAAATAATGAGTGGATTGACAGCTCAGAATAATATTTTAGGTATCCAAAGTCTTATTCTGGAACGGAGAACAAAATAATTCTTCATGCAAGAACATTCTCATGTTGCAAGATCCAGTGCTGAATTTCATTTGTCTCTTGTTCTGCAAGTAGATATTGATTTAATGATGTATTACTGTCATGGAACCTATAGCGTAAAATAACGTCTGCTAGATTAGTCGCCATGATGTTTTGCGTAAAAACAAGCCTGGCAAATAGATCATAATCTGCGCACACTTTATAATGTGCATTATATCTCAGATTATTTAATGCTGACTTACGAAACATAATGCTGGGGTTGAGGAATGGCACCCCGTTAAAAAAACTTTGCTTTAATTCATCTCTTGACGATGAAAGCGAATAGTTTAAGTTTACGCAAGACCCATCTGGATAAAACGCTTCAGCTTGCCCACCGACAAAACCAAATTCAGGATTATCAGTTAAAAATTTAATTTGCCATTCAAACCGTGTTGCAATACACTCATCATCATGATCCATCATTGCGATAAATGTGCCTTGTGCACGATCGATTCCAATATTTGAAGCAATAGCAATACCGCTATTTAATTTACATGGTATCCAAATAATTCGGGCATCATTATAGCTTGCAACAATCTCTTGTAACCTTGATTCATCCTGAGGGCTATCATTTACAATTATAAATTCAAAATCTGAATAAGTTTGTTCCAGTACACTCTTAATTGCATTGCGCAAATAAACTTCATTAGTTTGATAGACTGGCATCACCACACTAAGTTTAATATTGCTATGATTTATAATTTTATCTCCCAAACGTGACGTCTCTTGTTTTAATCGGTAATTAATTCTTACTCCAATTATTTTAGTATACTATAGTAAGTATTTGTTAATTTTATGAAAAATAAATATTTAATTAATATGTCATTGAGTAAAACTTAATGTATTACCTCTTAATAAGCTCGTTCTGGAGTAGAAGCTTCTAGGTTTGCGTGTTTCTTGGTTAAATTTAGATATTTTAGTCTATAGCCATCAGGAAGTAAAAAGTATAGCCCACAATTGACTCAATTTAAGAATATATGCAATTTTCATGACTATTAGTTATTGCATGTAATAGTTTTATGTGTTAGAATGGCGTGCGTTTGGGGTTTTGAATGGTGTTTGTATTACACCTTATACCCTGAATTAATTTAACTTTTTAATAGAAGGAATAATCATGACAACACTAAATCATGCAAGTAAAACTACTCCAGTAACTAATTTAGAAAACACAATTGCGTTAACTTTGGATATGACTGAAGAAGATAAACGTAGATCATCTATTCAAAATATGGTGAAAGATGTTGAAAAAAATGCAGAAGCATTGGTTGATTAATTGCACTGGAATGACATTAATTTATAAATCTGAGTAGTTTCAGGTGTATACTAAAAATGCGGTTGTATTTTATAATACAGCCGCATTTTTTTATATTAGCTTGTTTTGGTTAAATAATTCATATAATATTATTGAATAATACTTGTGCTATAAACATTGCCGCCTTGAGTTGCTGCGTAAATTATTCCTGAAGCTGTAGTAATGGAGATAGCATACCAACCATCAGGCATTCCACCACCACCTACTAATTGCCATGGTTGGTTAATAGATGCAGCATAAATATTTCCGTTATTAGTAGCAGCATAAATTAATCCATTGGTGGATAAATTAATTGAAGTAATTGAACCATTATCAGGTAAACTTCCTCCGCCAAAAACACTCCAGGAGTTGTTTCCTGTACTTAAATAAACATTACTATTCGAAGTTGCAGCATAAATTTGATTTGTAGCTGAAATCGCTAATGAGGTTACTACACCACTATCCGGAGTAGCGCCTCTACCAACTTGTTGCCAATTGCCATTATTTATACTTACATAAACACTCCCAAAGCTACTATTATTCGTTAAATCATAGCCACCAGTACCAGCGTAGACCGAACCAGTATTAGACAATACTACAGAATATACTTCACCTCCATTTGGCACGCTTTCACCACCAACTTCTTGCCATGGACTCTGTGCACCAGCGCAACTATAAACGTGCCCATAGTACGAATTATTATTTAAATCATAGCCACCAGTACCCGAATAAGCTGTCCCATTGCTTACAGCAATTGAGTTTATTCCACCGTTGTCTGGTACCGAACTCTCATTTGCTAAAATGAGCCATGATCCATTATTCCCTGCATTACTTGCCAAATAGCCTACAGTTGGACGATCACCAAAAGAACCAGGTGTAGTTGCATTAACTGCTACATACAGCGTTTTATTAGTATCAATTGCGATTGAGTTAACCTGTTCTGTAACGCCGTATGGATTTGGTAGATAATTACCGCCTGTAATTTGCCATGAGTTTTCAAAGCTAAAAACGGCTGGGTTATTGACATCTAGGCTTCCTCCAGTGTATATTTGCCCGCTACTATATGCGATTGAATTTAGGATAATATTACTACCGGGGATACTCCCTCCGACTAGGTTCCAATTATTTGTGTTGGTGCTGCTATTAGAAGAAGATCCATTACATCCGCTGATTAATCCAACAATGGCACTAAAGAATAATGTATGCAATAATTTGTTCATTTTATTTCCATTTATTCTAACGGTTATTAACTAAATATTGAATGAAAGTAGGACCATATGGTGATCCAAGTCCAGTAATATCATTCCAGCCAGGATTTGCCCCAAGCACACTCGATTGAGTGTATTTAGGTGCGACAATATTGGTAATAGGCGCTAATCCTTGGTGTTGAGAATAACTCATTTTATATAGGTATGGTGTTGTTAGACCTACTGTTGGCAGGCATTTGCCTAGCAGCTCTAGCCTGGTTGGCAATTACAATAAGCGAAGAATAAAGAGGGCAGGCTAAACTTGTACCTCCAATTTGCCGCCAAGCTGTGCCATCTGCCGTATCGTAAACGGGAAATCCAGAAAAAGGATCTCCATCTAAGCTAATATCTGGGACAGCTCGTCTGTTTCCAACCAAACCGTATCCTGTGGCATTCACTGTCGAAATCGCTTGTTGTTGCCAGCTTTGTGCGGTGTAGTACTGACTTAGCCCTCCTGTTGACCCTACATCTTCCCACGGCCATGCCCAACCAGTTTCATATTTATAACTACCATTTGAATTTAATTGAACTTTGGTACCGCCAACTGCAGTTGCCCACGATGAGGAGGAAGGGTAATCAACAGATGGTGTGCTCGTTTGAGTACCAACATTATCTCCATTATCTCCAGAAGAAAAATTTACACTTATTCCCTGAGCTGCTGCTTGCATGAGGATATACTCTAGTGGTGAATCAGCTGCTTCTGCACCACCATATGAATTTGATATTACATTTGCCAGTTGCTTATTTACGATTGTATTAATTGCAGCATATAGATCATCATTATTATTACTATTAGCTTCAATTAAAATAATTTGGGCACTTGGAATAATTGTGTGTGTTGATTGAACGTCTAAACTAATTTCCGCACTCCAATCATCTCCTGCTGGAAAAGATTCTGGCAGTGGTGATAATTGACCATATTGATTTAATTTTGTAAAACAGCCGCTAGCGGAAGTACATGCAGGTAGATTATATCGATTGCTAAAAACATTTAGATCATTTTCAATTGTAGCGTCGTCATATGCATCAACAATAGCTATCGTTTGTCCGTTACCATTTAAACCGTTGGCATGTAGTTTATCGACCCCATATGCTTTTTGCATTAATTGTGGAACCATTGTTCCTGGCATTCCTATTGCATTAGGTAATGCACCAGTAGCCACGTACTGAGGACGCATTTTTGATACATTGTCTAGTCCAGTTATAAATGATACTTTGTCATTAATCTCTTGATCGAGGGTTATTGCTCTGTCATTGCTATAAACTACTTTTCCGCTTTTAGTTAAGTAATTATTGATTTGAGTATTAAACGTTTGTTGAATTTTAGCAACATTCCCAATTGCTTCAATATAAGCCCCATTTCCTGCGATATTTGTTACCGTAAATCCCTTATTTACTAAATAATTTTTGACAGTCGAAATATCTTGAGTGGATGTCCCAAATTTTTGGGCATATTCAGAACTTGAAATAAATTTATGGTATTCCGGAGAGTTTGGATTATAAAGATTACTGAGAAATAATTTTAGTTCTTGTTGATTTGAAGGCTTAAGCCAAATTTTAAAAGTTAATAGCTCAGTTGGCATTTCTTGTCCCAAGAATGAAGCGCGATTTAAACTTGTCGATACCTGAGCGATGCCACTAGCATTGGCAAAGTTTATAAATGCAACTGATGAGATGAGTGCTACTTTAATCAAATTAAACTCATATTCAGCTATATATATTTAATGTAGTTGTTTTATAAACTCTCGACGGTAGAATATATTTCTTGCTAAACATCTGTTAATTATGGAAAGTCGATAATCTGATTTACCGTGTACATTTACGACAAATTAAATTTGGAATTTAAGAAAGTACTCTCATTATATGCTAGATGGGGCAAGTTAATGCCCTCATCTTAAAAGGTTAACATATACTGTGCATCAGTTGCTAACGAAGAGGTATTGGAACTTCAATTGCCAAAATACGTGTTCTTTTTTCAATTTTAAATTGTAGCTTATAGGCATCAACAACCATGATAGCGTCTCGAGGCTCTAGTAGCTCATTCTCTATCTTGATACTTCCTTCAACTACCATAAGGAATAAACCATTTGTACTTGAATTTAGTTGATATGAGTGCAAAATAGTGCTGTCGTCGAACTCACCAAGTGACAAATAAGCATCCTGATTAATCATTAGCTGTTCACTGTTGTGCAATGGTGATACCAGTAACTGCCATTGGTTTTTTAGTGTCTGGAGTTGTGAAATGAAATTACGCGTTGCATAGCGAGGTGCGAGGTTTTGCTCACGAGGGTAAATCCAAATTTGAAAAAGACTTAATGCTTCTTCTAAAGACGGATTTGCTTCACTGTGAACAATTCCACTACCCGCACTCATAATCTGAATTTCTCCGGCTTTGATATATTCTTTATTACCTAAGCTATCCTGATGTTCGACTTTACCAGATAAAACAATGGTTATAATTTCCATGTTATTATGTGGATGAGGGGGGAATTTTCCTCCCGCGGCAATGAAATCATCATTAACAACTCTGAGCGCACCAAAATGCATGCGCTCGCGGTTGTGATATTCGCCAAAACTAAACGTATGCCAAGTATCCAGCCAACCAAAGTTAACATGTCCACGACTTTCTGCACGAATAATTGTTTTTTCCATTTTATACTACTTTTGACGTAAAGTTAATTCGGCAACTCTTTGCCCTAAATAACGCGCGGTTGCTAAATCACCAAGAGGAGGTACGACATCGGCACCAAGATCTGAGTCTGATTGAGCAAATGCACCTAATGATGACCCCATTCGATTGAGATCGTTGCGTTCTGATTTTGAGCTGTTTGAGGGTAATAATCCTAGAGAAACCCATAACATTCCATGTTGTGCTGCAAAAGTTGCTAGTTGAATAATTGCGGTTTGCTTATCGCCATTAAAGCTAGCTGAATTAACAAAACCTGCCGCTAGTTTATCTTTCCATGCCTGGGTGAACCATAGTTTAGAGCTAGCTTCCATGAATTTCTTAAACTCCGCAGAAATGCTTCCCATATACACTGGCGAACCAAAGATAATAGCGTTAGCAGAATTTAGATCTTCCCAATGTTGCTCAACATCTGTAACGCTGATTAAGTGAGCATCTATTCCATTTACACTTTTAGCTCCATCTAATACTGCTTGTGCTTGTTTTTCTGTATGTCCATAGCCACTATGATAAATTATTGCTACTGATTTCATGATTACTCCTAAATAGAATAAGATTAAAAATTTGAACCTTGAAATTCTAGCATATTGAAACTGAGTGTGTAATTTATAGCTGAGTAATTAACTCAATTAATGTTAAAATGTATACACTATGAATATATTTTGTTGAGGTGGATTATGTCAGATGAGACTTACAAACCGCATGAATTTGCTGCTTTAATCGGTAAATCGGTCTTAACTTTGCAGCGATGGGATCGTCAGGGTAGGCTGGTTGCCCAACGTTCAAGTACCAATCGACGCTATTATACCAAACAGCAATATCTCGAATATAAGGGGGTACATGCGCTTGAAAATTCATCCATAGTTGCTTATTGTCGTGCTTCATGTGCATTGCAAGTTGATGACATTCAGTTACAGCAACAATTGATTAATAACTACGCCAAAACTTGTAGTTTAGAAATTACTCATTGGTATGTCGACCATAATAGCAGTTTAAATTATCAACGTGAACAATTTAACCAGCTCTTGGAGCAAATTGAAATGGGTAAAGTTAAAATCTTGTTTCTTGCGCATAAAGATCGTTTGGTTAGATTTGGCTATGAGTGGTTTGCTAATTTTTGTAATCGGCATGGCACGAAAATTAAATTGGTTAATCATAGTGAATGGACGCCAGATAAACACGAGCTAATTAATGAACTTAAGCTTATTGTGAATATGTTTGGTGGTAAAGTTACTGAGCTTAATATTCATAAGGAGCGCATATTACAAATTATTAATCAGGTAGAAAATATGCTTGATAATGCTGCAGAGCAACTTTAGAAATAAGATAATTTATGCTATAATCTTCAAAATTTTTTGATAATGGAGTAAGGAATTTGAGCTGTTTATATGATGCCAAATATTTTTCGTCTCGTTTACTTGGGCGAAGTAGGTTTTTTAGTGAAGCTGGAGCTGTTATTGATGTTGAATTAAAAGAAAATATTTCATCAATTGCCGAGCTTTACGTCAGTGAGCTAAAACGTTTATTATCAGCGCTCCCGATTAAGGATTATGAGGTTAAAGCAATTACTTTTTCCAATGGTTTTAATGTTGCAATTCGTTATCCATATGATTTATTGATGGTTGCTTGTGAGATTTTAGATTGGGTATGGTATGACATTGTAGACTTAATTGACGACGATATTTCTATTAAATTTGAGCGTTCTAAACGACGTTTTAAAGCCATGATTAATGAAAATCAGCAGCTATTGTTGCGTAAAGTATACGCTAAAGCTCGACAAAAACAGATTAATTTCTTTGTTCATAAAGATTTATTAATTTTAGGTAGTGGAATCCATCAATTTAGAAGTAAACTCAATAATATTACCAAATTATCAGATATACCTTGGAAAAAAATTGCTGATATTCCAAGCGTGCTGATTACAGGAACTAATGGTAAAACCACAACAACACGGCTGACTGAGTTTATTTGTCGTAAAGCTAAACTGGTATCGGGTTATTGTTCTACCGATTGGGTGATGGTCAATAATAAATTAGTTGCTGAAGGTGATTTATCAGGACCAAGCGGGCATCAGTACGTTCTTATGCACCCCAAAGTAGAAGTCGCGGTTTTAGAAGTAGCACGCGGTGGTATGATAAAGCGTGGTTTATTACCTAATTATGCTGTAGCTGCAACGGTTACCAATATTTCTCATGATCATATTGGACAGAGCGGCATTGAAAATTTAACAGATTTGGCTCGGGCTAAAGGTATTGTTTATTCTGGTTTGAAATCAGATGGTATTGCAATTGTTAATTTAGATGATGAACATATTTGTGCACTCTCTTTGGACAACCAGTGTAAGGCATATTTATCTACTAAACTAACGGCAGAAGAAATGCAGAAGTTTATAACTGCAGATAACTTTGTTGTTTATTTGGATAATCAGCAAATTGTGATTAAAACTTTAAATGAAGAGCATTGTTTAAATAATATTACACAGATTCCAATTACTGTTCATGGTTTAGCTCATTATAATTATGAAAATGTGCTTCACGCCACGGCGCTTACTTTCGCGCTGGGGCTAACTCCGACACAAATTATGTTTGGTCTGGCTAAATTTGGTGCTGATGCTAGATCTAATTTTGGGCGCTGGAATTATTATCATTCTAAACAAGCTGGGCATTTAGTGGTGGATATTGCACATAATCCAGCGGGATTAATAAATATTCTTGACTTAGCGCAAGGTTTTCGTAAATTACATGGTTTGAACGGGCGTTTGGGATTAATGTATGGCAATACTGCGGATAGAAAAGAAACTATTCCTGATGTTGTCAAGATTATTCTTGAACATAAAGTTGATTTGGTTGTGATTAAGGAATTCCAGGAGTCGCTTCGTGGTAGTGTATTAGGCGAGATGCCAGAATTATTTAGGCTCGAATTACTTAAACAAGGTTATCCTAAAGCACAGATTAAAGTTATTCCAAATGAACTGGAAGCTACTGAGTATATCTTGGCTCAAGCACAACCAGACGATATGTATTTGCTATGTAGCCATGAATTATTAACTGACGTGAGCAAATTTTTGCGGGAACGAGTCGCTGCTGAAAAAAATACTTAATTTCATATTAATATAGATAGTAAATTATCACTATACTCTTTCTGATTTAATCCTAAGTTATTGTTTTGAATCAGTTTGAGTATGTCGTACAATGTTGTTAAAATAACATTTTCGATTAGTAAAATATAGTGCCACAAAGAAGCTGTTAATAAGACAGAGTATTGATGCAAATAGACAAATCGCAATGATATAACGATAATCATTAGTAAGTGCTAGGATACTACTTGTCCAGAGCGGAGTTAACCCACCTCCGATTAATGATGCCAAACTAAAACAAGCTGCCACACCACTATAACGTACTTCAACCGGAAATAAATCCACCAAAAGTCCCCAATAAACTCCATTAACTCCACCAGCAAAGATGGATAACAAAATCACAACACTGTAAAGTGTTTTTAGATTATCCAAAGGCAATGTTCCGGTTAAAACCAAAATTAAGACAATAATTAAGCCAACAATTGAAAATTTAACAATTGCGATTGGATTTATTTTACTGGCTAAAAGCGCGGATAAAATAATTGCCGCAGAAACTGTTAGTGCACCAACTGAGCTAATATTGGCAGCAACGCTTAATTCCAAATGTAAAAATTTAACAAATAGATTTGGTAGAAAGACATGAAATACAGATGTAATTAACGATGCGATTAACACCAAAAAAATTCCCATGATTAATTCTTTACGATAAGTTGTAAATAGTGCAAATGCTGGAATTTTTTGTACTTTGTGTTGCGCTTTAGCCGCCTGGAAATCACCACTTTCGGCGATATTTTTACGGATATAAAATCCGATTACAGCAAGTAAACTACCTAAAATAAATGGAATTCTCCAGCCAAAACTATACAAAAAATCATGATTCATCATTTCAACCATATTTCGAATCGCCCACGAGCCTAACGCTATACTCATATTGGCACCAAAAGGCATCCATGCACTGTAGAAATAGTAGTTTTTATGGTGGTAGGTTTCTGCAATATAAGTAACCGATCCGGGCATTTCTGCACCCGATGAAAATCCCTGAAATATCCGAGAGATTAATAAAATTGCGACCGCAAAATAGCCAACTTGGTGAAATGTAGGAGAAAGCCCAATAACCAAAGAGGGAATTGCTGTCATTAAAATTGACAGACTAAAAATCGATTTACGTCCATATTTATCACCCAAACTACCTAAGATGATCGCTCCAAATGGGCGCAACATATAACTGATTGTAACGGTCATATAAGTAAAGACGATGGCTAGATAACCAATGTTCTTGGGAAAGAATAAATCCGCTATTACCGAAGATAGAAACACAAAAACAAAAAAATCAAAAATTTCAAAGAAGTTACCAATTCCGGCGGCAAGAAAAAGTTTTTTGCGGTTAGTAACAGGCTGATCTATAGTTTTACTCATGAGTAACTTTCGGTAATTTGGTTAATTATGCGCAATTTTACTATGCGCACAATCTTTAGCGAGATAATTTACTTATTATTGAACTACAACCTTTACTCCTGATAATGAGCTTGAATGATCCTTGGGTAACAAACCTATTCGCATATGGGTTTCATGGGCAAGAGTTTTATAGATGTTTGCCATCGGATTATCTTCAAGCAATACAATTGGTTGACCTAGATCACTTTGTTGACAAATTGCCAGATTGAGTGGTAATTTTACTAATAAATCTAAATTGTACTCATCTTTCAAGTGGCTGCTTCCACCAAGACCAAAAATGTGAGATTCATGCCCGCAATTTTCGCAAATATGAATGGACATATTTTCAACAACGCCAAGGCATGGAATATCCAATTTTTGAAACATATTGATACTTTTACCAACATCAAGCAAGGCAATATCTTGAGGTGTCGTAATTACGATTGTTGCCGTTAGTGGAATTGTTTGTGCCATAGTCAAGTGAATATCCCCAGTTCCTGGGGGCATATCAACAAATAAATAATCAAGCTCTTCCCACTCTGTATCATTCAATAATTGATTAAGTGCTTTGTTAACCATTGCACCACGCCAAATCGTTGCGGTCTTAGAATCTACAAGAAAGCCAAATGACATTACTTTTATCCCAAATTTATCTAACGGAACAAAACAATTATTTTTACTAACTGCTGGCTTATAATCTTCCGCGCCAACTAAAATTGGTAACGATGGTCCATAAATATCAGCATCTAAAATACCAACTTTTGCGCCAAGGCTGCTCATTGCTACAGCTAAATTTAATGCTGTAGTTGATTTACCAACACCACCTTTACCAGAAGTAACTGCAATAATGTTCTTGATGTTACTAATCCGCTTTAGTCCATTTTTAACCTTATGTGCTATAATCACAGGTTTATTAACTGTATTATTCATAAATAATTATTCTTTTCCATAAAACTGTATATTAGATACTTGCTAATAACTATACAAATTATAATATGCTCCATCTTAGCATATCATATTAAAATTAGTTGACTGTTTTAGTAGGTGGTTCGCTTTTGGGGATTAACAATATGTCAAAAAATATAATCGTAACCTGTGCTTTACCTTATGCGAATGGCGACATTCATTTGGGGCATATGGTAGAACATATCCAAGCTGATATTTGGGTGCGTTTTCAAAAAATGCAAGCTAAAAACTGTTATTTTATCTGCGCAGATGATACTCATGGAACACCAATTATGCTCAAAGCAGAGCAACGTGGTATTACGCCAGAGCAGCTAATCGCTGAGTCGTATCAATCGCATACCGCAGATTTTGCTGGATTTGGAATTGCCTATGATCATTTTTATACAACTAATTCTCCAGAAAATCAACAATGCGCCTATGATATTTATAATAAATTAAAAGCAAATAATAAAATTGTAGTTAGGACGATTAGCCAGCTTTTTGACGAAGAAAAACAGATGTTTTTACCAGATCGTTTTGTCAAAGGCACATGTCCAAAATGCAAAGCTGAAGATCAGTATGGTGATAGCTGTGAAAAATGCGGTGCGACTTATGCGCCAACTGAATTAATCAATCCTTATTCAGCGGTATCCGGTTCGACCCCAGTTATTCGGGAATCAGAACACTATTTTTTTAAGCTTAGTGAATGCGGAGAGTTTTTAACCGAGTGGTTATCAGCGAAAGGTCGCTTGCAAGCTGAAGCGCGTAATAAAATGCAAGAATGGTTGGATGGTGGTTTGCAAGATTGGGATATTTCTCGTGACAAACCTTATTTTGGTTTTGAAATTCCCGATGCTCCAGGGAAATACTTTTATGTCTGGCTTGATGCTCCAGTTGGTTATTTAAGTAGTTTTATGCATTATTGTCAGCAAAATGGTCTAAATTTTAATGAATTATGGAATAGTCAAGATACGGAGATTCATCATTTCATCGGTAAAGATATTCTATACTTTCATGCGCTATTCTGGCCTGCGGTATTACATAATTCGGGCTATCGTACTCCGGATAATTTATGTGTGCACGGCTTCTTAACGGTTAATGGACAAAAAATGTCTAAATCTCGTGGTACATTTATCACTGCCAGCAGTTTTTTAGCTAGTGGTTTAAATCCTGAGTTTTTCCGTTACTATGTAGCAAGCAAGATGACAGCTAAGATTGAAGATATTGACTTTTCTTTTGATGATTTTGTTGCTAGAATTAATTCTGAATTAGTTGGCAAGTATATTAATATTGCTTCGCGTTGTGCAGGCTTTATTAGTAAACGCTTTAATAATCGCTTGGCAGCTAGCTTAGACCAAGAATTAATTAATGGTGTTTTAGCAGTTAAGACTGAATTAGCAGGATTATTTCAGGAGCGTGAATTTGCTAAAGCTATTAAATTAATTATGCGAGTGGTTGATGAAGTTAATCTTTATGTAGATAATCATAAACCATGGTTATTAGCTAAAGAAGATGGTAAAGAACAAGAGTTGCACTTAGTATGTACGACCTTAATTAATGCATTCAGATTAATTGCTATTTACTTGAAACCAGTAGTTCCGCAATTAGTAGCTAAAATAGAATTATTCCTTAATTCTGCATCATTAATGTGGCAAGATTTAGAATATTTGAGTCTTGGTCATGAAATTAATGATTATACCCATTTAATTAATAGAGTCGAGCCAGTAATGATTGAAAAAATAATTGAAATAAACCAGCAGCAATTGGATGCACAAAATACTTTAGCAAAGGCAGAAGCAGAAAACGTTATTTATGAGAAGATCGCTGAAACCATTTCGATTGATGATTTTAGCAAAATTGATTTGCGAATTGCTAAAATTGTTGCAGCAAGTCACGTTGTTGGTGCAGATAAGTTAATTCAGTTAACGTTGGATATTGGTACTGAAGTACGTAATGTTTTTGCTGGAATTAAATCTGCATATGACCCGGCGGATCTTGTCGGAAAACATACTGTAATGGTTGCGAATTTAGCACCACGTAAGATGAAATTCGGAATGAGTGAAGGCATGGTGTTGGCAGCAAGCTTTGAAGATAAACATGGTGGGCTCTATATTCTGGAACCTCATGAAGGTGCTCAAGCAGGGATGAGGGTTCGCTAAATTAAGCTAAAAGTTGCCAGTATAGAGCTACTTATGTTTATAATAGCATGTTGATTTTTATTCTCAAACTGAGACCTGTTTTATGGAGTGTGTAATGAAGCTAAAAAAATTTACTTCGGTATTGGCGGTTTCATCCGCATTAGTGTTGAACGCTTGTGGTGGCGGTGGTGCCGCTGGACCAACTCAGAATGCCGGGTATGGCGATGTAGTATCAATTTCACAGCAGAATCTTGGTGTTTATGCCAGTATGAAGGTTTTATATCCTGTAATGTTGCAAACTGGTAATTTCGGTATTATTAAAGGGACTTCATTTAGTGTTGAGTCTGCTTTTGAGTCCGCTAATATCATAAATAGTGCGACAACATTTAATTTTAATCCTGTAGCTCCAGTTACGACTAATCCTGGCTATTTTAAAGCTGCATCAGTTTCTGCATTTGCAGTTGAGTATAAAACACCTGGGCAAAATGCAACTACAAATACAAGTCAAATTAGCCGAACTGGATCTGGTTTAATTATTGTACCTAATGGAGTTGCACCACGCGGTGTGGTAGTTTATTTCCATCCAACAACATGGGGTAAAAATCAAGTTCCTTCATGCTTAGGTCCATTGGCTTCAGGTAATATATCTTCAAATGTACCATCATATTGTAATGTCACCGCTTTGGATAGTACCGGAGCTGGAACTTTTGCAATGTTGGCTGCAGTATATGCTGCGCGTGGATTTGTGGTTGTGGCTCCTGACTATGTAGGGCAGGGTTCAGATTATGATAACGTTCATCCATATGTTGTCTTCCCAGAAAATAATGCTTTAGCGGCATTTAATATGTTTCCGGCAATGCGTCAGATATTAGCTGCAGCACCGTTTAACATATCTTCTTCAACGACACTTCCTTTGTTTATAACTGGTTATTCAGAAGGTGGTGGCTACGCGCTTAAAGCATCACAATTGGCTCAGACAACTGCAGCTGGTGCGCTTAGTAACGCTAGTTTGTCATTAAAAATTTCATCCCCACAGGAAGGTGCATATTCATTAACAGATCAAATGAACTTTGCGTTTAATAATAACAATGATGGTCTACTTAATTGTGCCAGTAACCCTAGCTATAATTGTGGTAATGTTGATATGATGAATGCAGATCAAAGCAGCGTAACACCTGAAGTTTCTGCAATGAATACTTGGAATATTGGTAGTGCTCCATATGCAGCTAAAATTAAACCGCTACTAACCAGTTATGTATTAACTGCTGCTACTTATTATGATTTTGAAAACTTGAATGGTGCATATGACATGAGTATGAATCATCAATTTTGGGCTGATGTAGTAATGCCTGGAAATGTTGTAGCAAGCTTATACCAATTATATTCTGGTATTTTAGGCGATGTTTATACTGGTAGCCAAATTGTGGCTGGTATTTTTGAAAATTCAACTAAGATTAATGGATATGATCCTGTAATTACGCCACATATTACGGTGTTTAGTCCGCTGGGCGATATTCCTGAAGTTTTACCAGCAGGCAATTGGGGTACTAATAACGCAGGAACTAATTTCATTCATCAAAAAATTGCCAATGATCCGCAATTTATTACTATTTTAGCGGATGGATCAACTTATAATTGGCGCACTAATTCACCAATTAACTTTATTCACATGAACTATGATTCTGCAGTAACTGTACTCAATTCACATCAGGCGTACTCATGTATGAAAAATGGCGTTAGCTTCTCTGGTAGTGGTAATTTGGTTGCATCAGCCGCTCCATGTTCTACGCCGTCAAGTGGCGCATTGATTGAATCAACTATTATTCCTAATTTTCAGTTAACAAATAATGTAGTACAGCTTGCGCCAATGGATTTTTATAACGAATCGCAAGTAAATCGATTAGCAAAAAATAAATTTTGGACAGCATCTTCATTTGGGATTAATTATTTAGGAACTCCATTCGATCATGGCGATATGTTTGTTCAAGGGAGTATAGTTGCTCTTTGTACCTTTGAAAATTCATTAAAAGATGGTTCTAATTCTGGAGTGTGTCCAGCATTATAGAATATATACTTTATTGCATTACTAAAGCCTCCAGAAATGGAGGCTTTTTAAAGTAAATTTGACAAAAATACAGTAAATTAAAAATTCCAGCCCCAGCTAGGCGTAGTAATCTTATCTGGATTATTACTTGTATTATTGTCCTGCTGATTTGGTGTCAAAGTATAGTCAGGTAACCCTCCGCTAGGGTTATCTACTGTAATTTTATTTACAACACCACCAGGTCCACGTTGCTCTGTAATTTGTTTAAACCTAGTTGGTTGCGATTCATTCGCAATTGCTGCCGCACTTTCACTTATAGTTTGGTTTGTAGCATTTCCTGGTTGAGGCAATAAGATTGGGGCGCTACTACCATTTAAACTTTTTGGCGGTGGCAGTGGAATAGTTTCAGGTGCCTGATGTGTAGAACACCCACCAACCCAAATGGAGGTGATTATAATTAGCAGTGAGCTGGCTACTATAGAAAATTTGTTTTGCATTTTCTTATCCTTATGCAATTTCTTCATGCCAATATAAACCATCACGAGCTAATAAAGCTGACGAGCTAGCTGGTCCCCAAGTTCCCGCTGGATATTGTTTAGGCGCAACTTTCAACTCTTTCCATGTTTCCAAAATCGGTTCAACCCATTTCCACGCTGCAATTTGTTCATCACGGCGAACAAACAAGCTCAAATTGCCACGAATAATATCCAATAATAAGCGTTCGTAACCATCAGTGCGACGTGCGTGGAACATCTCATTAAAATCCAAATCTAAATAAACTGGCTGTAGACGATTGGTATCTCCCGGTTGTTTTGCGAGGAAGAATAGTTTTACGGTTTCTTCAGGTTGGATTCTGATAATCAAACGATTGGCAAAAGTACCTCCGCTAGTCGGAAATATTTTACATGGGATATCTTTAAATTGAATTACAATCTCAGCAACTTTTTCTTGCATCCGTTTGCCCGTGCGTAGATAAAATGGAACACCAGCCCAACGCCAGTTTTGAATTTCTGCTTTTAATGCCACGAATGTTTCTGTAATACTGTTTGGCGCAACTTTTTCTTCTTCAAGATAGCCTTTAACTGATTGTCCTGCTACTGCACCAGCTTTGTATTGACCTTTAATAACATTTTTTAGTACATCATCTTCGGATAATGGTTTCAATGAGCGTAAAACTTTTAATTTTTCATCACGAATTACATCTGCATCCAATGATGAAGGTGGCTCCATTGCTACGATACATAACATTTGTAACAAGTGGTTCTGTAGCATATCACGCAAAGCTCCTGTATGCTCATAGAAATCGCCACGTGAACCGACACCAATATCTTCGGAAACCGTGATTTGAACACTATTAACCCATTGGCGACGCCACAATGCCTCAAATAGTGTATTACCAAAACGGACAGCCATCAAGTTTTGCACTGATTCTTTACCAAGGAAATGATCAATACGATAAATTTGATCTTCTTTAAAATATTGTGCAACGTAGTCATTAATATCATTGGACGATGCTAGATCATTACCTAATGGTTTCTCTAAAACCACCCGCGAACGTCCGTGATTAAGCCCAGATTTAGCTAAGTTATGGCTAATTGTTTTGAACAGTTCTGGCGCAGTTGATAAGTAATAGATGTTAGTTTTGCTTTGATCCAAGAGAGAACCTAATTTACTATATCCAGCTTCATCATTTACATCTAATTGAAAATAATTTATTAGTTTGATAAACTCATTCCAATGGTGTGGATCTATCTTATTTTTTGCATCCGTTGCGTATTTATATGCTGACGTAATATAATCTTCTGATGACATATCTCCGCGCCCTAGGCAAAAGAAGCGTGAGCTGGACTCAATATTACCATCAACAAAAGCATTATATAGTGCTGGTAATAATTTTCTTTTTACTAGATCCCCAGTACCGCCAAATAACACCATATCAAAACATTCAAGCTTACTTACCATAATTAAACCTCATTTACATAAATGTCATATTATTGACGATATTATAGTCCATATTTACATAGTTAGTTACAGAATCTTAGCTATTGTCACAAAATGATCAAATTGCTGCAGCGCACCTAATTAATTGCAATAGTTATGTTAAAATCCACACCAATTCTATGTTTAAAAGATAAGGGTGTTGTTATGAGTTTTCAGCAAGTTATGTTATTTCCTCCCCTAAAAGGTGTCTTTGTTGATCTAGCAAAAGTTCCGGATCCTGTTTTTGCTGAAAAAATGGTTGGGGATGGTTTTGCTATTGATCCACTTGACAATATTCTGCATTCGCCCATTGATGGTAAGATCAAGTCAATTCACCGTGCCAAACATGCGATAACTATCGAATCTAATTTGGGTTTTGATATCTTAATTCATGTTGGACTAGAGACTGTCTCCTTGGGGGGGGGAGGTTTTAAAGTAAAAGTCAAAGAAGGTGATCTGGTCAAAGCAGGAGATATACTTAGTGAATTTGACATCGCTTATATTTCTGAAAGAGTAGTGGCACTGATAACTCCAGTTTTAGTTACAGATATTGAAGAAAAGCAGCTGAGTATTGAGATTTTATCTCATGACGCTATTGTTGATTTAAGTAAACCAATCATGATTGTTAACTGTGGACAAGTTACAACAATTAGTCATGCCACTTCAGCACAAAATTCATTGGAGTCAGAATTAATTACAGTTCCTAATACTCATGGTATCCATGCTCGCCCAGCCGCACAACTTAATGCAATCGCACGTAAATATCCAAATCATGAGATCGTAATGTTAAAAGGTGAACAATCGGGAAATGTTAAAAGCGTAGTTTCCTTATTAAGCCTATCAGTACAGTACCAAGACCAGATAAAAATTTTGGTAAAAGGTGATGGTGCACAAGCGATTATTGATGAGCTGAAAGCTGCATTATTGGAGATGCACGATGATGAAAGTGAAAATCCTAATGCAAATCCAAATGCTGGCGAAGAAGATAGTAAAGTTGAAAATGGCAAATATCATGGAGTAGTTGCCTCAACTGGAATGGCAGTAGCAAAATTGGTGCAACAAACTGGAGTCCAGTTTAAATACGAGCGCTTTGCTGCTGATTCTGAAGCTGAGTTAGCCAAGTTAGAAACCACAACAAAAACATTAATTACAGAGCTAGAAACAGAGATTAAGGCGCTAACAGAATTTGATGTTGCTCATAAAAATATCCTAAGTGCTCATCTTATGATTTTAACTGATCCAGAATTGACTGCAAATACCAAAAATCTGATTATGCGTGGGCAATCTGCTCCTTTTGCTTGGGATAAGGCTACCGATGAGTCGTGTAAAGCATTAGCTGCAACTGGGAATGCACTATTAATTGAGAGGCAAAGTGATTTGTTAGATGTTAGAGATCGAGTGTTAACCGGGCTTTGCGGAAGTGAAAATAAAGTCATTCAGGAATATACAGAAAATGTCATTTTAGTTGCTGAAGATTATACTCCATCACAAGTTATTGCTTTAAGCGATAAAGTTAAGGGGTTAGTTAGTGTACGTGGTGGAGTAACTTCTCATGTTTCAATTTTGGCTCGCACCCGTGGAATCCCACTCTTAGTCGGCGTTGCTAAAGAAGTATTACAAGAAAACTCCAAAATAGTAGTCTTAGATACATTAAACACTGCAATCTTAAATTCGTGTCCAAATGAGCAGGAGTTGAGCATTGCCAACCAAGCAGTTGCCAAACGTGAAGAAGAGTTACGCGTAGCACAAGAGTCATCTTCCTTGGCGGCGGCGACTAGCGACGGTATACAAATTAATTGTTTGGCAAATATTGGTAATATTAACGAAGCTAAAATTGCCGCAGGTAATGGTGCTGAAGGCGTTGGATTATTTCGAACTGAATTTATGTTCCTAGAAAGCAAAGAAGCTCCTAGTGAAGAAATGCAATTTAAAGAGTATTCTGAAATTAATCAGGTTCTTAGTGGTAAAAATTTTGTTATCCGTACATTAGATGCTGGTGGTGATAAAAAAATTCCGTATATTACGCAAGTTCATGAAGAAAATCCAATGCTTGGTGTACGCGGTGTGCGTTTATGTTTAGCTAATCGTGAATTGTTCAAAACTCAATTGAGAGCTATTTTACGGACTAAAGCAGATAATATCAAAGTTATGATTCCGATGATTTCCAAACTTAGTGAATATCGTGCAGTTAAACAAATTTTTGAAGAGTTAAAAGCAGAGTTAAATGTAACGGCTAATGTTCAATTAGGGATTATGGTTGAGGTTCCATCCGTAGCATTTATGAGTGAAGCATTTGCTAAAGAAGTTGATTTTATGTCAATTGGTACCAATGATTTGACCCAATATGTCATGGCTGTAGATCGTGAGCATACTGAATTAGCTAAAGAAGTTGATCATTTGCATCCTGCCGTATTAGCTGCAATTGCCGCAACTGCGCGTGGGGCTCACAAACACGATACTAGCTTATCTGTATGTGGCTTAATGGCATCTGAAAAATTGGCTATTCCTGTATTAATTGGTCTGGGGATTAAAAATCTTTCAATGACAGTTAGTGCTATTCCAGAAAATAAAGCATTTATTCGAACGTTAAACTTTGTTAAATGTAAAGAAATTGCATACCATTGCTTGGGCTTGCCAACGGCAATCGAAGTACGTGAATATTTAAAAAATCAATTCAATTAATTGTTAAAATTTTAGAAAGTAATATGATGGCTTTTAAATTTTCTTCAATTCAGGCTCTTGGTCGAGCTTTAATGCTTCCTATAGCAATGTTGCCTGTTGCCGGGTTATTGCTACGCTTTGGGCAACCTGACTTACTTAATATTGCGGCAATTGCCGATGCGGGTAATGCTATTTTTGCCAATCTTCCACTGCTCTTTGCGATCGGGGTTGCAGTTGGTTTTGCCAAAGATAATAATGGCTCTGCGGGTCTGGCTGGTGCTGTTGGTTATTTGATTTTGGTGGCAATGCTTAAGACTATCAATAAAGAGATTGATACAGGGGTATTGGGTGGTATTTTAACAGGTAGTATCGCTGGTTATATGTATAACCGCTATAGAGATATAAAGCTACCTGAGTTTTTATCATTCTTTGGTGGTAAACGTTTTGTTCCTATTATTACTGGCGTGAGCGCGGTTCTTTTAGGGGTGATCTTAGGTTATGTTTGGCCTCCGATTCAATATGGGTTGCATACCTTTAGCTTATGGATGGCAAACTCTGGTGAGGTTGGATTATTTCTTTATGGCTTGTTTAACCGCTTATTATTAGTTACTGGTTTGCACCATGTCCTGAATAGCTTATTTTGGTTTCAATTGGGTGATTTTACTAATGCGCAAGGTGTTGTGGTTCATGGTGATATTGCTCGTTTCATGGCCGGAGATCCAACAGCAGGGCACTTTATGGCTGGATTCTTCCCAATCATGATGTTTGGCTTACCTGCAATTTGCTTAGCAATGTACACTACTGCATTTAAAGAGAATAAAAAAGCGGTGGCGGGTTTACTGTTGTCAATGGCATTAACCTCGTTTTTAACTGGTGTTACTGAGCCAATTGAGTACTCTTTTATTTTCTTAGCGCCAGTTTTGTATGGTATCCACGCCGTTCTAACTGGTATTTCTCTTGCTGTTAGTTATTGGCTGCATATCCGTTTAGGATTTTCGTTCTCTGCTGGTGCAATTGATTACGTATTATTCTTTAAGCTGTCACAAAATCCATTGATGATGCTAGCGATTGGTGCAGCGATGTTCATTCTTTATTATTCCTTGGGCGTATTTTTTATCAAAAAATTTAATCTAGCTACTATTGGACGTGAATCAGAAGATGAAATAACTGCTGCGCAATTAGCAGAGACAGCTAGTGATAGTTTGGAAATGCAATATATTAATGCATTAGGTGGTGCTGAGAATTTACTAAACGTTGATGCTTGCACTACTCGTTTACGTTTGGTAGTTCGTGATGCAGCACTGATTAATAAACCAATCCTAAAAGCATTGGGAGCCAAAGGCTTTGTCAATCCAGCACCTGATTCTGTGCAAGTTATTTTAGGTCCTCAAGCGGAAATTGTTGCAAGTAGTATTCGAGATACTTTAACTTTGATTGGTCACTCACAACTAGTTAAAGCGTCAGTTAAACATACTACGGCAGAAAGTGTAGTTGATAAGACCAATAAATCTAAAATAGTTAGTGATTTAAATGTTATCGAGAATATCTTAGTCGCATTAGGCGGTAAAGACAACTTGATTAGCGCTAACCTAGTTGCATTAACTCGTGTTAAAATAGAGATTAGAGATACCAGCATAATTAATCAAGATCAATTGAAAGATTCTGGAGTAATTGCTTTTATCTCTATTTCGTCCAATACATGGCAGCTTTATCTTGGCACAAAAGCTGAAGAGGTAGCTAATGGATTGAGTCAACTTATGAAGTAAAAATAAATAAAATGGAATGTTTTAATGGTAAGTGTACTAATAATTGCGCATTCAGAGATTGCGAATAGTTTTGCCTATTGTTTGGAACATATCATGAATAAGCGGGTAGATAACTTAGTTATTTTACCCATTAAGAAATCAGAAGCTCCGGATAGTATCTATCCGCGAGCTGAAGAAATCATAGAACGCCAGTTGCGAAAAGCAGATGGCGTTCTTATTCTTTGTGATATATTTGGTGCTACTCCGAGCAATATCGCTAGCAAGTTAATTGAACCTAATCGTGTCGAATTGATTACGGGTTTAAATCTACCGATGTTGATTCGAGCGATTACTTATTCAAATCAAAGCCTTGACGTTTGTGTTAGCAAGGCATTAGACGGTGGAGTCTCAGGGATTATCCACCTAAAAGGAGATTGATTTAATGCTAACTTATGAGTTGGAAATTATTAATAAATTAGGACTACACGCAAGAGCTTCTTCTAAGCTAGTGCAAGTGGCTAGTTCATTCAAATCAGACATTCATATTGAACGTAATGGTCGCAAAGCTAATGCAAAGAGCATTATGTCGTTAATGATGCTCGCTGCTGCTAAGGGTAGTCTCATTACTTTGACTTGTAATGGTGAAGATGAAGAGCAAGCGCAACAAAAAATAATTGAGCTATTTGCCGGGCGCTTTGGCGAAGCTGAATAAAAGAAAAGGCATATCATGAATATTGCATTGCACGGTATTGGTCTTGGTGGTGGTATCGCAATTGGTCAGGCTTTTATTCTAGATAAAGACCTCGAAGATGTTGCCCAGTTTACGCTTGAAGATAGTGAAGTTACGGCAGAAGTTTTACGCTTTGAAAATGCTTTAAGAACAACACGGAAAGAGTTAGAGTATTTGCGTGGTAATATTCCTTATGATGCTCCTGCAGAGTTAGGCGCATTTTTATCGTTGAATATCATGATGTTAAGTGATTCACAAATTGCTCAAGCTCCTGTTGAATTAATCAAACGTGAGTCTTGCAATGCTGAATGGGCAATTAAACTTCAAGCCGATTATCTTTCACATCAGTTTGATGAGATGGAAGATGAATATCTCAAAGAGCGTAAAACTGATGTAGTGCAAGTGCTGGAGCGGATTTTTAGAAATCTTGAGGGTAATAAATTTGACTGGGATGATGAGGGTAAATTTGAACGAGGAATACTTGTTACGCGAGATCTGTCACCTGCGGATTTAGTTCATTTTAAAGACTCTAATTTTGCGGGGTTCATCACTGATTTTGGTAGTCGGACATCGCATACTGCAATTGTTGGCAGAAATTTAGATATTCCGGCGGTGGTTGGTGTTACAAATGCTCGCCAGTTTGTCCGTGAAGATGAGATTATTATTGTTGATGGTATTCAGGGCGTGGTTATTATTAACCCTGATAAAATTGTGCTTAATGAATATAAACGACGTAAAAAAGAATGGCTCGAATCACGGCAAAAATTAAGAGCAATTCGTAAAGATGAAACCGTTACCAAAGATGGTGTTAAGGTAGAAATATTTGCCAATATTGAGGTCCCCGATGATGTCGAAGACGTAAAATATAATAATGCTGCTGGAATTGGGTTATTTAGAAGTGAATTTCTCTTCTTTAGTCAGGATAACCATATTGCGGGTGAAGAAGAACAATTTGAAGCATATCTTAAAGTGGTTAAGGCAATGAAAAAGCTTCCAATTACAATCCGTACGGCTGATCTTGGTGCAGATAAAAATCCATTATGGAATTCATCACATGGCGAAGCTGAAAATCCAGCTTTAGGTCTCACAGGGATTAGGCTTTCTTTAGCGGAGCATGGTTTTTTTCGTACTCAGTTACGTGCGATACTGCGGGCATCACATTATGGAAAAATTCAAATTATGTTTCCGATGATTTCATCCGCTTGGGAACTAAAACAAGCAGTTAATCAATTAGAATTAGCTAAAGAAGAGTTACGAGAAGAGAAAATTCCTTTTGACAACGAAATAAAAGTTGGAAGCATGATAGAGATCCCTGCAGCAGCGCTTTCGCTTAAAGGTATTTTTAATTATGCAGATTTTATTTCGATTGGAACCAATGATCTGATTCAATATTTATTAGCAATTGATAGAAATGATGAATCAGTAAGCTATCTATATGATCCGTTACATCCTGCTGTTTTACAGGTAATTAGTCATGTAATTCGTACGGCAAATAAAGAAAATATTCCAGTTTCTATTTGCGGTGAGATGGCAGGAAATGTTAAATTAACGCGTTTACTGTTGGGGATGGGGTTGCGCAGATTTTCAATGTATTCAGCAAATATTCTGAATGTTAAGAAAATTATTTTAAACTCAGACGTTGCAGATATTGCGAATAAGGTGAGTAAAATTTTGCGAAGTGAGAGTCGTGAGCGGATTTATGAATTAGTCGAACAGTTAAACGAAGATATTGAATTATTTTAAAGATGAGGAATTATGCGCTTAAAAACAATTAGTAAGTTTGTACTTGGGGCTGTATGCGGATCTTTTTTAACAATTAGTATTTATGCTACTGCGGATAGCGGTAATAGCGCTGAAGTCAATACCGATTCTGCGGTTGCAAATACTATTCCGATTGATGAGATAAATAATTTTGCTCGGGTTTATTCGATAACCAAAAATTATTACGTAGAAAGTATAAATGATAGTAAATTAATGAAGGGTGCTGTGACAGGAATGTTAAGTAATCTGGATCCTCATTCAGACTACTTAGATGCAGAAGATTTTAAACAGTTATCAGAAATGACCAGCGGCTCGTTTGCTGGACTTGGGATTGAAGTTAGTCGCGATAAAGGCGATAGTGGAGTTAAAGTTGTAGCACCAATTTATGGAACGCCAGCTTACAATGCTGGAATTAAAAGTGGTGATTTTATTGTACGAATAGATGATACGCCAGTTAGCGGTATGAGTTTGGATGATGCCATCAAAAGAATGCGTGGTAAAGCTGGGACTAAAGTTCGCATCAGTATTGCCCGGGCAAATGAACTTAAACCAATTGAGTTTACAATTATCAGAGCAAAGATTGAAATCCATAGTGTTAAATCTGCTATGTTAGCACCAGATTATGGCTATATTCGAGTTACTAATTTTCAGGCAGATACTAGCAATGAATTAGCAAAAGCATTAAATAAACTTGCTGCGGCAGATCCAACGATTAAAGGACTGGTGCTAGATTTGCGTGATGATCCGGGCGGGCTTTTACAATCAGCAGTCGGAGTATCAGGAGCCTTTTTACCGAAAGACAGTCTGGTTGTTTATACCGATGGTCGTATTGCGAGCTCGAAACAAAAATATTACGTGAAACCAGATGATTATGATGTAGATGGAACACAGGAAAAAAGCTTGAGTAGTGTCCCGGAAAAATTTAAAACATTGCCGATTGTGGTACTAGTTAATCAAGGAACAGCGTCAGCATCAGAGATTGTTTCTGGAGCGCTACAAGATTATAAACGGGCTAAAATTGTTGGAGTTAAGACTTTTGGTAAAGGCTCTGTACAAACAGTTATTCCATTGTCAAAAGATACTGCAATCAAATTAACAACTGCCTTATATTATACACCTAAAGGTCGTTCAATCCAAGCTGAAGGCATTTCTCCAGATATTATCATACAAAGTGAATATAGTGATTTACTAGACAGCTGGGATGTTTCTGAAGCAAGTCTGGATAAACATCTAAGCCATCCGGATAATGCGACTAAAACTAAAAATATTGAATCAGTTCCAGTAATTCGTCCGCTAAAACAAATTGCAACTAAAGCTGAATTAAAAGCTAAACTTGATACGAAAATGAAACAAGTGCCAAAGGTAGTTGATCAAAGTCAAGCACAAGTTGATTTGAAAGAGGATTTTCAGTTGCAATGGGCGCTTAATATTCTAGAAGGTAAACCATTGCCAGCCGATAGCTTGCCTAAAGCTCCAAAAGCGAATTAATCATTATGCGTGATCCTGCCGCTGTTTTACTTGGCTTACTAGATGATCAGATAGTGCTGACCAAGCGTTCAGCCGGATTACGCAGTTTCTCACAACATGTTTGTTTACCTGGTGGCATGAAAGATGTTTCTGATACTTCATTAGTTGATACTGCTATTCGTGAATTTAATGAAGAGTTGTTTTTTAATGGCAAGCTTGAAATTACAGCATGTATGTATCCGGAATATAGCATTGTTTCACAGCAGCAGGTATACCCAGTAATTGCCCGTTTGGATGGTCAAATTACTGATGTTAATCAGGATGAGGTAGAACGCTTGATTATGTTACCTCTAGAGCTGTTAGATGAGAGTAATTTTTATGTTCACCCCCATTATCCGGAAATTAAACATCGTTTTTGTCTAGATTATGATGATGAGCTAATTTGGGGTTTAACCGCCTATATTTTATATAAATTTAAAGATTTGAAGAGCTATATTAAATGACTAAAGGAATTATTGCGCCGAGTATTTTATCGGCAGATTTTGCTAATTTAGGCAAAGAAATTAAAACGGTAATTGAAGCCGGAGCTGATTGGATTCATTTTGATGTAATGGATAATCATTATGTTCCAAATTTAACAATTGGACCAATGGTTTGTAAAGCAATTAAACCATATTGTACGAATGCATTAATTGATGTGCACTTGATGGTAAGTCCGGTTGATCGCATGATTGAAGAATTTGCCGCAGCTGGCGCGGATATTATTACTTTTCATCCCGAGGCAAGCTTACATATTGATCGAAGTTTAGCTTTGATCAAAAGCTTTGGTTTAAAAGCTGGCCTGGTATTTAATCCAGCTACGCCACTAAGTTATCTAGAGTATGTTTGGGATAAAATTGATGTGGTATTGCTTATGTCGGTTAACCCCGGATTTGGGGGACAGGCTTTTATTGAAGAAATGCTAACTAAAGCTAAACAAGCTAAAAAATTGATTGACGCATCAGGGCGCGATGTTATTTTAGAAATTGATGGCGGAGTTAAAATCGATAACATTGCGCAAATTGCGGCTGCTGGTGTTGATGCCTTTGTAGCTGGTAGTGCGGTATTCAATACTCCTGATTATGCTAAAACTATAGCAGCACTTCGTTCTCAGTTAGCTTTATGCAATTAAGCGTGCAAACTCTTACTTTTCAACATTTCCTCATCGGGATTTTTGCGGTTGCCAATAATTTTCCGGCTTTAGGTGCGTTTTTGCAAATTTGTATTGGGCTTGAGCGCAAAGACCAATTACGACTATGTAAAATTGCAACTTTTTCATCTTTAGTGGTAATGTTGGTAGCATTAATACTCGGGCGTAGTCTACTGGATTTTTTTGGTATTTCAATTGAAGCATTCAGGATTGCTGGCGGATTGTTGCTTGGCGTCTCTGGAATGAATATGCTCAATTCCAAACCTGATGATGACGATCAGCCAGCCAAAGCTAATACTTACTCCAAGGTTATCTCATTGGCCGTTATACCTATAGCAATTCCTTTAACCACTGGTGCCGGAACATTTTCGACTATTATCATTTTTGCTGATGAAGTAGGGCGTAACTGGCTAGAATTTGGTTTATTGGTAGCTGCAATTTTGGTTATTACAGCATCAATTTATTTCATTTTCAAATACTCAATGAAGCTTCTCGATGTTCTTGGGCATACTGGTATGAATGTATTAATTAAAGTGGTAGGCTTATTTACCTTAGCTTTAGGAACTCAGTTTATATTAATGGGGATTTCTGCTGCTTTCCCTGCTTTGGGAATAAAATAAATCCTACTATTTAACTATGTTATAATATTGTTATAAATCTTTCGGGGCGGGGCGGAATTCCCCACCGACGGTAATAAGGTAGTAATACTTTTAAGTCCGTGACCCGTACCAATATTCTGATATTGGCTACGGTTGATCTGGTGTAATTCCAGAACCGACAGTATAGTCTGGATAGGAGAAGGATAAGTGTATTCTTACTGTTAGATATTAAAAATATTTGATTTTTAAGCGTAAGTTTTTGATAAAAAAGACAGCAATGATATTAAGGCCTTTTTTATTAAGATAGGACAGAATTCAGCGTATTAAGTTAGCTTTTGCCGATCTTTATGATTGTGCATGTCTGTCATCAAAATCATTTATGAATGCTAATAAATTTTCCCATCTTATTCCCCCTTATATACAAAACACATTAAATTTTGATTAATTTGAGCAAATTACTAATGTCAAATCATGCTTATTATATGCAACAAGTTATACAGCTGGCACGTATAGCGTCAAGTCAAACTTTGCCTAATCCTCAGGTAGCATCAATTGTGGTTAAGGATCAGCAAATTGTTGGAATCGGCACACATTTGTTTGCTGGCGGTCCACATGCTGAAATATATGCTCTAAATCAGGCAGGCGAAAGGGCAATTGGCGCTACGCTGTATGTCAGTCTTGAGCCCTGTGCACATTTTGGGCGGACACCTCCCTGCGTTGATGCGATAATTAAGTCGGGAATTGCTAAAGTTTATGTGGCAAATTTAGATCCTAATCCATTGGTATCAGGTAAAGGGATTGAGGCGTTGCGCGCTGCAGGTATTGATGTTGAAATTGGACTCTGTGCGGCTGAAGCTTCAGAAATAAACCGTGTTTTTTTCCATAATATGCGTAATCAAATGCCATATGTTACTTTAAAAGTTGGAATGAGCCTAGATGGTAGAATTGCGACTAAAGAATATCTTAGTCAATGGATAACCGGAAGTGAATCGCGCAAGGATGCACACCAGTATCGTGTGGATCACCAAGCTATTTTAGTTGGAGTTAATACTGTTTTAAGTGATGACCCGAGTTTAACGCCGCATATGCTTACCAATCCCCAAGTCCTGCCTATTCGTATTATCTTGGACAGTAATTTACGGACGCCACTGGATGCAAAACTTCTCAATGATAATCAAGCTCCAGTTTGGATTATAACTTCCAATCCAGATATTAGTCGGCATCAGCCATATATCAATCGCGGAGTAAAAATTCTTCAGTTGAGAGAGTTAGACATAAAATCGGTACTGACTGTATTATTTGAACATAGTGTTTGTTCCCTATTAGTTGAAGGTGGTGAACAGATATATTCAAGCTTTATTGATTCAGGATATATTAATCAGTTAATTTGTTATTATAGCCCTCAGTTGATTGGTTCGCTTCAGGCAAAACATTTCTTTAGTGGGGTTGGTTTTACTGACTTGCAAAATAACATGAAATTTGTTATCCGTGAAGTCAAGCAGCTGGGTAATGATGTAAAAATAGTTTGTATTCGTGACAATGAGGATAGAATCTAATGTTTACTGGAATTATTGAAGAAATTGGTAATATTGCACAGATCAAACGTGGTGGAAAAACTTTAGAGTTAGTAATAAATGCCAGTTTAATTATGAGCGATATTAAGCTTGGTGATAGCATTGCGGTTAATGGAGTTTGCTTAACTGTTACACGTTATACCAAGAATAATTTTAGTGTTGATGTAATGCCTGTTACTTTTAACGCGACTAATTTAGCTGAATTGAAGAATGGTTCTGAGGTTAATTTAGAACGTGCAATGGCGGCAAATGGTCGCTTTGGTGGTCATATTGTCAGTGGACATGTTGATGGAGTGGGCAAAATTATTGCTCGTGATCAGTTAGAAAGTGCCGTAATTTATAAAATCGCTTTAGCATCTGAATTAACTAATTTGTGTGTAGCCAAAGGTTCTATTGCGCTGGATGGAACTAGTTTAACTTTAGTAGAAGTTACTAGCAATTATCTAAGTGTAGCTTTAATTCCACATACGCAAAAAATGTCTTTACTTGGACGTAAACAAATAGGGGAAAGCATAAATATCGAATGTGATATTTTAGTGAAACAAATGCAAAAAATGTATGCCAAGTCAGAAAAAAACTCCAAAATAACTAGTGGTTTTTTACTTGAGCATGGCTTTTTATAGGGTTAATAAATGTTTAATACAATTGATGAAGCGGTAGAAGATTTACGAGCTGGTAAACTTATTTTAGTTTGCGATGATGAAGCGCGTGAAAATGAGGGTGATTTAGTTGGCTTAGCCGACAAGATTACTCCTCAGTCACTTAATTTTATGATAACTCATGGTAAAGGATTGGTGTGCTGTCCGCTAAATCAGGAATATGCTGCTAGACTTGATTTGAAACCTATGGTTCATAATAATCAAGATAATCATCAGACAGCATTTACTCAGAGTATAGATTATATAAGTAGTACTACTGGAATCAGTGCTGCAGAACGCGCACTTACGCTAAATGAGCTAGCTAATCCAGCAAGTAAACGTGGTGATTTTCGCGAGCCAGGGCATATCTTTCCATTAATTGCCAAAAATGGTGGAGTTTTGGAACGAGCAGGACATACCGAAGCTGCAGTTGATTTAGCTAAATTAGCAGGCGCTAATCCAGTTGGGGTAATTTGTGAAGTAATTAATGCCGATGGAACTATGTCGCGTTTGCCAGAATTGGTTAAATTTGCGCGTGAATATGATCTCAAATTAATTCATATTCAAGCACTAATCGCTTATCGCAAGCGGAATGAGAAATTAATTCAGCGTGAAGCGGTAACAAAATTACCTACTAAATTTGGAACATTTGATATGTACGGGTTTCGTTCTTTAATTGACAATCAAGAAGCGGTTGCTTTGGTTAAGGGTACTCTGACTGCTGATACTCAGCCATTAGTGCGGATACATTCAGAGTGTTTGACGGGAGATGGTTTTGGTTCATTACGTTGTGATTGTGGCGAACAATTAGCAGCAAGTCTTACGCGAATTGAGCAAGAAGGTGGGATTTTAATTTATCTTCGTCAAGAAGGGCGCGGAATTGGATTACTCAATAAACTAAAAGCTTATGCTTTGCAAGATCAGGGAATGGACACGGTCGAAGCTAATCTGCACCTTGGGTTTGCTGATGATTTGCGCGATTATTATCTTGCTGCACAGATTTTACGTGATTTAGAAATTTCTAAGATACGCTTACTTAGTAATAACCCTCGTAAATTGAATGCGTTAGGCGATTATGGAGTTGAAATTGTTGAGCGACAAGAGTTAATCATAGCAGCTAATGCGGTAAATAAAGATTATTTGGATACGAAAGTTAGTAAATTAGGACATTTATTATTTTAAAATGGTTGCTGTTCATTTGATTGTTTTATACTATAACAGCGATAGATCGATTATATATTTTGAAGGAAATTAATCATGATATTTGAAGGAAATTTAGTTGCCACTAGTGGTAAATATGCAATTGTTGTTAGTCGCTTTAATGAGTTTATTACCAGCAAATTACTTGGAGCGGCATTAGATGGTTTGACTCGCCATGGTGTTGTAGAAAGTGATATTGATACCGCTTGGGTTCCAGGTGCATTTGAAATACCTCTAGTGGCTCAGAAATTGGCAGCTAGTAAAAAATATGATGCAATTATTACACTTGGTGCTGTTATTCGTGGTTCAACTTCGCACTATGACTATGTGTGTAATGAAGTGGCAAAAGGCGTTGCCAAAGTTCAGTTAGATAGCGGCGTTCCGGTGATTTTTGGAGTGGTTACTACTGAAAATATCGAGCAAGCTATTGAGCGTGCTGGTACTAAGGCTGGTAATAAGGGGTATGATGCAGCAATAAGCGCTATTGAAATGGCAAATTTACTTAAAGGTCTTTAATTTATGAATATTGTGGCACATATATTCCGGCTCAGATGACATTAGTTAAAATATAATTCTTATCTTCTACCGCGTAGTTTTGGATGTATGATAAAATCTTAACGCTGTTGGTATAAGTGTTATGGGTATGATTAACTTGATTATTATGATTGACTAACTAATGAAAATAAATGCTAAAAATTTATGGTTGCCACTGATTATTGCAGTAGGGCATGTTTCATTCAGCTATGCTGAAAATATTGATAATATGGAATCAATGGCAATTGCCAATAAGGTTAACACCTTGAATGGTTCAACTCGTATGATGTGCGGAAAGGTTACACGTTGCAGTTTAACACAAACCACTCAATTCTATACTGCTCATAACTATCTTCCCGTTTGGACTGCTGCTGGGCGGATTAAGCCTGAAGCTGATAAATTTTTAACACTGTTACGTCATAGTTATGAGGATGGTCTTAACCCATTTGATTACCATACCAAAGAACTTAAAGAAATGGAACAACAAATCAATGATGGTCTACAGACAAGTAATAGCATTGATCCAGGGTTATTGGCAGAATATGATATTACTATGAGCGATGCATACTTGTTGTATGCACGCCACATGGAGTTTGGACGGATTGATCCAGTTATTAATTATCCTGATTGGCAAATTAGTCGCCGTTCATTAAATATTCTTGATTTCTATAATCAGGCAATTGCACAAAATAATTTAGTTACGAGTTTGAGTAAACTTACTCCAACTTATTCAGGGTATACTGATTTAAAAGTGCAGCTAGCTAAATATCAAAAGATTGCGAGTAATGGTGGTTGGCAAACAATACCAGCAGGCAAAGATTTAAAAATTGGTTCTATTGGTAGTCGAGTTGAGATATTGCAAAAAAGATTATCTGCAACTGAGGACTATACATTGGATGATACGGATCAACCTGCAAAATATGATGAGGATACTGCAAAGGTAGTTAAACAGTTTCAACATAACAATGGTTTAAAAGTAACTGGTATCGTAGATAAAACCACACTACAGGCATTAAATGTGTCAGTTGAAATGCGTGTTAAACAAATCCAATTGAATATGGATCGTTTGCGCTGGCTACCAAATAATTTGGGTAGCAAGTACTTAATGGTAAATATTCCAAGTTATTCTTTAGTTATTGTTAATGGTCAGCAGATTGATTTGTCGATGCCTGTTATCGTAGGCGGTGGAGGTAACAATAAAACTTGTGTGGTTAATAGCAAAATAACTACTTTAGAGCTGAATCCATTTTGGGGAATCCCTAATCGAATTGCAACTAAAGAATATTTATCTAAGATTCAAAAAGACCCATCTTATTTGGAACAACACAACATTAGAGTTTTTAATCCAAAAAATAATCAAGAAATTGATCCAACAGGAATAGATTGGCAAAAAGTAACTCAGACTAATTTCAATTATTTCCTGCGCCAAGATCCCGGTAAAAAAAATGCATTAGGCAAATTAAAATTTTTATTTCCCAATGACTGTGGAATTTATTTGCATGATACATCAAACCCTAATTTATTTGGTAAAAAAGCTCGCAGTTTAAGCCATGGTTGTGTACGAGTGAGTCAACCGTTGGCACTGGCTGATTATTTAATTGCTTCAACTCCTAATTGGGATGATGACAAGCTTGAAAGTGCAATCAATACTGGTAAACATCGTTGGGTAAAATTGGCTGATCCTCTTGAAATCCACATTATTTATCAAACTGCATGGGTTGAAAGTAACGGGCAACTACAGTATCGCAATGATATTTATAAAGCTGATAGTGTCGATTTTCCGATTTATATCCCTAAATTAGCGAAGTAATCAAATATGGTACAATTAATAGCACTAAGCCAATTTAGAATTGAGCGTTTTAATAAAGAGTTATTAAAATGTGATGAGTTGTTGATTAACCACGGAGAGCAGATATTTTTAACTGGTGCGAGTGGTTCTGGCAAAACTAGTCTGGCTTTGGCACTAACAGGGGAATTATATGCTTCTGGTGAAATAAAATTTAATTACCAAGCAAATGATTTAACGCCCAAAGTAACGTTGGTTAAACAATTTTTCCATTTTAAAAATAATTGCGGATTGAGTGATTTCTATTATCAGCAGCGTTATAATAGTTATGATGCTGATGATGCTCCAAGTGTTAGACAGACTATTAGTAATGCTGTTGATATCAATGACGCTAAGACGCAACATCTTTTAACTCTATTAGGTTTTAATCATCGTTTGGATGCTGCTTTACTTCAGCTTTCCAGTGGTGAGCGTAAAAAATTACAATTAATCTTAGCTTTAGCTAAACCATCACAAATAATAATTTTAGACAATCCTTTAATCGGCTTAGATGTAACCACGGTTAAGCATTTGCATGAGTATATGGCTAAATTAGCTCAAGCTGGAGTTTGCTTTATTTTGATTGGTGATAATCATACTATACCCAAATTTATTACTCATGTTTTGAGTATTTCACCTACGCATGATCTAAATAAAATTAGCAAAAATAATTATCATCCAGAAATAATGCCTGCTGCAACGAGTTTTAATTATAGTAATCTTAGACTACCTGAGTTTACCAGTAAGTTTGCAAATATTATAAAATTTAAAGACGTAACCATCTCTTATGCTGAGAAAGTAGCATTGAATAATATTAATTGGCAGGTAATACCTGGTGATAAATGGTTAGTCAGTGGTGCTAATGGTGCCGGTAAGTCTACCTTGTTAAGTTTAATAAATGGAGATCATCCACAAGCTTATGCCAATGAAATTTATCTCTTTGATCGTAAGCGTGGTAGTGGTGAGACGATTTGGGAGATCAAACGTAATATTGGATTTATTTCGCCAGAATTACACTGGAACTTTGATGGCAATATGACGTGTTTACAAACAGTAATTTCTGGATTTTATGATACACCAGGTTTGCATCGTAATCCAACTGATGAACAGATTGATTTAGCTCAGCAATGGTTATCGGGTGCTGGTTTGGATATTTATGCCAACCAACGCTTTGCCAATGTCTCAAATGGAATGCAAAGAATGTTATTGCTGCTTCGGGCAATAATCAAAAATCCACCATTATTTATTTTTGATGAACCTTGTCAAGGCTTAGACGACTATCAAACACAACAGTTTGTTGCTTTGGTAGATTATTTGTTTGCCGATAGTCAGCATACGATTATTTATGTCAGCCACCGAGCGGATCAAATTCCTACCTGCATTAACCAACAACTAAATCTAGTTGGCGGTGTGGCAACTGTCGTGTCTCAATAGAGGATAATACTTTATAATTTTGTGCAGTATTGTTTTACTTCGAGATCAAGTGATAGTAGTTCTTCTATATGCGTGGGCGTTGTAGCTGCAAATTTTAAAATAGCAGTTTCAATCATTCTAGGAATATCATAAAACCCGTGTTCATTTGCCAAAAACTTAGCTACAGCAACCTCGTTCGCTGCATTAATGACTGCAGCGACGTTACTATTTTCATCTAGTGCGTCTAGTGCAAGCTTCAGGCATGGAAAACGAACATAATCCACATCACAGAAAGTTAAATTCTGCAAGCTGGTAAAATTGAGCTGTTTACTTCCTGAGCTAATTCTTTCTGGTGCAGACAGGGCATACGCAATTGGAGTTTTCATGTCTGGCGTACCCATTTGGGCAATAATTGAACTATCAATGTACTCAACCATGGAATGGATTATGCTTTGTGGGTGAACGACAACTTCAATCTGTGTAGGTTTGGCATTAAATAACCAATAAGCTTCAATTACCTCTAAACCCTTGTTCATAAGCGTTGAGCTATCAACTGAAATTTTTTGTCCCATGCTCCAGTTAGGATGTTTGACCGCTTGTGCAGCAGTAACCTTACATAATTCTGTGTATGGTGTATTTAAAAATGGTCCACCAGATGCCGTTAAGATGATTTTATTCACACCGATTTTATCGAGGCTAACATACCCATAGGGTAAAGCTTGGAAAATTGCGCTATGTTCGCTATCAACTGGAATGATTTGTGCATGATTAAATTTAGCTGTGTCTGTGATAATTCTGCCACCTGCAACTAGCGATTCTTTATTGGCGAGTAGAATTTTTTTACCACTTTTTGCCGCATGGTAAGTTGGAATTAATCCGGCACTACCAACAATTGCTGACATAACCAGATCAACTTCAGCATGTGCTGCAAGATAAGCGAGGTCTTCAGGTTTACATAATACCTGAGTGGTGGAATTAGCCTCAGTAAGACGATGTTGCAATGTACTCGCTGCTTCATCACCATTAATGTAAGCATAGGTAGGATTAAATTCTAAACATTGCTGGTACAGCAAGCTTGCATTATTATTGGCAGTTAGCGCAAATACAGAAAATTTATCGGAGTGTAACTTAATTACTTCTAAGGTTGAAACACCAATACTACCAGTTGCGCCAAAGATAACTATTTTTTGCATTATAACATTCCACGAATAATGGCAAAGGCAATCGCTAATACTGCAATTAAACTATCAATTCGATCAAATACTCCACCATGACCAGGCAGAATTGAACCACTGTCTTTAACTCCAGCAACACGCTTTAACCAAGATTCAAACAAATCTCCCGCAATACTAATCACCGTCAAGATCGCAGCAAATTTAAATGCCATTGAGTAAGTAATTAAATAATCTGCTAGATTAAAATATTTTAAAGCAACTAAGTAAATAACTACTAAAATCAAGCCACCAATTGCACCTTCAATACTTTTACCCGGGCTTATTCTTGGAGCCAATTTATGCTTACCAAATTGTTTACCAACGAAATAAGCACCTGTATCAGCTACCCAAGCAATTGCCATAATGCTAATTAACTGCCATGGACCAAATAGTGCATGTAAAATTGTCAGCGCGTAATATGCAGGGATAAATAATAAGCCACTAAAAATGGCAATTGCAAGCTTGCTAAAATGCTTAGGCGTAAAAATCAAAACTAATGGCACAGCAAAGCACCAGGTTGCAACACTCACAATTCGAATAATTTGGCTTAGATCATAATTAACTTGTCCAATGCCTACTGCGATCAAGGTGTTAATAATCATACTAACGGTTATTTGTAGTTTGTTAAAGCGATACATTTTAGCCAATTCATAATTGGCGATTAAGCATAATAGCCAGCATGAAGCTGCAAAAACTAGCGGCGGTGTAAAAAATATGGCGCCAACGGCCAAGAAAAATAAGATTAAAGCGGTAATTATTCGTTGTTTAAGCATAATTTTGATTTCTAAATTTGTTCTGATATTTTGCCAAAGCGGCGTTCTCGGTTATTATACCACTCTATAGCATGTTCTAGCTCGCTTGGCGTAAAATCTGGCCAGTAAATACCGCTAAAATAAAACTCACTGTAGGCTAATTGCCATAGCATGAAATTACTGATTCGACTTTCACCGCTTGTCCGAATTACTAGATCTGGATTTGGCATTCCATCCGTTAATAAATAGTGACTAAGCGTTTCTTCAGTTATTGGTGATTCAGGACGTTCAGAAATTATTCTATTTATTGCCTGAATAATATCATATTGACCGCTATAATCCAGACAAATACTAAAATTTAACCCTGTATTTTGTTTTGTTTTATCCTCGGCTGCAAGAATACTCGTTAATAACTCATTATTAATTCGCGTTCGATCACCAATAAATTTAATTATTGCATTTTTACTATGTAATTCATCAAGTTCTTTATCTAGGCGTTTAAGCATTAAACGCATCAAAAAACTAACTTCATCTTGTGGGCGATTCCAATTTTCGCGACCAAAAGCAAAGACGGTTAGGTATTTAACACCTAAGTTATCACAATGATTGACAATGTTCTTTAGTGCATTAACGCCCTTAACATGTCCAGCAACACGCGGTAAAAAACGTTTTTTTGCCCAGCGTCCATTTCCATCCATGATGATTGCAATATGTTGTGGAATTTGTGTCATTTTTTATCATATATAAACGCACAAAATGCAACGCTAGAGAGCATTGCATTTTGTGAAGTTAATTGAGGTAGATAATACGATTAAACTGTTAAAAGTTCTTTTTCTTTATCTGCAGTTAATTTATCAACTTCAGCAATATATTTGTCCGTGAATTTTTGAATTTCATCTTGAGCCCGCTTATCGTCATCTTCGGTAATTGCTTTATCTTTTAACTTTGCTTTTAGTTCGTTATTAGCGTCACGACGTACATTACGAACTGCTACTTTGGCTTCTTCTGCTTCGCCTTTTACAACTTTAATAAGTTCTTTACGGCGTTCCTCAGTCAGTGCAGGCATAGGTACACGCACGGTGTTACCATTGGTTGCTGGGTTTAATCCCAAATCTGCATCGCGGATTGCTTTTTCAATAGCTCCAGACATTTTGGCTTCAAAAGGTTGTACCGTTAAAGTGCGGGCATCACTGGCAGTCACCGTTGCTACTTGATTAATAGGCATCATTGCACCATAGTAGTCAATTTGTACATGATCAAGCAAACCTGCATGCGCACGACCCGTGCGAATTTTAGTTAATGTATTTTTATAGCTGTCTAAGCTTTTCCCCATCTTAGTTTCTGCTTGTTTTTTTATTTCACTTGTCATTTTGTTATAAACCTATAAAGAAATATTTGTCAGGCGGTTATTATAGTAAAGTTTACCCGATTTGTCAAAGACATATGCGGGAAAGAACCTAAAGGCGTTTAAACTCTTTAATCGCTTTTGCAGTTTCTTTTTTACCATCGCGTTCTTTTTCTGCTGCGCGCTTGTCGTAAAGTTTTTTACCTTTAGCCAGAGCTATTTCAGCTTTTACGCGCCCTTTTTTATAATGCAAATCAATTGCAATCAAGCTATAACCTTTTTGCTCGACTTTGCCGATAAGCTTATCAATTTCACGGCGGTGTAATAATAGTTTTTTCAGACGCATTGCATCTGGATTAACATGGGTACTGGCAGATAACATCGGGGTTACTGTAAAACCAAGTAGCCAAACTTCATTATCTTTTATTTTGACATAGCTATCTTTTAATTGTCCATGACCTTCTCGAATTGCTTTAACTTCCCAACCTTCAAGCGCGATGCCAGCTTCAAAAGTTTCTTCAATCGTGAAATCATGAAATGCTTTTTTGTTACGAATAATACTCATATAATTAAAACCATATCTAAGTTGAATGCGCTGTATTCTAGCATAAAGTTGAGATTGCAGCATAAATTTCGGCGAAGGATGTGGAATTTTGCTAAAATCATCGGTTAATTGTAACAGAATTTTGCTTGAAAGAGATAAACATCAATGGCGGAAAGTACTAACATATTGACATTTCAGGATATTATATTAAAATTACAGTCTTATTGGGCCAAAGTTGGTTGTGTTGTTCTACAACCATACGACAAGGAAATGGGCGCTGGGACTTCTCACACTGCTACTTTTTTGCGTAGCATTGGTCCTGAGCCTTGGTTTGCTGCATATGTGCAACCATCACGCCGTCCAAAAGACGGACGTTATGGCGAAAGTCCAAATCGTTTACAGCATTATTACCAATTTCAGGTGGTGTTAAAACCATCTCCAGATAATATTCAGGAGCTATATCTTGATTCACTCCGTGAACTTGGTGTTGATACACTGGTTCATGACATTCGCTTTGTTGAAGATAACTGGGAAAATCCAACTCTTGGTGCGTGGGGGCTTGGCTGGGAAGTTTGGCTTGATGGAATGGAAGTAACTCAGTTTACTTATTTTCAACAAGTTGGTGGATTGGATTGTAAACCTGTTCTTGGCGAAATTACTTATGGTCTTGAGCGATTGGCGATGTATCTGCAAGGCGTAGATAGTGTTTATGATTTAGTTTGGGCGCGGACTTTGGATGGACGCAATGTAACTTATGGCGATGTATTTCACCAAAATGAAGTTGAGCAATCCAAGTATAATTTTGAGCATAGTAATAGCGAATTATTATTTAATAATTTTAATAATTTTGAAAGTGAAGCTAAGCGTCTGCTTGAAGTCGAATTAGTTTTACCAGGTTATGAAATGATCTTAAATGCAGCGCATACTTTCAATATGCTGGATGCTCGTGGAGCAATTTCGGTGACAGAGCGGGCTACTTATATCGGACGAATTCGTAATTTAGCTAAATTGGTTGCTGAGAAATACTATGCTTCACGTGAGCAATTGGGTTTTCCACTAATTAAATCTGCAAGCTAGGGCACGCTAATGAAGTGTCCTTTTTGCAATTATGATGATACCCAAGTCATCGACACGCGACTTAGCGATGATAAAATGATTGTTAAACGTCGAAGAAAGTGTGTTCACTGTGATCGGCGTTTTAATACTTTTGAGAAAATTGAATTACAGCTTCCTGCGGTAGTTAAAACAGATGGTTCGCGGCAGGAGTATGATGAGTCTAGAATCCGCATTAGCTTCATGAAAGCATTGCATAAACGCCCAGTGCCAATGGATTTAGTGGATAATGCGATTGAAGCTATTCGTCAGCAAGTCTTAATGCACCACGAGCGGGAAATAAATAGCCGGGTGATTGGAGACTTGGTAATGGAGCAGTTATCTAAATTGGACAAAGTAGCCTACATTCGTTTTGCCTCGATTTACCGAAGCTTTAAGGATGTAACAGATTTTACAAATATTATTAAACAAGTAGACGATAAATAACGATAGGAAACAATACCATGTTAAAAATTTTGCAAAAAGCTTATGCTTTTGATGACGTTTTATTAGTACCAGCTCATTCTGAAGTTTTGCCTAAAGATGTTAGTTTAACTACCAAGTTGACGCGTAACTTAAATTTAAATATCCCACTTGTTTCTGCAGCAATGGATACGGTTACGGAAGCCAGAATGGCGATTTCTTTGGCGCAAGAGGGGGGAATTGGTATCATTCATAAAAATATGACACCTGAACATCAAGCAAGTCGGGTTGCCAATGTAAAACGTCATGAATCAGGCATCGTTAAAGATCCAATTACGATAGCTCCAGATGCCAGTGTCCGCGAATTACTAGCAATTACGCAACGCCGTAAAATATCTGGAGTTCCAGTCATTGAGCATGGTAAAGTGGTTGGTATCATAACCAATCGCGACGTGCGTTTTGAAACCAACTTAGAACAACCAGTGCGTAATATCATGACACCGCGTGAGCGCTTAGTGACAATATTAGAGGGCGATTCAGTCAATCATGCTAAAGAACTAATGCATAAACATCGTCTTGAGCGAGTTTTAGTAGTGAATCAGGCTTTTGAACTACGTGGTTTAGTTACGGTTAAAGATATAACTAAAAATGTAGCTTACCCATTGGCAAGTAAAGATGATTTGGGTCGTTTGCGAGTTGGTGCGGCGGTTGGCAGTGGCGGAGACACAGAAGAGCGTGTATCACTATTGGCAGCCTCTGGAATTGATGTTATTATTGTTGACACAGCTCACGGACACTCTCAAGGTGTGATTGATCGTGTGCGCTGGATTAAAAATAATTTTCCGCATATAGAAGTTATTGGTGGAAACATTGCAACTGCGGCGGCTGCAAAATCTTTGGTTGATGCAGGAGCCGATGGAGTTAAAGTCGGCATCGGACCTGGTTCAATTTGTACTACGCGGGTAGTTGCTGGAGTCGGTGTGCCTCAATTATCAGCAATTGCCAACGTGGCAGATTATTTGGCAACATCAGGGGTTCCTGTGATTGGTGATGGCGGGATTCGTTTTTCTGGCGATGTGGCGAAAGCATTGGCAGCTGGTGCATCTTGTGTTATGCTAGGTAGTATGCTTGCTGGTGCTGATGAAGCTCCTGGTGAAATTGAACTTTATCAAGGGCGCAGCTATAAATCTTATCGAGGCATGGGTTCACTCGGTGCAATGAGTAAAGGTTCTGCTGATCGCTATTTTCAGGAAAAAGATGCTGGAAATGATAAATTAGTGCCAGAAGGAATTGAGGGACGCGTTCCCCATAAAGGGTCTTTGAATTCAATCGTCCATCAGCTTTTGGGTGGACTGCGCGCATCAATGGGATATCTCGGCTGCGCAACAATTGCGGATATGTATCGCTATGCTGAGTTTGTTGAAATTACCGCTGCAGGAATAAAAGAATCACATGTTCATGATGTGCAGATTGTTAAGGAAGCACCAAATTATAATATTGGTGGGTAATTAATTTTTGATTATTGTATGTTTTAGTTGTCAAGTTAAGTTTAGATAGGGTTTAAAGATGTTTAATGTTGTTGAAAAACACCAAAAAATGGTCAAAGGAATTATGATCGTGATAGCCAGTACCTTCGTAGTATGGGGCGTTAGTGGTTATTTTGGTATGGGGGGCGATGATGGTTATGTTGCCAAAGTTGGTAGCAATAAGATTTATTCGCAAGACATTGATAGGGCTATGGATCAATCTCAAGGACAGTCACCAGACAAAATGCAGGTGCTTTTTGGTTTGATTAATCGCCAATTATTATTAAACTCATTTGATGATCATCACTTAAGCGTGACAACCACTCAATTACAAGATGCAATTGCTGCTATTTCTGCATTTCAAACAGATGGTAAATTTGATGTAAATAAATATCAGGAATTCCTTAAGCAACGTTATACGACTTCCACTAAGTTTGAACAGGATATGCAACAGCAGATTTTAATTAATCAGGAGCTTGATTTCTTCAAAAATTCATACTTTACTTCACAAACTTTTCAAGATAAATTTGCGGCGTTGTTAAGTCGCGAACGTAATGTGTCACGTTATGTGATTGATCCTAAGCAGTTTTATGCCAAAATTAATATTTCTGAAAGCGATATAACTGCTTATTACCAGCAAAATATTACAAAATATACTATTGCAGATCAAGTTAAACTACAATATATTCAATTATCTGCCGATAGCATAGCAAAAACAATCACTATTAGTGATGCCGATGTAACTAAATACTTACAGGATCATCCAAATGCAAGCAATAATGAGCAAATTGATGTTTCACATATACTGTTTACAGTCGCTCCGGATGCAACAGCTGCTCAAAAGGCACAAGTAAAAGCTCAGGCTGAGAAGGTACTGGCGCAAGTAAAAGCTAACCCCGCAGACTTCGCTAAATTGGCAAAACAATATTCTCAAGATCCTGGTTCTGCTGCCAATGGTGGTGATTTAGGGTTCTTTGGTCATGGAGTAATGGTTAAACCATTTGAAGATGTTGCTTTCACCATGAAAAAAGGTCAAATTAGTGACTTAGTTGAAACTCAGTACGGTTTCCATATTTTGAAACTAAATGATATTAAAGGTAATGATGAGGCTTCGAAGAAGGCGCTGGTAGTACAACAATTACAAAAGCAAAAAGCACAACAGCAATTGCCCGCAATGATTGATCAGCTAAATGATTTAACTTATAATAAAGCTGATTCATTAGACCCTGCTGCGCAAAAACTTGGGATTGCTATTCAAAATAGCGATTGGGTAAGCAAAGGAGCTTCTGCCAAGGGGTTATTTGCTAATCCTAAATTACAAAAATCAATTTTTAGTGATGAAGTGCTTAAACAGCATCATAACAGTGAAGTTGTTGATTTGGGCGATGGTAGTTATGTGGTGGCACGTTCTACTGAATATAAACCAGCAGCTATGACACCGTTGGAAACTGTTAAACCTCAGATCATTGATGCGCTGAAAGCACAGCAAGCAAGCCAAATGGCTTCAGCCCTTGGACAGCAAGATCTAACTCAGTTACAGCAGGGTAAATTAAAACTTAATTTTGCCAATCCTGAAAATGTAACTTTACTTGGGCAAAGTAAAACCATTGATCCGATGGCAGTTAAACAGATTTTTGCTGCACCAGCTAATTTCCCTAGCTATACTGGAGCACTAGCACAAGATGGCTCGTATGTTTTATACCAGATTAATAGTCAAGCTACGGATAAAAGCTTGGATGCGCAAAATGAGAAAGTTGTTTCACAATTATCTGAACAATACTCAATGATGAATCTAAATGCTTATGTTGGTTCACTAAGAAGTTTATACAAAGTAAATTATAAGCTTGATCGGGTACAAAATACTGGCGGTGATGTTGCGCCAGCACAAGCAAATCAATAAATACACAGCCACTTTCGGGTGGCTTTTTTAATTATTTATAGCCTTTTTTATGACTATAGTTTAAGGTTGAAGAATTATGATAAATCAACAAGTAGTGGATTGTTTATTAGCTAATAACGGTATTGATTCAAACTTTTTAAATGTACAATTAAATCAGCTCTCAAGACGAGGAATTGATTTCGCTGATTTATATTTACAAAATACAGCGAGTGAATCATGGGTGATTGATGAGGGTATCATTAAATCTGGAAGTTATGCAGTTAATCAAGGTATTGGCGTACGTGCTGTATGTGGTGAGAAAACGTTCTTTAGCTATGCCAATGCTCTGGATCAGCGCGTAATTAAAGATCTAGTTGATAATTTATATATTGAATCAGTAGATAAACATAATCAAGGTTATTCAAACGTAAATAACCATGCGCTCAACCTGCACACTTTTGAAAACCCACTCCAAAGCTGGGATAGTGCCAAGAAAATCCAGTTATTGCAAAGCATCAATCAGATTGCACGTGCCAAAAATTATGTGACAAATGTTATTTCGAGTATTAATCTTGAATATGATCAAATTTATTTGGCGCGAAGTGACGAACATCATTTTAGCGATATTCGTCCGTTGATTCATTTGAGTATTACTATAATTGTCAATAAAGATGGTAAAATGGAACGCGCGGCAGCTGGCGGTGGTGGACGTTATTCGTTAGACTACTTTAGCATAGAGATGATTAGCAATTATATTGAAAAAGCTTATGTGCAAGCACAATTAAAATTGGAAGCAAAACCTGCACCAAGTGGAGAGATGCCTGTAGTTTTAGGTAATGGTTGGGCGGGAGTTATTTTACATGAGGCGGTAGGCCACGGTCTTGAGGGAGATTTTAATCGCAAGGGTAGTTCTGCCTTTAGCGGTAAAATAGGTCAGCAAGTTGCCAGTAAAGGTGTTACCGTAGTTGATGAAGGATGCATCAGCGATCGTCGTGGCTCGATGAATATTGATGATGAAGGTAATCCAAGCTCGCGGACTGTTTTGATTGAGGATGGTATCCTTAAGGGTTATTTATTTGACGAATTAAATGCACGACTAATGAATACTCAATCAACGGGTAACGGTCGACGTGAATCTTATGCTAGCAATCCGATTCCACGGATGACAAATACTTATATGTTGGGTGGTAAACATACTCCAGAGGAAATTATTGCCAGTGTTGATTACGGTTTATTTGCAGAAAATTTTGAAGGCGGTCAGGTTGACATAACTTCAGGGCAATTTGTATTTAATGCCTCAGTTGCGTGGGTGATTGAAAAAGGTAAGCTTGCATATCCTGTGAAAGGTTGTGCATTGGTCGGCAATGGACCAGAATGTTTACAGCATGTAACAATGATTGGTAACGATCTTGCATTAGATAGTGGTGTAGGAGTTTGTGGTAAAGATGGACAGTCTGTACCAGTTGGAGTCGGGCAGCCTACTATGCGTTTAGATGGTGGCTTAATTGTTGGTGGTTAGAGGATATGTAATTTTTCATTGAATCGGAAATGGCTATGGAATTTGATTTAGAACATAAAAACAAGTTACAAAGATTAGCTGCTGTAGAACATTTACTTAAAGATAAATGGGTTGAGCGTGACCAATTGGTAGCTCTACTGCAAATCGTGATTCACTCTGGAGATCGAGTCTGTCTTGAGGGCAACAACCAAAAACAAGCTCAGTTTTTAGCACAAGCTTTGGCACAGCTAGATCCGGAACAAACTAATAATTTACACATAGTTCAATCAGCGTTAAGTTTACCAGAACATATCCGTGTCTTTGAAAAAGGCTTAGCCAATCGAGTCGATTTTTGCTATTCGAGTGGACAGGGTGCCCGCTTGGCACAGCTTGCTGCCAGTGACAAAATAACTATTGGCGGAATTCATACATATTTAGAGCTATTTGCGCGCTATTTTGTAGATCTTACCCCAAAAGTCGCATTGGTAGTTGCGGCAAAAGCCGATCGGCAGGGTAATCTTTATACTGGACCAAATACTGAGGATACTCCAGCGATTGTTGAGGCTACTGCTTTTCGCAATGGTTTGGTAATTGCGGAAGTTTATGAAGTAGTTGATGAACTACCACGAGTGGATATTCCAGCTTCGTGGGTTGATGTAGTTGTACATAGTCCACTGCCAATGGTACTCAATCCATTATTTACTCGCGATCCTGCAAAAATTGACGAACTAAAAATTTTGATGGCAATGATGGTAATCAAAGGTATTTATGCTAAATATGGCGTAAATCGTCTCAATCACGGAATAGGCTTTAATACTTGTGCCATTGAATTGCTTCTGCCAACTTATGCTGAGAGTTTGGGGTTAAAAGATAAGATTTGCCAAAATTTTGTAATTAATCCTGTTCCAACTTTGATTCCTGCGATTGAGGCAGGCTTTGTTAAGACTATTTGCTCGCCGGGTGGTGAAGTTGGAATGAATGACTATGTCCGTGCCCACCCAGATATTTTCTTCAATGGTTTTGATGGTTCGCAGCGTAGTAATCGCGCATTTGCTCAATTAGCTGGTTTGTATGCGATTGACTTATTTATTGGGGCAACTTTGCAAATTGATTTGCAAGGGAATAGCTCTACCGCAACCTTGGAGCGGATAACTGGTTTTGGTGGTGCGCCAAATCTCGGTAGTGATGTAAATGCACGGAGGCATTCTACACCATCTTGGTTACAAGCTGGGCAAGAATATGCCGCCAGTCAAAATAAACCATTTTTACGTGGGCGTAAATTAGTAGTACAAATGGTTGATACTTTCCAAGCTGCTGGAGTGGCGACTTTTGTCGATAAACTTGATGCTTGGGCATTACAGGAAAAAATGCACACGCCGTTACCGCCGATTATGATTTTAGGTGACGATGTTACGCATATCGTGACTGAAGAGGGAATTGCCAATCTGTTACTTTGCCGTAACTCTATTGAACGCGAACAAGCAATTCGTGGTATTGCGGGCTACACTCCAGTTGGTTTACAACGTGATAAAGAAATGGTAAATCAATTACGTGAACGTGGAGTAATACAATATCCGGAAGATATCGGAATCAGCTATCGTGATGTGACACGTGATTTATTAGCGGCTAAGACCATTAAGGACTTAGTTCATATTTCTGATGGCTTATATCAGCCGCCATCAAGCTTGAGGGATTGGTAAAATACGATGGAACAGCTAAATTATAATCTATCCAGCAAAACTGCTCCTAGTGGACAGATTGGTGCGAGTACCGGAGTGGTAAATTCAGGTAATCTTGAAGTTTTATTATTAAGCCATGATGATAGTATTAGTGCAAAATTTACGGTTGCTACCAGTGTAGCGGGATATTCTGAAATCTGGCATGCTGTACTTAGTGATTTTGCTGCTAAATTTGCTATTGGCGGGTTGGAGTTTATTTTGCATGATAGTGGTGCAACTCCAGCAATCGTAGCATTACGTTTGCGTCAAGCCTATGAAACATACCTAATTGCATCCGCAGATAAAGATATAACTAATTCACATTATGTTGAGCTTACCCCACGTGAACGAATCATTGCCTTAGTTGATGAAGGTAGTTTTAAAGAAATTTTACCACCTTCAACGCAGGTAACTAGTCCACATCTTGCTCAGCTTGATTTATTAACTTCATTTGATGATGGCGTGGTGATTGGTGATGCCATGCTCGATGGCAAAGAAATTGCAATAATTGCGCAACAAGCTAATTTTATCGGCGGAGCGGTTGGTGAGGTAAATGGCGCTAAAATTGCCGGAATGTGTCTACGGGCACTTAAGCGTAAAGTAGATGGTGTAATCTTGCTGCTAGATAGCGGTGGAGTTCGTTTACAAGAAGCTAATGCTGGTGAAATTGCGATTAGTGAAATAATTCGGAGTATTTTTGCTTTACGTCTAAATGGTATTCCGGTTATAGCAGTGGTTGCGGGTAAAAATGGTGCTTTTGGCGGTATTGGTATCACTGCTACATGTGCCGATAGTTTATTTATTAGCGAACAGGGGCGTAGTGGTGTTTCAGGACCAGAAGTTATTGAAACAGTCATGGGGGTTGATGAGTATGATTCCAAAGATCGTGCCTTGGTCTGGCGAACATGTGGCGGTAAACATCGTGCTTTACTCGGGTTGTCAAAATATGCTATTCCTGAAATAGCAGAACTTCAGCAGCAAATAAGAAACACCTTGAATAATAAGCTGGCTTTGAATGTTGAGAGTTTACGTGCGGATAATGTACGTTTGGCTGAGTTGCTGACAAAGTATACGACTTGCCATGATGCTTTAGATATTTGGCGTGATTTAGGTGTGAAAACTCCTGAACAGGTTCCAGATTTAACTGATACGCAATTTATGCAATTACAACAATCCTTAGCGGAGTAGTCATGGAATACCAACAATTAATTAATGCTACATTTGGTAGTAACGCTAAAATAACAGTTGAACAAGATATATTGCTCGGTGAATTTAGCTACCAAGAACAAACATATGCTTTATGTGGAATTGTTAACCAAGCAAGCTTGGATAATGCTATGAGTATTAAATTGGCAGATTTTGTTTTGGATATAATTGAAAATCATCCAGAACGTCCAATCTGTATCGTGATTGATACCGCTGGACAAAAAGTCAGTCACAATGCAGAATTACTTGGTTTAAATAGTTATTATGGGCATTTAATCGCAACGTTTAATCTTGCGCGTGCACAAGGGCATAAGATTTTTGCGTTAGTTTATGGCAAAGCTTTAGGTGGAGCATTTATCGCAAGTGCACTGAATGCTGATTATATTTTTGCGCTTAAAGAGGCTCAAATAGCTGTAATGTGGTTAGATGCAATGTCACGGGTAACCAAAGTTCCAGTTGAGAAGCTTGAGGAATTAAGCAAAACCTCAGCAATTTTTGCGCCGGGTGCGGAGAATTACGTACGTTTAGGTGCAATAGAAGAGGTCATTGCAGCCGAAGAATTTATGCCCAAAGTTAGTGCTTTATTGCCTGCTACAACAGATATCCATCGTTGGCGTATACAAGGTGCTTCTCGTGGTGGTCGTACTCAGGCAACTCAAATTGTTGCCGACATTTTAGCTGCAGAATGAGTCTCCAGCGCCATGATTTAGTCTGGCTTGATTCTGAGTTTCGTTATAGCCCAGAATTAAAAGAGTGGGTTATGCAAAAACTTCCCTGTGTTGTGACGCGGCAAACTAATTCAAGCACAGATTACCTGAATATTGCGTGGTGTAATGGATTAGATAAAAATGTTTCACGTCATAGTTGTTTGATTCCGATTAAATCTGTAATTTCACAGAGCGCAGCTTTATCATTGGTTAATATTGTTCCATATTTCATAGCAAAATCATCATCGCTTACAAAAATTATTCAAAAGTTAGAGTTACTAAATCTTAAGCCATGCATTTATGGCTCATTTAGCTGGCAGATTTTAACTAAGAAAAACTATACTCATGCTGATTCTGATTTAGATCTTTTACTGCATATTTCGATGCATCATCAGTTGACGCAGATAGTTCCTTTATTGAACGCTCTGGCTGTGGCAAGTGGGCGGAAAATTGATGGTGAATTAATTTTTCCAGATGGTTATGCAGTGGCTTGGCGTGAATGGTTTTCTGATTCAGAGAAAATATTATGCAAAGATTTTAGTCTAGTGAAGTTTATTCATCGCAACGCTCTATTGGAACAATTGGCATGATTAATAACTGGCAACAGCGCATAGTTTCATTAGCTCATAACTCGCTCTATGCTGAATTAGTCTGTTATCCTAAAGCAGGATTGGTGAGTTTAATTGATAATGGTAGCCATCATGATATGAATAAAGATACGTTTTTAGCGAGTATTGCAGTGCTCGATGCTTATTGGATGCAGATGATTATGTTGGGTGAGAAAACTGCGCCATTTGCTGAATTAGTAGCGGCAGGCAAGACGGCTGAAAATGCAATGTTACGCGCAACTAATGAGATTAACACCCATCGTGGAGCAATTTTTATCTTAGGGATTTTGGTAGCTGCCTGTGCTGCAAGTTATGTAAAGCAAATTAAATTTGCGATGGTTCCTGATTTAATTCGTAATTTGTGGGGAGCATCTATCCTCGAGCATCGTATGAATAAAACATCTCACGGGCAACAAGTCAGGGATAAGTATTTGTCAAATAAATGTGATATTATTCATCATGCCGCGGGCGGGTTTGGAGATATTTTTAGTCAATACCTGCCGGTGCTTAAAAAACTTTATCCGCGATATAGTGAAGCTGCTTATGTTCAGTTGTTTTATATTTTGTTATCACATGTTCAGGATACTAATTTATTGTATCGTGGTGGTTTAGCTGGTTTAAAATTTGCGCAGGATCAAGCTCAAAAATTCATCAATACTGGTGGTATAATGCAGAGAGATTGGTTAATTCAAGCGCAATCAATACACCAACAATTTATAGCGCGTAATCTTAGTCCAGGTGGTTGTGCAGATTTACTGGCAACAGCAATTTTTGTTTATCATGTGGAGATTGAATTATGGGGCTAGGTATAATTTGTAGTGGGCAGGGTAACCAAAACCTGAATATGTTTAGTTCTTTGAATGCTTATTCAAATTCAGAACTCTTAATTAGTAACTTGACAAAACAGCTATCATGCCAGTTGCTTCCACAAATTTTACTCAGTGACGAAGAGTTATTTCACAATCATCATGCGCAACCATTAATTACTGGACTAAGTTATATTCAATGGCAGTTGCTTAAAGAGCGATTACCAGTTCCAACAGCTTTTGCCGGATATAGTTTGGGTGAATTAAGTGCTTATGCATGTAGTGGCGCTTGTGACTTGGAAACACTGATTAACCTAGCAAAGAAGCGTGCTGAATTGATGAACATTGCCGCACAAGAGCATCTACCCAATACTTTACTGGCAGTTAGTGGTATTTTACAGGAACAGCTTTTACGACTTTGTTCTGATTTTGCCGTTTATCCGGCAATTCAAAATTCGCGTGATAATTGGGTTATTGGTGGTTTAGCTGTAAATTTACAGAATTTATTTAGAATGTTGAGTAGCAATTTTCCAATGTTTAAATTAACTTGGATAAAAGTTAGTCTAGCATCACATACACCGTTATTAAGTAACGCGAGTGTAAACTTTGCACAGTATCTTGGTAAACAATCATGGTACACATTAGTTGCGCCAATTATCGCAAGCGTTGACAATCAAGTTATCTATACGGCAAAAGATGGTATTTTGTCGCTCAGTCAGCAAATTTCAAATACTATTCATTTTAGCCGGACAATCGAAATAATGCAAGAGCTGGGCGTTACCGTTATTCTTGAGATTGGTGCAGGCAGTGCATTAACCAATATTATAAATAATCTAAACTTGAGCTTAAAAGTTCGTTCATTTAATGATTTTTTATCTCTTGATGGTATTATCAAGTGGGTTAATAAGAATCTCGAGTGATTGGAACCTAAATCAGTTGTTTCTGCGCATTAAAAAAACCGCGATAGGCTAGAAAACAAGCAATAAATGAAGCTATTGAAGTTGTTGCAAGCAACATAAATGTGACTATTATTTGATATTTGACTGCCGCAAGTGGAGAGGTACCAGCTAAAATTAATCCCGTCATCATGCCGGGAAGAGAAACAATTCCTAGTGTTTTTGCTGAATCTAGCGTAGGGATAGTTCCTGTTTTTAACGCATCTCGTACTAAATTTATGGTTGAGGGTAAAATATCTGCACCGAGCGCCAGCTTAGTTTCAATTTCATTTCGCTTTTGTTGAAAATCTTTTAGTAATTGCTTGTAACATAATCCCAGTGCAATCATTGCATTACCAATAATCATTCCACTTACTGGAATAACCTGATAAGCGCTAAAATGGATAGTTTTAGAACAAATTAGCACCGTTAATGTTACAACCGTTCCCACTCCAATAGCTAGACATGAAATTAGAAAACCATGTTTAATCCCCGCGCCGCGCCGTGCAGCATTATATGCTGCGTTAATAATCATAAAGAGTAAAAGTAGGCTAGTAAACCAAACGCTTTTTTGCCCAAAAATAAACTCAAGTACATAACCGATAGCGATCAATTGCACCACTGCCCGTAGCACGCTGATAATCGTGTCTTTCTCTAGCTTTAATTTTTGCCAGTAAGAGAAAAATAACGTTATTAAGATCAGCGATGAGGCAAAAAATAATGATGTGTTACTAACTTGGCTAACTTGGTGCATTGTTTACTCCTGCGTGTTCACTAATGATTGCACCATCTTTCATGGTGATAACCCTGCTGGCTACCCGCTGACTTTGCTCAAGACTATGCGTAACCCAGACTAAACTTGTACCCAACGCATTAACATCGTTAAGAACCCGCTCGACGATTAAAGTATTTTCATGATCTAAAGCAGAAGTTATCTCATCAAGCAATAAAACTTCAGGCAAAAATAATAGACTTCTGATCAGTGCAATACGCTGTTTCTCTCCACCCGAGAGAGTGTTTATCGAACTATTTTCTAAATTTGAGTTTAGCTCAAATTGCTCAAAAAGCTGTCGTACTTTTTTGGTGTTATATTTTTCTGCGTGAACTTGAAATGGAAAAAATAAGTTGTCATAAACTGTTTCGCCGAATAAGCAAGGGATTTGGAAGCAGTAAGCTATTTTGCGACGTAAGTATATTGGAGCTAGTTCTGTATAATCTTGATTGTTATAACAAATAGTTCCAGCGCTAGGGCTGACTAAATTAGCACAAAGACGTAATAAACTGCTTTTGCCACAGCCAGAAGCACCAACTATTGCTAGTGATTCACCAACTTTGATCTCTAAAGATACATCATTTAGTATTAGTTTATCAGTCTGTTTTAAAAGGATATTAGAAAGTTTTAGAATCGGCAATTTGGCGCTCTTTATTTTAAGATATAGTGGCATCTAGGGCATGATTTTAACATCTTTATCTAAGGTATTGCCCCAATTTTCTTACTATACTGAAACAGATTCATTACATTGAATCGTTACTAAGCTCTCAACTACTAACGGTAGGCTCAATCAGCATCGTCTACCAGCATTTCGAATCTATTTCAGTATAAATAATAATCATTCTCTTATTTATGCGCAAGTATCAATAGAAGTTGTATAATCTAGGGATATCTAAACATTATAAGGTGGATTTTTATTATGCACCCAACGGTTATTAAAATTAACACTCGACAATTTATTACGAATCTACAATCAATCCGTAAACAAATTGGTCCTAATGTAAAATTATGTGTCCCGGTTAAAGCTAATGGTTATGGTCATGGGATAGTTGAGATATCTCAGGTAGCTGAGCCATATGTTGACTATCTGGCTGTGTCGTGCCTAGAAGAAGGACGGTTGTTGGTTGAACATCAGATTCAAAAACCAATCTTAGTTTTTGGTTCTTTTGATGATGAGCAAATCCCTGAGTTGATTGATAATAATCTTGAAATCACTGTAGCATCGCAAGAAAAAGCCGACGCATTGGCTAAATATTGTGCATCTAAAGACATTAAGTGCAGAGTTCATATCGGTGTTGATACAGGGATGAATCGTATTGGCGTTGGTATTGATAGTGCTAAAGAATTAATTGATTTTGTTTTGCAACATCCGCGATTAGAGCTAATTGGAGTTTATTCGCATTTTGCGGCGAGTGACGGCTTAGAACCTGCTTTAACTGAGGAGCAAATCCAGATTTTTGGTGATATTGCTGACTACATCAAGCGCCAAAAGCCTTCGGTGATTTGTCATTTAGCAAATTCTGGCGGCGTTGCATATTACCCACAAAGCTATTTCGATATGGTGCGCCCTGGTTTGATGAGTTATGGCTATTTTCCTGCTGGCAAAGTTACACATGGTCATTTAAGTAAGATCAAACCATGTTTTAGTTTAACAGCAAGGATTCTTCATTTTAAAACTGTAGCAAAAGGACAGGGAATTAGCTACAGTCATCGTTATTATACTGGTGATACAACGCATATTGCAACTATTCAAATTGGTTATGGTGATGGTTATCGTCGTGGTTTGTCTAATCTGGGGCAAGTTTTAATTGGCGGTAAAAAATATCCTATCGTTGGTAATGTTTGTATGGATATGTTAATGGTTGATATGGGACCAGATGATGAGGCTTTGGTGGGTGATGAGGTTGTTTTAATTGGACAGCAAGGCGATCAGGAAATTTTATTAGATGAATTAGCTGATAAGTTAAATACGATTAATTATGAGATTTTGGTTGGTTTTAACGACAGAGTTTGTCGAGTTTTAGTAAACTAACTACCCATTAATAGAATACTACTATTTTAAAGAGGTTTATTATATGCTAATTGGTGTACCTAAGGAAATCAAAAATCACGAGTATCGAGTTGGTATGACTCCAGCAGGAGTTTATGAGTTAGTACGACATGGGCATCAGATTTTAGTTGAAACCAATGCTGGTTTGTCAATTGGCTACGGAGATGAAGATTACATCAAGGCTGGTGCAATGATTGCAAAATCGGAACAGGAAGTTTTTGCACAATGTGAAATGATTGTTAAGGTCAAAGAACCACAACCATCAGAATATAAAATGCTTAGACCTGGACAGCTATTGTTTACCTATCTACATTTAGCAGCAGATTCTGAACAGACTAAAGGTTTACTTGAGTCAGACTGTGTCGCTATTGCCTATGAAACAGTTACAGATGATTTTGGCGGTTTACCATTACTTGCACCAATGTCTGAAGTTGCAGGTCGCTTAGCAATTCAAGCTGGAGCGCATGCGCTGGAGCGCCATAATGGTGGTTGTGGTGTGCTGCTTGGTGGTGTACCTGGTGTAAAACCTGCCAATGTTGTAGTAATTGGTGGTGGAGTGGTTGGGTTAAATGCCGCACGTATGGCCGCAGGGTTGGGTGCTGATGTAACTATTTTTGACCGCAACTTAAATTTACTTAAAAAAATTGATAACGATTTTCAAGGTAGAATTAAAACTATTTATAGCAATCACATGAATTTGGAAAAAGCAATTCGTTCAGCACATATGATTGTTGGTGCGGTATTAATTCCTGGTTCAGCAGCACCAAAGCTGGTATCACGGAGCCTGCTAAAAGAAATGAAAAAAGGTGCAGTTTTAGTTGATGTTGCAATTGATCAGGGTGGTTGTTTTGAGACTTCAATGCCAACGACTCATGAAAATCCAACTTATATTGTAGATGACGTAGTACATTATTGTGTAGCAAACATGCCTGGTGCAGTAGCTAAAACATCTACTTTAGCATTGACCAACGCTACTTTACCATTTGTCGTTGAATTAGCTAATAAAGGCTGGAAACAAGCGGTACAGGAAAATCATCATTTATTAAATGGTTTAAATATTTGTCGTGGTAATGTGACGTATTATGCAGTTGCACGTGATTTAGGTTACAACTATGTTGATCCGCAGGCCTGTCTATGATTTAAATTTGGCTAGACCTACACAAGGAACTTTGTAAGGATCTACTGCAAAATAGTCAGGACAGTTACAAAATTTGTTAAAATACCTACTTAAATGTAGGTGTTTTTTTGAACGGTATAAGATATTAAAACAATTGTTTCCAAAGATAACGTATTAGTCAAACGAATTAGTCGCTTGAGTAATGATAGTAAATTTCGCTCTACGCAACTTCAGGCGCTTGTGTACGGTGAACATCTGGTAATTGAAGCGCTAAAATATTCTCTAATTAAATACGTATTATTAGAAGAATCTAATTTCATTCGCTATTCGCATATAACTGAATTACTTACGCCTGAACAAATAATCTTAGTCAGCACTGAAGTATTGCAAAAAATAAATATCTTTGATTCTGAATTATCAATTGTTGCACTAATTAAGCAGCCAATAGCTTGTGAGTTGGATTTTAGTTTGCAATTTGATTGTATTATCTTAGATCAAATTCAGGATCCAGGCAATCTAGGTGTAATTTTACGTGCAGCTAGTGCTGGCGGAATAAAAAATATAGTTCTATCTAAAAATTGTGTTGATATCTATAATCCTAAGGTTCTACGAGCATCGCAGGGAATCCAATTCGCACTGAATATTTACCAAGGTTATGATATTTTTGAGTTTATAAAACAATATTCAGGGCAAATTTATGCGCTAACGCCCCATGCTAAAGATAGTATTTATGAGCAAGATTTAACTCAAAACTGTGCTTTAGTTTTAGGTAATGAGGGAAATGGAATTAGTGGTGAACTGTTGAGCGCAATTAAGCAGCATCTTACGATTCCAATGCCAGGTAGGGCAGAGTCACTAAATCTGGCAATGGCGGCAACTGTTGCGATTTTTGAACTATCTCGTCAACGCATGGTAAATTTAAGAAAGAAATAATGAAATCAATAACAATTATTACACGTAACAGCAAATTAGCTATGTGGCAAGCGTTACATGTCAAACAATTATTGCAAGATGTCTATCCTGAATTAGAAGTTTTGATCTCTGGAATCACTACGGAAGGTGATCGAATTCTCGATCAATCACTTGAAAAGATTGGTGGAAAGGGCTTGTTTATTAAAGAGCTCGAATATCAACTCTTAGCCGGAAATGCCGATATTGCAGTTCATTCCTTAAAAGACTTACCAGCAAATTTACCGAGTGAGTTCGAATTAGCAGCAATCTTAAAACGCGAAGATGCGCATGATGCATTTGTAAGTAATCAATATAAATCCTTAGATGAAATGCCAATAGCTAGTGTGGTTGGTAGCTCAAGTGCGCGACGGGTTGCGATTTTAAAACAACATTACCCACATTTGCAGATAAAATTGTTACGCGGTAATTTACAAACGCGGCTGGCAAAATTGGATAATAATGAGTATGATGCAATTATTCTGGCAGTAGCAGGTCTCAAGCGCTTGGATTTAGAGGTGCGAATTACGCAGATATTGGCAGACGATAAATTTATTCCGGCAATTGGGCAGGGAGCATTAGCAATTGAAATTAAAGCTGGCGCTTTGGAATTAAAGAAACTACTTGCACCGCTAAATGATAATATTAGTGCGGCACTGGTTGGTGCTGAGCGTGAAATGGGGCGTTATCTCAATGCTAGTTGCAATATTCCTTTAGCTGGGTTTGCTCGAATAGTTGATAATCAATTAAAGCTAAGCGCACTACTAGCCGATGTTAATGCTAATATGTATTTAACTGCCGAAGTTAGTGGCGCTCCTCAAGATTATTTAAATATAGGCAAATCATGTGCTGAACAACTGATTAAGCAAGGTGCGGCAGAAATTGTTCAACGCTTGTCCGCGACTAATCACAGATAATTAATACAAAATGTATCTAGTTACCCGCCCAGAGCAACAAGCCGCAGTTTTGATTAATTTGCTAGAACAGCAACAGATTAAAGCGAAAAGCTTACCTCTAATGGCAATTAAATACTATGATTTCGAGTTAGAAAATCTAGTTAGCAAAATAAATACTTATGATAATTTGTTACTGACATCTCCAACTACTATTGATTGTTTGATTCCATTGCTAGGTAAGCTAAAGCCAGAGTTAGACGTAATCGTTGCCGGAAAAAGCTCTGCTAATTATTTATTAGACAAAAGTGGAGTTAAAGCACTATATCCTGAATGCGGAAGCGGAGTTGCTGAATTAATTAGCGCAAACTTAATCCGCCAAGGAACAAGCTATCTGATTGCAGGAGGTCTACCGCATAATCAGCAATTGGCAGTATATTTAAATATAAACAAAATAAATCATGATTTTATAGATTTATATCAGCGGACTAATTCTGCGATTTTAAATTTGGCGCAAACTGAGAAAATTATCTGTGACCCGCAAAATATAGGTATAATCATTACTAGCAGCTCCTTAGCCGAGTATTTGTATGACTGTGCACAAATTAGTCATTGTATTTTGCAAACATTATCTAAAGTATATTTAATTACATTGCATCCAAATATAACCAAAAAGCTAAGTCAGGCGGGCTTTAGCAATATAGTTGAAACAGATAATGCATCGAATCAAGCAATAATTAACACCATCAGGAAAATTGAGAATGAGTGAAAATAATACAACTGAATTAAAAAATGAACAGCCTGCGATGGTAAAAACTGTAAATAAGCCAAGGATGTCAAAAGTTCCTGTTTTATTAGCAATCTTATCGTTAAGTTGCACCGGATATCTTGCCTATCAAAGTTTTCTGGGTATTAATGGTTTTATTGCACAAAATAAATTAAATAGCCAGCAAAGTCAGAAGATTGCAGCATTATCAACTGATAACTTGCGCCTAAATCAACAAATTAAGCAACTCACACAAGAACAAACAGCACTAAAAGAGCAAGTTGATAAAACCAATAAAACTGTAAATAATGGCAATATGGTTTTGTATCAATTAAATAGCTTGATTAGTGGTGCGAATCAAAGCTTGTTGCTGTATCATGATTATGCATCGGCAATTAAACAACTTAATTACGCGAAACAAATTTTAACCAGCGTTAGTGATCCGCTGTTATTGCAGTTGAAAATTAACTTAACTACTGATTTAGATAATTTACAAGCAAAAAATAATTTTGATGCGACGATGCTAGCAACACAATTGGATGAACTTTATCAAAATATAGCTCAACTAAATATTACTGCACCAGTTGCCCCACAAAACCAGCAAGATAATTTGCCAACCAGTGCTTGGCAACGTTTTGTAATGAATGTTAAACAGTCAATTTTTGGTCTAGTCAAAGTAGTAAAAGCCAACTCTGATAGTGCAGAGGTTTTAGTTCCAGAAAATGAATTAGTGGTGCGCCAACATTTACAATTAGATATCTTAAGTGCGCGTCAAGCATTGTTAAATCAAAATGCAGCATTATGGCAAAGTAGCCTGAATGATGCGTATAATCTAACGCAACGCTTTTTTAGCAATGATTTAACTCGACAAAAAGAGTTATTATTGATCCAACAACTCAGAGAAATCTCGCTAGGAGTTAACCAACCGACGCTAGATCTAACGATGCAGGCACTTATTAAAGCGCAACAATTAAGCGATGGAAATAAATAATGAAGCGTAACTGCTCACCCTATGCCGTAATAGCGTCGTCACAAGGCTCCTCATGTACTTCTCATGTACACTACGTCGCCTTGTTCCTAACTCTTACAGCATATTGTGGCAGTTATAGGTGAGGAGTTACAATGAAGCTATTTATTAAAACCTTAGTTATTTTTGCACTAGCATTGGCTGTAGCTGGATTTGGTCTTTTTAACAATGGTGCAGTTGCAATTTATGTCACAAGCTATAAGATTGAATTAAGCTTGAACTTATTAATCTTGTTGTGGTTACTAAGTGTTGTCGTAATTTATTATTCATTTCGGATATTAATTAATGTCAAACGTATTCCAAATAAAATACATCGTGCGCGGGTTAGAAATGCATTAGTTGCAGCTCGGCAACGATTAAATTTTGCGGGCTTACATTATTTTGAGGGTAAGTATCGTAGCTGCTACGAAAATGCTTTGAAATCACTCAAGCGTGAAGCAAATAAAGATAATAAATTTTTAGCATATATGCTGGCGTATCGTGCTGCAAACATTATGCGCGACCAAGAAAAAGAAGATAAAATCGCAACCGAGCTTGAGCAATTTAGCGAACCAAAGTGGCAATTAGCTAAACATCTATTAATCGCAGAGAATTTTTACAATCATCAGCTTTATGGACAAGCAATTGATCATTTAAATGCAGCTCTACAGCTTGATCGTACTCATGTGCCAGCACATCGCATGTTGCTTAAAGTATATCTGCATCTTGCCAATTACTCCAAAGCTTATGAGATGCTAGAGTGGCTATTAAAAAATGATAGTTTACGCGAGTATAAAGCCAGCAAATATAAAGCGCGGGTAATCGGTGGTCTATTTGCCGAAATTAACGATACTAAAGAATTAAATAAATATTATAATAAACTAGATAAAAACGAGAAATCAAGTTTCTTGTATGGCAAGCTTTATTTCAATGCTTTATTGCGTATTGCTGATTATTCTGCGGCAGTGGAATTTTTGGAGCGGAATTTTAAAGATAGCTCCATTCAATTGATTTATAGTGAATCATTACTTGCATTAGCAAAAAAAGTTGACGATGCTAAGCTATTAGAAAAATTGACTAAGCTCTGCGAAAAAGCACTGGTTACAAATGCGCAAAATGCTGAGTTGTTATTAACTTTAGGTGTTTTGAACTATCAACAACGTAATTTGGAACAGTCTCGGACTTATCTAGAGTCTAGCCTTAAAATAAAACCTAGTCTTGATGCAACAATTTATCTGTCATTTGTTGCTGAAGCGACTCATGATAGTGCGCTATTTGCCGATTGCCAGAAAAAATTATTAACTAATATCCGTAATTTTAATTAATGCTTTTGTGAAGTGAAGATGAAGAATATAAAAACTGTACGACCTAAATTTGCTAAAAAAAATCGTGATACGATCTTACCCTCTAAATTAGCCAGATTTATCAATGATTGCGTA
>CAZTBH010000002.1:60201-191838 GCA_964611845.1 uncultured Neisseria sp.
TTTGGCGACTCATTCACCAAATGATAGCTGCTGGTCAAAAAGCGTTAATTCACCAATTGTAGTAAATAAGCTGGGCGTAGCTGGAGCTTATTTATCCGATATTTTATTTTATGTATTAGGATTTTCCGCTTGGTGGTTGGTTGCGGGTGTTTTTTATCTAGGATTTCATAAAATTGTACGCAAAAAAATCCCAACTGGAAACTGGAGTACGATTTACCGAGTTATAAGTTATATTTTCTTAATTTCAGCTTCTGCTACTTTTGAATATATCTCATTTTTTCATCAAGCTTCAAGTTTGCCAGATGGTTGGGGTGGTAGCCTAGGGTCGTTTATTTTCAACAACTCATATCGTGGTGTTGGTGAAGTTGGCGTTTCAGTATTAAGTTTACTTTTTATTATCATTTGCTTTTCATTTTCCTTTGGTATTTCATGGTTATTTATTGCCGAAAAAATTGGTGCAATTTTGGAGATGGTTTATGTTCAGCTAACTTCTTTAGTAGCACGTAAGTCACCTGTTGCAGAAAATGGTGCCGCGGTTATTGATGATGAAGAGGATGGGTTCATAGCTCCCAAAGCTGTGGAGCAATATTTTGAGCCTGAACCATTGGTTGTACCGAGAAAAGATATCGATATTGAAGAACCAGTTAGCAAAAAACTTTCATTTTCAGAGCGGTTATTTAAATCAAGAACTGAAGGTTTTTCTACTGAAAATACGAATATTAATGATGAACCAGACTTCGATATTAATGATCCGTTATTTCAAGATGATGAATCAGATGAAGTGGTTGATGCACCATTAACTGAAATTAAACCAATTGTTCATGAACCGATAGTCAATAGTGAACCACCACGGGTGTCGGGCTTAAAAATAGCATTAAAATCAAATAATGTTCGGACAATAGATTTACTAGATGCGGTACAAAAAGGTAGTTTGCCTAGTACCAGCTTACTTAATTTACCACGAGTACAAGCTGAGGGAGTACCCCCAGAGACAATTGAATATGTTTCAACCGCAATTGAAAATACTTTGGCTGAATTTGGAATTGAAGTTAAAATTACCAATGTTGAAAGTGGTCCAGTAGTAACCCGTTATGAATTGATTCCGCCTAAAGGTGTCCGTGGCGACAAGATCGCTGGCTTAGCTAAGGAAATCGCGCGTTCATTGGCGCTTACTAGTATCCGGATTGTTGAAACTATTCCTGGTAAAAATTCGATGGGGATTGAAGTTCCTAATTTTAAACGTCAGGTAATTTATCTTAAAGAAATATTTGATTCAGCTGTTTATCAAAATAACAATAGTTTGCTAACATTAGCACTCGGTAAGGATATCGCAGGCGATGTTATTGTGACTGACTTAGCTAAAATGCCACATCTGCTGGTAGCAGGAACCACTGGTTCTGGTAAATCGGTTGCGGTTAATGCAATGATTTTATCAATTCTTTTTAATGCTACGCCGGATGAAGTTAAATTTATTATGATTGATCCCAAAATGGTCGAGTTATCCTTTTATCAGGATATTCCGCATCTTTTGGCACCCGTTGTAACCGATATGTCGCAAGCTGCCAATGCACTGAAATGGACGGTTGGCGAGATGGAACAGCGCTATAAAATCATGGCAAAAATCGGTACTAAAAACATCGTTGGCTTTAATCAGAAAGTGGAAGCAGCGATTAAGGAAGGGATGCCGTTATTTAATCCATATAGCATTGATTTAACTGACCCTGAACCGTTACAAAAATGGCCATATATTGTCGTGATTATTGATGAGTTGGCAGATTTGATGATGGTTGCGGGTAAGAAAATTGAGCAATATATTGCGCGTATTGCCCAAAAAGCGCGTGCGGTGGGGATTCATCTGATTGTAGCAACCCAACGACCTTCAGTGGATGTGATTACTGGTTTGATTAAAGCAAATATTCCTGCGCGGATTTCATTCCAAGTCTCAAGTAAGATTGATTCGCGGACAATCTTAGATCAAATGGGTGCGGAAAGTCTGCTTGGTCAAGGAGATATGCTATTTTTAAATCCAGGTTCGGGATTTCCGCGGCGGATTCATGGTGCGTTTGTGAATGATGATGAGCTACATCACGTGGTAAATTATCTCAAAGAGCAGGGCGCACCTAATTATAACGATGAAATACTGACTGGCGCTAGTGATATTGCGATTCCTGGTTTTGAAGATGATAGTAATAGCGACAATAATAGTGTTGAAAAAGATAGCGTTTTTGATGAAGCAGTTAAATTTATTCTCGATTCACGGCGTTGCTCAATAAGTTCTTTACAAACACAATTTGGAATAGGATATAATAAAGCTGCACGAATTATGAATCATTTAGAAAAAATTGGTATGGTAAAGCGCACCGATCGTGGTGGCTTTGAATTGCTAAATCATACACCAAATTAGGTAAGTGAATTAGAGAGATATTAATTTTTAAAATATTGATAGGAAGTAGTTTGAATTATATATTGTTAAATACTTTATGATAAAGCATTGTACTTCAAAATCACAAATACAGTATTTCGGGGGTAAAGAGTGAGTGAAAATCCAACAGTTTCCAAGATTGTTAATGATTTACAGCTGATTCCACATGAAGAAGGTGGTTATTGGAGTCCAATTGAGCGCGATGAAAACGCTCAAAATTCGTATTCATTAATTAATTATCTGTTAGCTGCCGACGATTTTTCATCCTTTCATAGATTAAGCAAATCAGATGAGACACTAATGCTCAAAGAAGGGCAAGCTGTTAAAGTTATTATAATTTCTCCAGCAGGAACGCTAACCGAAGAAATTGTATCTTCAAATAATTCTGTTACTGTGCCTCATCATTATTGGTTTGCAATAACTCCGTTAGACAAAAATAAAGGTTATTCGCTTATTACTTGCAAATGTGTTCCGGCTTTTGATTATAATGATTTTGAACTAGCGAATAGAGATTCTTTGATAACATTATATAGTGAACATAAGGATATAATTCAAAAATTTACTAGAAGTTAGTCTAAATATTAAATCAAACTTATTTTATAGTTATAATAAATAAAATTAGGGGAGTTAGTTATGAATGAAACATTATCAACCGAGTTATTTTATGGCATGATTTTATCGGGTGCCAAACAAGTCATCCATAGTGAGGGAGAGCTTAATCGGCTCAATGTCTTTCCGGTAGCAGATCGCGATACAGGAACTAATTTAGCTTCAATGATGCGCTATATCGTGGATAATCTGTCTATGACTAAAGATACGCCTGAGCTACTTCATCAATTGTCACAGCATGGTTTAGTTGGTTGCTGTGGTAATTCTGGTCTTATATTCTCTCAGTTTTTTTATGGGCTCACCCAGCATCGCTTGACTGAGAAAACACTGTTAAAAATACATGATTTTGTTGAGATGATTGCTCACGGTTATAAAAGTGCTTATAGCTCAGTGAGTAATCCTAAACCTGGGACAATTTTAACTGTAATGGAAAAGTGGGTTGAAGGATATCGTGAAACTCTGGCGAATGCGCGGATTAATTTGCTCGATAGTTTTAAATCCAGTGTTGAAAAAGCTAAGGTTGCGTTAAAAGATACGATGAATCAATTGGAAGTTCTACGTGCTAATCATGTCGTGGATGCTGGTGCTCAAGGATTTGTTAATTTCATTGATGGAATGCTAGCATATCTTAGTGGTGATAAAGAACATCGTGACCAAATTATGGCTGATCGTAATTTAGATCATCAAGCAGTTCGACTAAGCCACGAGTTTGAGGATGTTACCGAGTTTCCTAATTATCGTTATTGCTTTGAAACGGTAGTTAAAACCGCAAATGAAGATGCGCTAGTTCCATATCGTGCCACGCTAGATAGCTTAGGTGATAGTATCGTGATTGGTAAAGGTGCACAAATGTTAAAACTGCACATTCATACCGATCAACCTGAAACTGTAACGCAATTATTAGCTAAAGCTGGTGACGTAATTTATCAAAAAATTGATGATATGATTTTGCAGTTCAATATTGCTAACCGTGCACACCAAACCCGAATTGCGATTGTTGCGGATACGATGGCAGATATTCCCTTAGCAGCAATGCAGGACAACAATATTTATCGAATCGCACTTCAGGTTAAAGTCAATGGTAACTCATTTCTTGATAAATTTTCAATTAATTATCAACAGACGTTAGATTATTTATCTAATCCTAAAAATCATGTTGGTACAGCCGCTCCATCTGCTGCAATTGTTGCGCGTACGCTACATTTTCTTGAGCAGTTTTATGATTCAATAATTGTTATTCCTGTAGGTAAATCATTGAGCTCCACTTATGATGTGATTGTTAATCAGGCGCGCAAATATAAAGATAAATTAATTTCAGTAATCGACTCGAAGTTAAATTCCGCACCGCTGGGATTATTAGTGGCATATGCAAATCAATTAGTAAACTCAAACAACTATAGCCATGAGGAAATTGTAGCCAAGATTGAAGTCGCCCGATCTGAAGCAAATGTTTTAATTATGTTAAATTCACTAGAAGGTTTAATTCGATCTGGTCGTTTGTCCAAATCTCTTGGTTGGATAGCGGGATTATTTAGATTAAAACCATTGGTGCATATTGATGTAGCAACTGGTAAGCCTAAAGTTATTGGTGCTGCATTTAGTAAACGTAGTGCATGGCGCAAATTAACTAATCAGCTTAATCTACTGCAAGAGCAAAATAAAGTTAAAAGCATTGCTATTGTCCATTCGGATACGGCTAGTCATGCGGATGTTTTTGCCAAATATATCAAACGCAAAACTAATCTTGAGCCATTGTATATTACTGAGGTTTCGAGCATTTCTGGGATTCATACCGATAAAAATAGCTTTTCTATTGGATATATCAATCAGGAAATTAAACTTTAATTAAGGATCTGAGCTAGTTATGCCTGCGACACACCCTTTAGCAACTAAACGTATAAAATTTGATCTCTGGGAAAGTAATGACCGTGAGTTAGCGTTTAAACTTTGGGGTAATGTTGATGTTAGTCGTTATATTGTTGCTGATGGCAAATTTACTGACACACAGATTGAGCAGCGTTTGGCGACTGAAGTCAAGAATAATCAGCTCTATAGCGTTCAATATTGGCAAATATACAGCTTAGATGGTACTTTTATGGGGTGCTGTGGTTTGCGTCCGCATGATCTCCCAAGTAACTGTTTTGAAATTGGCGCGCATTTATTGCCTGAGTTTTGGCATCAAGGATTTGCTAAAGAAGCAATGCTGGCAGTAATTGAATATGCCAAACAGCGTAAAATCGCCAAATTATTTGCGGGTCATAATCCACATAATCTATCTTCAGAAAAAATGCTGTTGAGCCTAGGTTTTATTAGAGTTGTAGATGAATTTTATCCTCCAACTGGACTCTATCATCCTTCTTATGAATTAATGTTATCCTAATATAAGGTTTTTTATGAATCATTTAAATAGTATCAATAATCCTAAAGCCGAACTACATATTCATTTAGAAGGTAGTCTTGAACCACAAATGATTCTGGATTTAGCCAAAAGAAATAATATCCAAATAAAATATTCATCGCTTGCTGAATTTGCTAAAGCGTATCAATTTAAGAACTTGCAAGAGTTTCTCGATTTATATTATCTAGGAATGTCAGTTTTAAAAACTGAAAATGATTATTTTGATTTAACCTATGCATACCTGACAAGAGCGCATCAGGATAATGTAACGCACAGCGAGATGTTTTTTGATCCGCAAGCTCATCTGGAGCGTGGTGTTTCACTTGATATTATGATGAGCGGTCTTTGGCGTGCGATAGTTCAAGCTAAAGTTGATTACGGTATTAATGGTAGTTTAATTCCTTGTTTTTTACGTCATTTAAGCGAAGATAATGCTTTATCTGTTTTTGATGATTTGATGAATTATCGTGATAAAATTATTGGGATTGGTCTTGATTCTTCAGAGTTGGGTAATCCACCAGCTAAATTCAAGAATTTGTTTAATTTAGCACGTAAAGAGCAGCTGAAACTACTTGCTCATGCTGGAGAAGAAGGTCCTGTTAGCTATGTTTGGGATGCTTTGGATATTTTAGGCGTAGATCGGATTGACCATGGAAATGCAATATTATCGGACCAAGCATTAATCAAAAGAATTGCCACAGATAAAATTGCACTAACTATGTGTCCGCTCTCCAATCGTTGCCTGCAGGTTGTGCCTGATTTGAGTAAACATCAAGCAATTGAATTATTAAACCATGATGTGTGTGTAACAATTAACTCTGATGATCCAGCTTATTTTGGTGGTTATATAAACCAAAACTATATAGAATTAGCCACAGCACTAAATTTAACTGATGCTGAGATAAATAAGTTAACCGAAAATAGTTTGACTGCCAAATTTGTTTGAGATAGTGCGTGAAAATTTCTTGTTAGGTAATTCTCGATGAGTGGATACTTGGACGCTGGGATTTATGTACTATTAACTTCTATTGCGTTTGTCTTCCTTGATCATCTGATAGCTGGGCTAAATCCTGTGATCGCTTTGTTTGCAATGAGTGCAATTGCGCTTTTGGTATTCAATGGGCTAAATATTCGTAATCTAAGTGCTACCTATCTGGCGTGTTGGCACAATAAAATGATCTATCTCATGATGAGTACTGCACTGGCTGTAGATTGGGTATGTATGGTTTTTGCCAGCCATATTGCTGATCCGTTTATTGCTATGGCGGCATTATTTAGTGCGTTGGCATTATTTGGCTTTGGAAAAATATATATAGTCACGCGCAATAAAGCAGTCTTACTCAGTTTATTTTTGTTGGTGCTGGGATTAGGCATATTATTGTTTGCATATCAAGTAAAAGCAGGGCATAATGTTGCTGGTGGAATTATTCTTGGCTCGGTTGCTGGACTAGCTTTTTATGTTTATATTGCTAATTCATCTAAATTAGCATCATTAGCACATCTTAGTTCATTACAGGTTCTCGCTACTCGGTTTTGGCTGCTATTTATTGGCGCGAGTATCTTTGTTCCCAAACATGACTTATATGGCATATTAAAACACAATTTATTAGCCCTAATTATTATTAGCTTTGGCTCGTTAATTATTCCAATTTACTATAATCAGCAAGCTATCAAAAAATTAGGAAGCGAGCTAACTTCAGTTTTTATCAGCCTAGTTCCGCCAGTTACTTATGGGTTTTATGTCATCTATAACCGGCAGGTAATTATGATAAATGTAATTGTATGTGTACTAATAACGCTGGCGTTGCTTGTCCCTAATTTAGTTAAAGTTATACGCCGTTAAGATTGCTTCTCTGCTAGTTGTTATATCATTATAATATTCATAATATGACAAAGCTAAAAATCCTCCCGCAAGATTATAGACTTCATTAAAACCATGTTGTTGTAGCACTAACGTTGCATTATAGCTGCGCTGTCCGCTACGGCAGTGAATATATATTGCCTGATCTTTGGGGATTTCAGCTAAACGATCACGTAGTTGACTTAGTGGAATATTAGTAGCTCCTTTGATTATACCTCGTGCTAGCTCAGCCTCTTCACGAACATCTAAGATATATGCATTAGCTTTAACTAATTCTCTAACTTTATTTGCGCTAATTTGTTTAAATTTACCCCCATTTAGATTGCTTGCAACGTAACCTGCCATATTAACTACATCTTTGGCAGTGCCAAACGGTGGAGCATAGCATAACTCCAAATCGCAGAGATCAGTGATTGTAGCATTAAATTTGATGGCAGTCGCAATTACATCAATACGTTTATCGACATTGCCTTTGCCTATTGCTTGAGCACCTAAGATACGCCCATTGTTTTTATCGTAAATAAGTTTAAAATGCATGGTGTGATTAGTTGGCATTAAACTTACTTTGTCATTCGGTGTGATATATACCGTTTCATATTCAGTCGGTAGCTTAGCAAATTCTATCAACCCCTCGGTTAAACCTGTTGATGCTGCGTTTAAGTCAAATACTTTGATGCATGATGAGCCAATGTAGCTACGAGGCTTGTTGTTGATTCCATTGATATGATCAGCGGTATCACGAGCTTGTTTTTGAGCTGGTCCTGCCAAGGCTAGCTTAAATTTATCTTGGATCAATGCACCATAAACTTCAATCGCATCCCCAACAGCATAAATATCTGGATCATTGGTTAGACAATTATCATCAACTGCAATTGCTCCAGTTTTACCTAAGTTAAGTTGTGCAGCAGTAGCTAATTTGGTTTCTGGTGCAACGCCAATAGCCATTATGACAACTTCTGCGTTTACAACTCGACCTGAATCAAGCAAGATTTGGTTAGTCGCAAAAGATTCTACTTTGTCACCAACGATTAATTCAACGCCATGATCATATAGTTCTTTATGCAAAATTTGCACCATGTCATAATCAAAGGTGCGCATAATTTGGGGCATTGCTTCGATTAGACTTACATTATAACCAGCTTCACGTAAATTTTCGGCAACTTCAACACCGATAAATCCACCCCCGATTACCGTGATATTCTGCGGATTACTGTCACTAATTGATTGTTTGAGATGAGTAATATCGACTACGTTGCGCACTGTAAATAGGTTTACGTGCTCTTTGCCAGAAATATTAGGAACAATCGGCTTTGCACCAGGTGAGAGTATTAACTTATCGTATGATTCTTCATATTGGTTACCACTTTGGTGATCAAGAATACTGACTGTTTTACCCCCACGATTGATTGCAACTACTTCTTGGTTTACTCGAGCATCAATATTAAACTGTTTTAGGAATTTTTGTGGGCTCATCATAACTAATGATTCAGCATTGGCTACCGTTCCGCTAAGATAGTAGGGAAGACTGCAATTAGAAAATGATACGTGAGGACCTTTTTCAAACATTATTATTTGATCTGTTTCGCTATGACGACGTAAGCGTGCTGCAGCTGACGCACCACCAGCAACTCCACCAATAATTAAGATTTTTTTAGACATTACAATTCCTCTACTTGCTATTTAGTTATCAACAGCATTATTTTAGATTATTCTAATATACTATGTCAAGTTTAATTTTGCTAGATAACATTTAGAAGCCACTGATAATAAGATAAAAGGGGGTAAGAACATACTTTAAAAATTAAATTGTAAAAAAAGGCAGAGAAGTTTACTCTCTACCTGATTCATTAATTGGCTAAAGTTTTTAATGTGCTTCTTGAATTGCCACGGCTACAGCAACAGTTGCGCCGACCATGGGGTTGTTACCCATACCGATAAAACCCATCATTTCGACGTGAGCAGGTACTGAAGATGAACCTGCAAATTGCGCATCAGCATGCATCCGTCCCATCGTATCTGTCATTCCATAAGATGCTGGACCTGCCCCCATATTATCTGGATGAAGCGTCCGTCCGGTACCTCCACCTGAAGCAACTGAGAAATATTTCTTACCAAGTAATTGGCGCTCTTTTTTATAGGTTCCGGCAACGGGGTGTTGAAAACGAGTTGGGTTGGTTGAGTTACCCGTGATAGAAGCATCAACGCCTTCGTTATGCATGATTGCCACGCCTTCACGCACATCATCCGCCCCAAAGCAACGTACATTGGCACGCTCAGTCTTAGAATAAGCTTTTTCTTGCACAATATTTAAATCACCACTATAGTAATCAAACTGAGTTTGTACATAAGTAAACCCATTAATTCGTGAAATAATTTGTGCGGCATCCTTGCCTAAACCATTCAAAATTACGCGTAAAGGTTGTGTTCTAACTTTATTTGCAGAACGAGCAATTCCAATTGCTCCCTCGGCTGCGGCAAATGACTCATGTCCTGCTAAGAAAGCAAAACATTGTGTTTCTTCGCTAAGTAGCATTGAGGCTAAATTACCATGTCCAAGACCAACTTTGCGATCTTCAGCAACTGAACCCGCGATACAAAAAGCTTGTAACCCTTCGCCAATTACTTTGGCAGCTTCAACCGCGCTGGTTGCGCCTTTAGTAAGGGCAATTGCAGCACCTAGTACATATGCCCATTTGGCATTTTCAAAACAGATTGGTTGGGTCTTCTCTGCGATTTCATAAGGATCAAATCCTTTGTCAGTACACAATTTGCGTGCAGCATCTAAGGATGCGATATTATATTGCGCTAACACAGAATTAATTTTGTCAATTCGACGATCATAACTTTCAAATAGTTGCATCTTATTTCTCTTTCCTTAAATTATTCTGCCCGAGGATCAACATAGCGCGTAGCTTCTGCGAAACGACCGTAGCTGCCAGTAGCTTTTTTAACTGCTTCATTGGCATCAATACCTTTTCTAATTGATTCCATCATTTTGCCTAGATGAACAAACTCATAGCCTATAATTTCGCTACCATCATCCAGTGCAACTCGAGTTACATAACCTTCAGCTAATTCCATATAGCGAGGTCCTTTAGCAACTGTGCCATACATTGTGCCAATTTGACTGCGTAACCCTTTGCCTAAGTCTTCAAGCCCAGCACCAATAGGTAAACCACCTTCCGAGAATGCAGTTTGTGAACGCCCATAAGCAATTTGTAAAAATAATTCTCGCATCGCTGTGTTAATTGCATCGCAAACCAAATCAGTATTTAATGCTTCAAGGATAGTTTTACCTGGTAAAATTTCCGCAGCCATCGCTGCTGAATGAGTCATTCCTGAACAACCAATAGTTTCAATTAGTGCTTCTTGAATAATCCCGTCTTTGATATTTAAGGTGAGTTTAGTAGCACCTTGCTGTGGCGCACACCAACCCACACCATGAGTCAAACCTGAAATATCTTTAATTTCGCGTGATTGTGTCCATTTTCCTTCTTGAGGAATTGGTGCCGGACCATGGTTAGCACCTTTGGTGATGCACGTCATATGTTCTACTTCATGTGAGTATTCCATAAATCTCTCCGATAAATTAGTTAAATAAATATTAACTTTATATGTTAAAATGTTCTATCAAAAATTCGTAACAATATTGTACCATAAAAAATAAGGTTATTATTTATCATTATGCGTTCGTTTATAAAGAAAAAGCCTGGGCCATTTATTGAATTTGGCGAGAGATTGAAAAAACTTGCTGAACAAGATGATTTAGGTCGTCTAATGCAAGAGTTAGCTCGAATCAGTGAAATCATCTATGCACACCATATTGGATTACGTGATGTTTGTCACTGTGGCGCGATTGACTATCCAAGTGACCTCTTGGTGCTATTTGTTAATAATAACAGCGGATTTTATTTAGTTAACAATATGATTAGTACTATTCAGGATACTTTATATAGTAATGGAGTTTCATTTAGTAAAATTCTGGTTAAAGTAAGACCGCAAAAGCATCAGGCAAAAAAAATTAAACATGAATTAAGTCTGGAACAACAGCAAGCTCTGCAACGCTTTGCCAATGCGCTTGGCCGTCCGGAATTAATTAAACCTATCTCTCGAGTAGAGGATGAAAGTGAAGACGCGTCTGAGTGGGAAATTAAGCTGTGAGTGCATCTGGTGTAGCCAGCGCTAATTCACGAAGTTATCGTGAGTTTATTGTTCATACCCGATATAAAAAAATTCGTCATACTTATGTCCGAATTAATCATGATAAATCATTACTAGTTTCTGCACCATTACATGCTGATGATAAGCATATAAATGCCGTAATTGATAAGTTTTATAACAATATCCTTCATAAGCAACAGCTGGTAACACAACAACCAATTCAAAAGCATCAGCAGGACACATCGCTTCAAGATGGTAATAAGATTAGTTATCTAGGACAAAGTTATGTCTTGCAAGTTATTCCAGCAGCATGTAATCGTCTGGTGTTTAACGCGGATGTCTGTTTGTTAAATGTTAAAGATATTAATACTGAATATAAATCTGCAGTATTGCACGCTGAATACAAGCGTTTGGGAATAAAAATTTGTACAGAGTTATTGCAGCAACGATTTACTTATTTTGCAGTTTTGGGATATAAATTACCACGGCTAAGTTTAAAAGTTATGCGCACGCGATGGGGGAGTTATTCAGTAGCGGTTAATAAAGTCAACTTAAATCTGGCATTGATAAAACTAGAACCTAAATTAATTGATTATGTTGTAGTTCATGAGCTGTGTCATATTATTGAACAGAATCATAGTAGTCGTTTTTATGCTTTGATGAATAAAATTTTACCAAATTGGAAAGAGTTGAAACAAGAGTTAAATTCATTTAGCCATATTCTACGTTAATTGTTAAGAGTGATTAGTATGAAAAAATGGCATAAACATTATGGAGTGTACGGCTTAGCACTTAATGAGCACAATCAATTATTAGTTATACACAAAACACGTGGACCATATAAAAATCGTTATGATTTACCTGGTGGTACTTTGAATAAAGATGAATCATTTAAAGATTGCTTGCGTAGAGAGTTTATTGAAGAAACAGGTTACTCCATACATCTGAAAGAATGTTGTGGTGTATATGATTTTTTGCTAAATACGCCGTATAATGGCTGTGAGTTTACGCAGCATTTGGCAATATTTTATTTGGTCGAAATTCATGAAAAAACCGCTGAAATTGAAAACCTTGTTACGGACAATCGCAATATTCTAGAACTAAATGATTCAGCGTTTGCTAAATGGATTGACATAAAGCAAATAACTTATTCAAATTCTTCGCCTTTACTACATCGAGCAAAGGTAGTCTTAACTACTCAGCAAACTGAATACGAAATAGAGCGATATTTTAATTGGGAAATCATTGAGAGTCATGATGATTAAAATACAAAAACTCCAGATTAACTGGAGTTTTTATATTAAGAGAGCAAAAGTAAATTATTAGCTGGCTTTAGCAACCATTGTTGGTTTGCTAATTTTATTATCCGTGCTAAATTGATAATCTTTAAACACATGCTCTGCACTCAATAGTTGATAGCTACCGTCATCAAGACGGTTAGTTGTATCTTTTAAGCGGTAAACATAATGTCCACAGGTGTAGCATTGATATAATTGCATATGAGTACATAAGCAAGTTTTTTCAAAAACTTCAAACGATTTGCCATCAGAGCTAGCTGCTTTGGCACGCTCGTAAGCTTCCACATAGCTGCAAGTACCATTTTCTAATAGGTAACCCAGTGATTCGCAATTAGGTTTCATTTTACCGCCAATTGAAGGTGAGTAGCGTAGCATACGCATTGGGTACCCAGTTGGTGACGTTGTATTTACTTCAACATCGTCTTCTTCAGCACGATAGTATTCTTGTTTTGCTTTATCTGTTAAGCCACATTCTTCAGTAATGGTAAAGCGCGTTGCAACTTGTACTGCACCAGCTCCATCTGCCAGATAATTAGCCGCATCGGTACCAGTGAAGATACCACCAGCAGGAATTACTGGAATATTTAAATTTTGTTCTTTAAGGAAGTTTAGTACTTCACTAAAAATAATCGGTAAGCTATATTCGTGCCAATTTTCTAGCGCAAAACCTAAATGACCACCGGCCAGTGGACCTTCAACAACGATATAATCCGGAATACGGTTAGAGCGTTTAGCGCGTTGTAAAAATGGTCTTAGCGCACGAACTGAGGATACGATGATTCCAATTTTAGCATCATGGAAACGTTTATTGTCCTGCATCATTGCCATACTATTTAAATGTAGACCCGCACTTAGGGTAATTCCATCTATTCCAGCATCCAAAGCTGAATTCAGGCGCTCTTTTAAGGTATCGCGGGTATTGTTCATGGTAAGTTTTTCCATGCAATTAACAAATACCAGTCCGCTGCCTTTTTTAGCTTCCATCGTTTTACCGATATGATTTTTTGTAGCTTGACGAATATCAATCATATTAAATTGAATCAAGCTTTTATCAGGGCTATTTAAGCTAGCTTTAAATTGTTTACGTTTATCAGATACAAAAGTAGTGTCAAACTTACGATCTGAAACGTCAGTAATTAGTGCATCTGATATATGCCCGATGCCACCCAAATTTGCTGCAGTTAGTGCTAATTCACTAGTTGAAATATCAACACCCATTCCACCGATCATGATAGGAACGTATTCTTTATTATCATTTGGGAACTGAAGGCGGAAATTATCTACTTTATTCATTAATATCTCTTATTTAATTTCATGTTAAAATCATAGGTTAATACAGCTATGCTACTCAATAAGCTCTGCTCGTATTATAACTAAGCCATATCATAACATGTGCCTTAGTCAATTAGCCAATTTGCCATAAAAAGCTAGACTAGAATAGCAAAATTAAGAGGGGTTAAACAGATGGAATTTACCAAAAACAAATATGTGCGTCGCGCTAAAATATCGGAATATAAATTCCGTAAAATGGTGCGCTATTTCGCTGAAGACCTCTCAGCAACACAAATTGCACTCAAGACTGCAATTAATCGTAATACGGTGAATCGTTATTTAAACGAGATACGTGAACGCATTGTTGAATTCAGCGAACAATATGCGCCTTTTACTGAAGAGATGGTGGAAGAACGTGAGTTATTTTTTAACTCTACGACTGATGAAGAAAATGAAATTGAGCAACCAGATACTCTAGGTACCAAACTTGCTAATAATTTAGGCATTTTAAAACGTCGTGGTAAGGTATATGTTGATATGCTGGCAAATTGTACTGCAGCTAAATTACGCAGTATTTTGCAAGGTAAGGCAGCTGAGGAAGTTACGGTTCACGCCGTAGAGGTAAAATCAGAAGATGGTTTTGTTGCCGTTGGTTACGATCATGATAAGAACTATGCTAATAAGCCAAGCTATGTTGAAAATCTGGATAATTTCTGGCAATTTGTTAAAAATCGTACCGGAAAATTTCAAGGTTTAGCCAAGCATAAAGCATATTTACACCTTAAAGAAAGCGAATTTAGATTTAATTTTCGTAATGATAACCTTTATGAAGTTATGCTGAAATTAATTCTGGCAAAACCAATTAGCTAACAAATTTTTTACGGGTTAAAATTTGTAATGCTCTCTGCTACGATGCACTTTATTTCACTAAACCTGCACTAAAGTTATCCTAAATGGATAGCAAAAGATGAAATATTTATAATATAATACATAAACTATCTAATTAATATTTCAGGGTGCAGACAATTGGGAATGAATATATTAAAATTAATCAGTTTATTAGGTGCATCTATAACACTCATTTCTTGTAACGGAGGTGGGAGCAGCTCTAATTCGCTAGTATTTTACTATCTGGTATTAGTACATTCTCTACTAGTTGGATACAAAATTAAGATTGTAACTGCTCACACTATGCAGCAATAGCGTCGTCACAAGGCATCGCCTTGTTCCTAACTCTTATAGCATATTGTGGCAGTTTGTGAGTGAGTAGTTACTTAAGATTTGTGGATAAGAAGCAAAATGGAGTCACTGATTATGACTCCATTTTTTATTTATAAAGCATTCGGTTAAATATCACGATATTCAGTGATGTGAGTTATTTCAGATGTTTGGTTAATTAGTCGATCTTTAAAAAATGCAGGGTAAGCTTCCAGATCATTTAGGTGATTAATATCCAACCAAGATAGTGACTCAACAATTCCATTTTCAGTAATGCTTGTGCAATGTGGGGCAAAGTTTTCAGGGATTTTCATATAGTAATACAATGATAATTCGTGAAAAGTCTCATTAGTTACTTGTTCCACAAAAAAATTCTCGTGAATAAATCCTAATCGTTCAATCTCCAGATAAACTCCAGTTTCTTCAAACACTTCGCGAATAATTGCTTGCGCGCTACTTTCACCATATTTGATTCTACCACCAACTGAATAATAACAACTGGATGATTGGTTTTGCACCATCAAAACTTTACCATCGCGGATAATTATTGCTCCAACCCGGTAATTGAAGCGACCAGTAGGGGTTTTAAAAGTTAAGTCTTGATTGTTCATAAAATAATTTCTTATAGACGCTGAGTATATAAGGTTTACTCAGTTTCGATATAAACATAGGCACTAGTTCCTACCCGTAGAGGATACTTGTCGTCTAAGTCCAGTACTTTAATTTGTACGGGAAGCCGTTGCGGTAATAACACCCATTGATTCTCATTCGTCACATTTTGCATTTGTGAACGAGTGTCGGTTATTTGACGGTTGGCACCCCAATAGTCAGATACAACTACGCCATGAAAGATTTTTTGTGCAAAATAGGTACGTGGCATAATCAAAACCTTTGAACCTTTGTGAACTTTGCGTAAGTCAGTCTCGTTAAAGTTTGCCTGAAAGTATACTTCACTAGTATCAATAAATGAAAATAGTGGCTGATTAACGTTAACAGGGGTGCCAATACTTAAGAAAAAATTTTGAATAATCCCATCATTTTCAGCATAAACTGTAGTTAGATCCAAATCAACTTTTGCATTTTTGAGTTTAGCTTCAAGTGAAGCAATTTCTTTCTTTTGGGTCTCGATGCTTGATTGATCAATTTCAATTTGCTTTTGGCTGGCTGCTAAGCTGGCTTTAGCACCCTTAGTTTCCTGCTCAGAATTTTGTAACGTCATCAATGATACGGCATTTATCTTGTATGCTTTTTGATATTTATCGTCATCCTGTGCAAGCCGAGTATAGATTTCCCGTTGATTTTGACTAACTAGTTCATCACGTTCCAGCGTTTTTTGCATGGTATTTAGCTTAGATTTGGCCGCCGCGAGATCTGCTTCATATTGTTCTACGGTATAAAGATATGGTTTATCAAAGACCGTAAAAAGTTTTTGTCCTTTTTTTACATTATCACCATTTTTGATATAAACATTAGTCACATAGCCTTTAACCAGCGCAGCTACTGGGCGTACATTATTAACTACAAATGCATTATCAGTGACAGGAAAGAGGTAGGAGAAAATATAAAGCAGTGCAGTAATTGCACCAATAAAAATCACACTATTAGCAAAAGTAATATTTCGTTTCAGTCTGCGTAACAAAGATAATCTCATATAGTTAATCCGTGGTAGAAGTTGTTGATTCTGGTTTTTGATATTTATAACCGCCAGCTAAATCTTGATAAAGATTTACCACGGTTATGGCTTGTTGGAGTTTGGCTTGATTAACTGTTAGAGCTAGATTATCCAATTGAATTTTGTTTCCTAATAGTTGAGTATAGGACATAATTCCAGTTTGATATAATCCTTGTTGCAGTTTGTATTGTTTGGCTAAATCGTTCCATGCTTGTTGGGTATTTTGATAGTTGCTGCTATATTGTCGGTTTGCAGAAAAATCATTATCAACATCCTTGAGAATTTTACGTACTGTTTGGATGTAGCGATACACCTGAGCTTGATATGCACCTTTTTGTGCTTCAATTTGTCCAAAAGTACTTGGATTAATTCCCCAATTCATATACGCATCTTGCATCGGTACATAATTTGTAGGACTACCAAGTTCGCCATTAGTACTTCCTGCGCCAAAAAAACTATCTAGTTGTAACGATGGAAATAAACCACCATAAGCAACAGCAACACCAGCGTGAGCTGATTTAACTGCATATTCCGCCATTTTAAGATCTGGACGGTTTTGGAGCACTGTTGCAGGAAGCGAGCCTGGTTTAAAGCGATTAAAGTCTAACTTAGCAAAATTATCTGTACTTTTGATTTCGCCGGGATTTTGGTTTAATAAATAACGTAAAGAGTTTTGACTTAAAATGATATTGTGCGTGGCGATATCAATCTGTGCCTGAATTAATTGCTGTTTAGACATTAACCCGCTTAGATCAATATTATCCTTTAACCCAATGTTAACTTCTTGTTTAAGAATCTTAACTAATTCATTCATGTCATCATTTAATTTTTTAAGCAGGGATAATTGTTCTTGTTGTGCAATTAAAGTGAAATATCCGGCACTAACTTGACCGATCACTGTCAAACGTACTCCGTCAACCATAGCCTTATTCATTTCCAAATTATAATTTGCGCGTTCTTGCTGTTTGATTACTTGTGCTATATTGATTGTATATTGTGGCCAGGCGCCGTAAAAGGTACCAATATCTCCAAACGCTGGATTTGATGAAAAACCCGCATATAAATTAATAAATGGAATCCAACTTAGTTGAACCTGACGTAGCTGTCCTTGAGCCTGCTCTAAATTGGCCAGCGCAACTTCTAAATCAAGATTGTTTTTTAGTCCACTCTCAATTAACGCATTTAGTTTTGGATCATTAAACTGCTGCCACCACGCCAGATAGGGTAAACTTTCCAGATTTTGATAGTTTACCTGTGCTTGAGCAAATTGCTCAGGACTATTTACTTGTGGGGTTGTTGGGCTGGAGAGCCAGCTACAACCAGCTATAGCGAGAATTGCACTAAGGCAAGACCAGTTACGTAGATGCACTTTTTTTACTCAAATTGAATTAAACTCAAACTGACTCATTCTTCTAAGTCATTGATTTGCTAATCACCTAGGCTTCGTCGCTAATTGCTACTATATTTAGAGAATCGTGTTTGGTTTATTTTGTTTATAGGATAGGGTTTACGGGCGTATTTTAGCATTTTTTGCTAGAGTAGAGCGAAGTGATTGATGGTGTTTTATGGTAAAATACAAGTAATATTACTTGATGTTAGAGTAGGGAATCATTGAAACTATTACACACTTCAGATTGGCACCTCGGTAGGACGCTCTACGGTAAAAAACGTTATGCTGAATTTCAAGCTTTTTTAGACTGGCTAGTACTACAAATAAACCATATTCACCCAGACATTCTTTTGGTGTGTGGAGATATTTTTGATACTACCACACCGAGCAATAAAGCTCAGGAAATGTACTACCAATTTTTATGCCAGATTGCAACAAGCGGTAATTGTCAGCACGTGGTAATTATTGGTGGAAATCATGATTCACCAACCTTATTAAATGCGCCCAAAGAACTTCTCAAACAACTTAAAATTCATGTAATCGGCAATATCAGCCCAGATTATCGTGATGATGTGCTGGAATTAAAAGATGCAAACGGTATAACTCAAGCATTAGTTTGTGCTATCCCTTATCTACGCGATCGTGATATTCGTATTCTTGAGGAATATGAGTTAGCTGCTGATAAATATAAAAATTTCATGAAGGCAATTCAAGATTATTATGCTAAAGTTTGCGAGCATGCTGAGGTATTGCGTCAACAGATAGAATATCCCGTGCCACTTATTGCAACAGGACATTTATTTGTCACAGGTGGCAAAATCCTCAAGGATGATGGGGTGCGTGAATTATATGTTGGTTCTTTGGCACAGTTTGGTGCTCATGATTTTCCGCCTAATATTGATTACCTAGCACTAGGGCATTTACATGTTCCACAAAAAATTGCAACTCTAGATAATTATCGCTATAGTGGTTCACCGCTAGCAATGGGATTTGGGGAAGCACGCCAGCAAAAGATAATTATTGAAGCTGATATTAATGTGGGAAATGTAACGGTTAATGAAATAGCAATCCCAAAATTCCAATATTTAGAACGTGTTGCTGGCGATTTGGATACTATTAAGTTAGCGCTGACGAATTTAGCCAATCGTAACGAATCAATTTGGGTTGAAGTTGATTATACTGGGCAAGAAATCGTTACTAATTTACAGCATGAATTACAGGCTATTGTATTAAACACACAAGTCGAATTAATCAAAATCCATAATAGCCAGTTATTGGCGCAAGTCTTATCCTCTGCCGAATATGATGTCGGTATTGAATTATCTAACTTGAATCCGGAACAAGTCTTTGATAAATGCTTAAGCATGAATAATATTCCAGCTAATCAACAAGAGGAATTAAAAGAGTGTTTTGCTCAAATTATGCAAGACTTGACGAGTAATGATGTGATGGCAGAATAATGAAAATTTTAAAATTACATTTCAAAAACCTTAATTCGCTAGTTGGTGAATGGACAATTGATTTTACGGCAGCAGAATATAGCGAGCAAGGTATCTTTGCAATAACTGGACCAACTGGCGCGGGTAAATCAACGATACTTGATGCAATTTGTCTGGCACTCTATGGCCGTACTCCACGCCTAGAACGAATTAATGCCAGCCAGAATGAAATTATGTCGCGTCAATGTGGCGAATGTTTTGCCAGTCTTGAATTTCAGAGCTCATCTGGTACTTATCGTACACTATGGTCACAAGCCCGTGCACGTAAAAAAGCTGATGGTAATTTACAAAATGCGCAACACATCATCGAAGATTGTATAAATAATAAAACCCTTGAAGATAAGCTAAGTAAAACGCCTTTAATCGTTACTGAAGTGACAGGCATGGACTTTGAGCATTTTACTCGCGCTATGCTGCTTGCGCAAGGTGGCTTTGCCAAATTTCTGCAATCCTCTGCCGATGAGCGCTCACCAATCCTAGAAAAAATTACTGGTACAGAAATCTATAGCCAAATCTCGAAGCTGGTGCATGAACGTAAAAGCAGCGAAGAGAATGTTTTAAATAATATCAATGCCAGATTAGCCGGTATTAACTTGCTAAATGCTCAAGAAATAGAAGAGCTACAAGCCGAATTAGCGGAATTAACCAACCAAATCACGGCACTAATAACTAATAAAAGTACGCTGGAACAACAACAGACTTGGCTAACTAATTTGCAAAAATTAGGTGATGAATTAGCCACAATTCAGCAAGCACAGCAGCAATTGCAGATACAACAAGAACAATTTGCTACCGATGAATTACGCCTCAAAGATGCGAAACTGGTTGAAGAAATAAATAGCGATATTTATATCCAGTTGCAGGAGCTACGTAAACAGCTAACGACTATAAAAGCTAATCTTGCTACCAATCAAGAACAGTTACCCAAGCTGCAAGAATTGCTAACTACACAACAAACTCAAGTAAGCCACGTACATAATCAATTACTGAGCTATAAAAGCAACTATGCACTGAATCTTAAAACTTTGCAGCAAGTTCGCTTGTTGGATGCAGAGATCCTAACTAAACAAGATGGATTAGCCAAAGTAGCAACTAAATTAAATACTAGTCGTGGCGAATTAGATAAATTACTAGCTGAGCAGCAGGATTTTGCCAAACAACAAACCAACCAGCAACAACAGCAAATTCAAATTGATAATTATCTAACTGAACATCATGCTGACGCCGAGCTACTTTTTGCATATAGTGGTATCTGTGCCGAATTGGATAATTTATTGGCTTTGGATAAGAAGCTAAAAGATAATCAAGTTGCGCAAATTTCTACGCACGACAAGCATGCTAAATTAATAGCGCTAATTGCTGAACAAGAAAGCACACAAACTAAATACAGCACGCAACAAGGTGAGCTAGACAGCAAAATTACGCAGCTACAACAAAGCATTCAGCAATTAGCTAATGGTAAAAATGTGGCAATACTCAAAGATGAGATTTTACAGCTCAATAGCCAACATACCGATTACCGAGAACTGGCGAGACAGCTACAAGAGAAAGCTGATTTCGCACTGAAATTACAGCAAGTCCAGACTGAATTAACTAAAGCGCAACAGTCTAGCACTGAGATTAAACCACAGCTTGAGCGCGAGAGTGAGCTTTTAGATTATACCAATAAATTACAGGATAATTTAACCGCTCAGAAACTCTTGCAAAGTAAAATTATTAGCCTGAGTGATGAACGCGTCAATTTGCAAGCCAATCAACCATGTCCACTATGTGGTGGATTGGATCATCCATATGCACAGGATGGCGTAGCGGTTAATAATGAGCTTGATACTCAAATTGCTCAAGCCAAAGCCAAGATTAGTCAATTACAAATCACACTAAACACTTTTAATGCACAGCTTGCTACTAATAACGCGAATATAGCTAAACTAAGTGAACAGCAAAACGAACTAATTAGCCGCCAAGGACTCTTACAACAAGGTATTGATGATTTTGTTGGTAAACATGGCTTAACGATCAGCCAAATAAGTGATCCGTTTATACACGGGCAATTAAGCGCAATAACTGAACAAATAAATCAGCTCAATCAGCAAATTAAACTGTTACATGATTACGAGCAGCAATTAGCTGATTACCAAGCCAAGCTACAAGAATTAGAAAAATCATTGCATGAGATTAAGCTTGATGCAACTCGTTTGACGGAGCAAAAATTGACCAGTGAAAAACATTTGGCTGAACTTGCTCATGAAATTAGCCAATCAAGTGGTGAATATGACAAGTTATCAAATGTACTTATAACTACCTTAACTAATTATCAAGTTATAACAATTACATCTGCGATAATTCCGGCAATTAAGGATAATTTAGCCAAACGTCGTGATGCATGGCAAAATACAGAGCAGCAAGCCAATGCCATCAAACAAGAGCTGCAAAAATTAGCTCATCAACTAGAACAAAACAGCAACTTACAAATAGCGCTGAATCGACAGATTACCGAGCAACAACACGAAGTTACTACACTGCAACAAAGTATTAATGAGTTGACTGCAAATCGTAGCGCTTTATTTGGCGATAAAAATACTGATGCAGCCGAAATCCTGTGGCAGCAAGAGCTACAGGCGCTTGAAGAAAAAGCCAAAGCTGCCGAGACTGAGTTCAATCAATTGAGCCAACAGCAAACGGCACTAATTGCACTGATTGAAAAAGATTGCGCGCAGCTCGAAGCGCTACAAACTACTCAAGCTAGGCAGGAAGAGCAATTTATAGCACGTCTAAATCTAGTTAATATCACCAGTGAAGCAGTATTTATTGCCAAGCGCTTATCGCGTGACGAAATGATGGCTATTGGGCAGACTGCGGATAATCTGAAACAGCAAGCGATTGAACTAGCCAGTCGTCTAAAACAAACTAGCGAAGCTTTGGCAAATGAGCAGGTTAAACAGTTAACCGATAAAACGCATGACGAGCTACAAACTGAGATTGATAGCATCCAAACTAATTATGAACACTCTAATCAACGTATCGGTGAAATTCGTGGGCAGCTAAGCGCCAATCAAAAAGCCCAAGAGCAGCAACAAGAGACGATAGCACAGCGTGATAAACAGCTCCAGATAACTGAACGCTTTCGACGACTTCATGTTTTAATCGGCTCTAGTGATGGTAAGAAATTCCGTAACTTTGCGCAGGGTTTAACTTTTGATCTGGTGGTAAAACATGCCAATCAGCAACTCCACCAGATGTCAGATCGTTATTTGCTCATCCGAGATAATGATGCACCACTTGAACTAAACGTAATCGACAACTATCAAGGTGGCGAAATCCGTACCACCAAAAACCTCTCGGGTGGGGAAAGTTTTGTGATCAGCCTAGCGCTGGCTCTGGGATTATCTAAACTATCCAGTAATAAAGTTCAGGTTGATTCGCTATTCCTTGATGAAGGCTTTGGTACGCTGGATGAAGACTCGCTACAAACCGCACTTGATGCACTCGATAGCCTCCAGCGTGATGGCAAACTGATCGGGGTAATCTCGCATGTTGGCGCACTCAAAGAGCGGATTAATTTGCAGATTCAGGTTGAGCCTTTGAGCGGTGGCGTGAGTCGGATTAGCGGTGTTGGCTGTAGTGGAAAATACTAATTGATGCATATATAGGATATGTCTATGAACGTATTTATGGTGTGCTAAAATTGCAATATCTGCAAAGGGGTGGTATTATTTTTTGTCGTGATTATATAATACCCCAAAATCATTTTGTGAAATTGAACCATTGGATAATATAAAAATGCAAATACAAACAATAGAGTTAATTAAGCAAATTGATGCCAGAAAAGTGGCGTTAGATAATAAGCGCCCATTTAATAATGAACAGTTATCCAGAATTAAAAGAATTTTTGATGTTGATTTAACTTATAACTCCAACGCAATTGAAGGTTCTACTATGACCTTTAATGAGACCAAGTTAGTTATAAATGAAGGACTAACCATCGGTGGTAAAAAATTAAATGAGCATCTGGAAATTATCAACCATAAATATGCGATAGATTTTATTGAAGAATTAAGTAAAAATCAAGTGATTACTGTACGGGATATTAAAGATATTCACGGATTAGTCCTACGCGGCATTGATGATAAATACGCTGGAAAATTTCGCGATACCCTAGTTGGCGTTCGCTTAAGCAATGGTCAAATTAGGAATTTTACGGATCCATTATTGCTTGATGAGGCAATGAATAAATTTATTCTAAATTTAAACAATACTCAGGAGCATCCATTAATCAAAGCAGCACAAGCTCATTATGATTTTGTCACGATTCATCCTTTCATTGATGGAAATGGACGAACCGCAAGGCTACTTATGAATTTAATTTTATTACAACATGGCTACCCACCAGCAATTATTCGCATAGCTAACCGCGCTAATTATATTCTAGCTTTAGAATCTGCACAAAATGGCGGTGAATTGGATGAGTTTTATCAAGTGGTTATTGAAGCTGTTGCTGAGAGTATTGAGAGTTATTTGATTATGTTAGTTCAGGAAATTAAATAAGATAAATTAGAGCATAAAAATTGTCCTCAGAATTTAAATATTATAATAAGGTCGTATATTAATGGGTGTTCAAATCAAAAATCATGCAAAAGAATATTTATCTGAGTTTTCTCAGAACCAAAAATTATGGTACAGGTATCTGATTACAGAAGCAATAAATACAAATGGCAAAATTTCTGATGAAATAATAGAGAAGATTTATGTCTGTTTAAAAGATGATTTGAATATAGGACTCCCTAACTTAATTCTAAAACAAAGCTACGTTACTCAGAATGTTGCTTTGAAAATGCTAGAGCATGTTACAGGTGTTAATGCTCTAGCACCAAACCAAATGATAAAGTTTAGTAAAAATATTACCATTCTTTACGGACTAAATGGTGCTGGGAAAAGTAGCTACTTTAAGATTCTAAATGAAATTGTTGGTGGTAATGAAGAAAAAGATATATTATCAAATATTTATCAAAACAGTGTAAGTGATATTAAGGTGAATTTAACATATTATGATACACAAGAACGTTTAATCGTTTTTGATAAATCAAAAAGAGGGTATGCTCCTTTAACTGGATGTAAGGTTTTTGATTTTTCATATTTGTCTGGCTTACTTTCACAAAGAACTCAAACTGAAACTATTCTGGAACCATTGGGGTTACATCTTTTTAAGTATATTGTTGATAAAGTTGACTATCTCAAGTCTGTGCTTAAATCCGAGGCTATTCAACAGAGAACCTTAAAGCCTGTTATTAATTGCGAAAATTTTTCTGACGCTCTAAAACAAGATTTTGTAAATCATAAACTTTCAACAAAAATACAGGATTTATTGAGCGATAAATTTCAATTTACTAGTGAAATGAACGAGACTCTTGAAATAAATAAATCTAAACTTGGAATGATAAGTCAAACCAACTACTCAGATCGTATTTTTGTTTTAAAGACAGAGAACTCCGAATTACAGAAAATAATAATATTCCTTGATAATAAAAACAAACTAGATGAAATGTATTCTAAAATAATTACATTAATTAATGAAAAAAAAGATAAAGAACAAAAGAGTTTTGATGTCTTAAACCAAACGGAAATTCTTAAAAAAATTTCATTGGCTGGCTCTAAAGAGTGGAATGAATTTATTCGGGCTGGTTTTAACCTAGAGAATAAACGTCAGTCAGATAAAGAGAGTTGTATATATTGTAATCAACCATTACAAGATAATGCTTTAAAATTAATTAATGCGTATCATACATTTATTAATGACAAATCTGCACACGAATTGGGTACTGCAAAAACAAATTTAAATGAAGCTCTAAAAGATTTAAGTGAGATTTCAATAAAATTGGATTTATCAAAGGATATTATAACTTATTTAGAAGGTATAAAATTAGATAATACAGATACAACCTATTATATTGTATTGAAAGAGATTGAGAAATCACTTCAATCTTTTAAAGATCATATTTATACTTTGAGTAATTGTGTATCTATTGAAAAGCCGATAGTAATCATAAACCAACGAATGTTAGATATGATTAATAAAAGAATAGAACAAAATAATAAAGATATTGATAAGTTAAGTTCAGAGAGTGAGAAAAAGCAAGAAGAGTCATTGGCTCTAGAAAAAGAAATAAAAAAATTGTTGGAAATTAATGCTATAAGTAGCCAACAGCATGAAATTGAGAAATGGATAAACATTACAGAAAAAGAAGAGCAATTAATAAAAAAAGAAAAATCTATAAATACAGCTGCAATAACACAGGTTTCAAATACAGCTCATAGCGATCTATTAACAGAAAACTTAAATACTGCTTTTCAATACGAACTAGATCAACTTGGATATGATAGTCTTGACGTTAGAATAATTAAAGCAAAAAGAGGAAAAGGTACAAATTCAACCAAATTAATCCTAAAAGATAATGATGCTATTCATAATATTTTAAGTGAGGGAGAGCAAAAAGCAGTTGGTTTGGCATTATTTCTGGCAGAAGCTACAGTCCAGAAAATAAATGCTCCAATAATTTTAGATGACCCTGTTAATAGTTTAGATCACAGAATTGCAACAAATTTGGCAAATAGACTTCTTAGTATAGAAAATCAGATAATTATTTTTAATCATAATAAATTATTTCAGGATTCATTTGAAACAACTAAAAATGGGCATATCTGTAAAACGGTTGACACAGTATGCAACAAACAGCTTGGTAAACACATATTTGTTTATGGCGTTAGTTCAGAGGATAAATTAAGAAAAGGTGTATTGTGTTTTTATAAATTTAATACTGCGTCTAATCATATAGAGGAGGCAAAGAAGGAGTTATCGAAATCTCCATTTACTGAACATACTAAGGTTGCAGGTCTATTGCGTAAAGCTGTTGAGTGCTTGATAGATGAAAAAATATTAAATGGTGTCACGCCAACAAAATATAGCAATAAGAATGATAGGATCCATTGGGATCATCTTAAAAAAATAAATAGTAATCCTCATAATATTGAAAAACTGCAAAAAGTTCATGACCGAATTTCTGGTGGTAATCTACATAATGGCACAGAATCAGAAAATAATCATATTGATGTTGAAGAGTTTAATACCTTTATCCAAAATTTGGAGTATGTTTTAAATGGTACTTTAAATGACTAACTCACACGAATCACAAAATACAGAGTTTAAATCTTCATGGCAGGATGATTATCTCAAATGGATTTGTGGCTTTGCCAATGCCATCGGAGGAATCATTTATATTGGCAAAGATGATAATGGTGAGATTGTTGGATTAGCTGATTACGCCAAGCTAATGGAAGATTTGCCGAATAAAATCCGTAATGCTATGGGCATAATTTGTGATGTGCAACTTCACGATGAAAATGGCAAGAAATTTATTTCGATAAAAGTTAATCCATATTCAGTACCTGTTTCTTTGCGTGGGCGATTTTATTATCGCTCAGGTAGTGCCAAGATGGAACTTACCGGAGTTGAACTTAATGAGTTTCTGATTAAAAAAGCTGGTAAGACTTGGGATGATATGGTTGAAGGTAATGCAACTATTGCGGATATTGACGAGGGGAGCATTGCCAAATTTATTGCTGATAGTCAAGGACATGGTCGCTTGCCTGAAACGGCTGGTTTAAGTGTTTTTCAGATTCTGGAAAAATTAAAACTTACGGCTGGTAATAAGCTCAAACGTGCTGCAATTATCATGTTTGGCAAAGATCCGCTGAAATTTTATCCCAATATACAGGTCAAAATTGGACGCTTTGGTGTTGATGCCGCTGATTTGCGTTTTCAGGAAGTTATTGAAGGTAATCTGGTTCATATGCTGCATGAAGTGCAAGTACAGCTGAATTATAAGTTTTTGACTCGTCCAGTAACGTTTGAGGGTTTTCAACGCAAAGAGAATGACATTTACCCAATTGCCGCGCTACGAGAAATATTGCTTAATGCCTTGGTGCATCGTACCTATATGGGAGCAACTATTCAGATACGCGTTTATGATGATCATCTTTCGATTTGGAATGAAGGTTCATTACCGTATGGTCTAACCCTTGAAGATCTCAAAAAAGAGCATAGTTCTCGCCCGCGTAATCCTGTACTAGCCAACGCCTGCTTTCTAGGCGGGTATATTGACTCGTGGGGGCGTGGTACTTTAAAAGTAATTAATTCATGCAAAGAAGCAGGGTTAAGAGAACCAGAAATAATTGAGAAAAATGGTGGTATTGCCATAACCTTATTTGCACAAAATTATTCTGAAACGCTAACTAACGGAATAGAAACGTCGGGGATTACCCCGCAAGCTACCCCGCAAGCTACCCCGCAAGCTACCCCGCAAGCTACCCCGCAAGCTACCCCGCAAGCCAATGATAAATATAATTCAGTAGTTTTGGAGTATTGTAAAATCCCACGCTCAAGAGACGAAATTCAGAATTATATACAAATATCTGATCGGGAGCATTTTAGAATATCAATTTTACAACCGTTATTACTAAGTGGCAAGCTTTTACCTACGATTCCAGATAAGCCGACCAGCCCCAAACAAAAATATTATACTAACCCACAAACTAATCATATCTCAAAAAAGGTTAAATCTTAAATGAATATACTCTACATAAATCAATATCTACTTCTCATCTATTAATATAAATTACTATATATTAATATAAAACAGATAATTATGTCTTGCTGCTTTGCTTTTTGATCTTATATTTTCTCCTTTGTTTCTATAATTTACGCCCTATATTCCGCCCTATGATATAATGATGCCATAGGGTGGAAAATATGAAAAAAATTGACATAAAAACAATAAATAGTTACAAAGGTAAGCCTCGGGAAAAGCAGCTTGAAATTGCGATAGGGGATAATCTTTGGTTATTTGTTACAAAAACTGGTAGTTGTATCTTTAGATATCGAGTTTATTTCACTACTAATTTAACTATTGATGGGAAAATTAAAGTCATTAGGAACTGGATTACTATTGGAGAATATCCTGCAATTAGTTTATCTCGAGCTAAATATGAAACCGCTACTTTTAATAATTATAAACAGCAGGGAATTAATCCCATTGATAAAGCGAATACAGAAGTAATTAATGGTGTTAGTGTTTCAGGCTTAATATCAGATTATGAAACTAATCAGTTAAGGTCAGTCCGCAAGGTCGGCAATAGTCTACGCAAAGCAACTTATAATTTAAATTATATCAAAAAAATATTGGGCAATCACGTATTAGGTGATCTTAAAAGAGTTGTAATATTTGATAAATTGATTCAACCAAAGCTTGATGAAGCATTATTGGCAGCAGCTCGCGATATATTCTCACAAATGAAAGTATTATTAAATTATGCGGTAAAACTAGACCATATTGAAACTAATCCATTATCTGCCTTTACTGTTAATGATATTAATTTACCCAATGGAATTGTTAGAAAAGGATTTGAAACAGTTGGAAAAGAGCGTGAGCGAGTTTTATCAGAGGATGAGTTAAGAACTGTTTTTTCAGATGTTTATGGAGCTAAGATATATCTTCCAATTAAAATTGCAATTCATTTATTGCTAATGTTGGGGTTTAGGAAAGGCGAACTTCTTAATATAAAATGGTCTGATATTGATTTTGAACAGTCATTATTATCTATTTCGGTGGATAAAGTATCCAAACCTTTAACAACCAAAATTCCAGCCCAAGCTATTAAGTTATTGAAGATTTTGCAAATTGTAAATGGACGTAAGGAATATGTATTTTGTATGCCAACAAAAAATACGCGCATGGCATATACAATAATTAATAAATGGTTAACTGAGTTATTTGTCACAAGTAACAAACTTACTCAGAACCTTACGGTTCACGATTTAAGAAGAACTTTTGCTACTAGTTTAGCTGATTTAGATTTTGATAGGCAGCATATAGAGTTTCAATTAGGTCATTCATTAATGGGGAGTCAAAAGCATTATTATCATGCTGAGTTTCTCGAACAGCGTGCTGTTATGCTTCAGTCTTGGGCTGATAAATTGGATGGTTTTATTCCTAATGAGGTTAATCCTTATAATAAATTATATACAAGATCTTCAATATGTTTAAAGACAGAGTAATTATAGTAATTATTTATGCTAATTTATTGAAGTGTTAGTGTTTTATCTATTACTATTTTTGATTTTCAATAATTGTATAATAATTTATGATAATTGTTAATTAATTATCAAATAAATTACTATGCAATGCTGGCTAAAAATTTACATGAGTCTAATATAACTATGTATATCAATAAATTAAAATGGAAATTACTTTAATTACCATGATTTGAAAACTATTTTTTAATCTTGCATATGAATGCAAAATTTTTATTGTCTGTACCTCTTGCTACTTTAACTCCTAGTTGTCTTAGCCGTTTACTAAATGCCCTGTCTGACATTTTATTATATCCGCATTCAGTTTGAAAGGTTTTGAATTCGTTGAATAAATTCTTGAGTAAGATATTGTTGTATTGATCTGGCTCATAATTGTTTTCTTCCATAAAAATAGCAACGCTGTCAGTATCTTTTTTATACGATGAAATTAGTAATTGTGATTTTCTGCATGATGAGAATCTTTTATTGATTTGTAGTCGTTTGATGCCATCGATTATCCAGTTAAGAACCCCTGGTAACTCTGTGTCTATTATTTTTTTTGACAGTTCGATGTCAATTTCATTTTCGGATATAGTTTGATCAAAATGGATAATTAAGAATCTTCGAAAAAAAGCATCGCTGTGTTCCACATTTTTGGGTAATTCATTCGCATTAAACATCATTCTGGCATAATTATGTAACTCAAAAGGAGATCCGTATTTATGGCGTGCCTGAACTGGCTCTCCACTGGCTAGCTGTTTAAATAGGTCAGGATCTATTCCACTATTAATTTCGCTTCCATAATTTAATATTTTTCCGTCAAGTGCTGCTCTGTTATGTTCTTCTTGTAAATGTTTTAGGCTAAACGTTTTAACATTGTTTTTTCCTAATAATGCAAGCAAAATTTCAAAGAAAACACTTTTACCATTTCGTCCACTACCATAAAGAATTGCACATTTTTCAAGTTTTAGATTCTTGATGAAAAGGTATCCAGCCCATTCTTGAAGCACTAACTGGCTTTCAATATCTGGTAACACCTTATTTAAATATGATAAAAATAAGTTATTTGCTGCATTTTTCTCATAGTTAAAATTGAGTTGGTATAATAAGAAATGATCTGCAGAGTGGGGAATTAAATTTACTTGATTATATGTTACCTCTAATGTACAATTATTTAAATTAATTAATGTATTCGTGTTATCTTGCATTCTTGGTAGTTCTGCATTAAGCCAAAATGTTTTAATTAGTAACTCCTGAAACACTGCCGTTTTGCTTTCTGATTTTAAATATCCCAAAGCAATTGATGACTGATGCAGAAACTTCTTCAATATTTCAATTTCAAATTTTTCCCAAAATTTGCCATTATAAATGTAAGATTCTCCATTTTTTTTACGTATATTGATATTGAGATTTTCAGCTTTTTGTAGGATTTTATCTATAACAACTACCGCAATTAGACTTTTTGGTACATTAACAAATCCAGATTTTTGGGTATATCGACTTAGATCATCATCGTATTCCGATAGTAAAATATCATTAAAATCAATTCGTTGAAGAGAGTTAATAATTTTATCTAAAATATTAGATAATTTGTTATCGTAATTAGTTGAGGTATCTTCAAGTGTGGTGGATGTTTTGATCACGTACTTTTCAATTTGCTTTTTTAGCTCATTTGAACCATGACGACTTAATATATCATTAGCATCTGTATTTACAAGGTTTTTATTCATAATGTTTTAGGGATGTAGATATCTAAGTTAATCATGTTTTTGTATTTATTGAAAATAAATGTGCAAGTTTGTACCCCAATATTTATTTCACTTGCACAGTCATTATCTGCTACTAAAATAATTCGAGGGTTTGAATTGTACTGGATAATGTTATTTAAGACATCTTCAATATTGTAGACATCAATTGCCATAATGGAACAAATGCGTATTTCGTTAGAAATTTTATGGGCTGCGATATGTATGCTTGCCATTGTTGAGAATCCTTCACCAATAAATATAATTTCCGCATTTTTAAGATTTATACCTTTATAACTAATTGTATAAAAATTTCCTTTTTTCTGAGACCCTTTTAGCATGAGTTTTTTACCATTAACGTCTATTGTCTGTAACCCCATTAATTCACTGCTAATATTTCTAATTGGAATCACTAATTTATTATCATTGGTTACGCCTAGCTGATCATTAAAATTGTTAAAATCTAGTTCTATTAGGTTTTTTTGCTTAAGATATTTATGTAACAATATCATTGGGCGTACTTCTTTTGAATAGAATAGGTTAATTTTTTCCAATAGAAATTTCTTCTCAAGAGCATTTTCAATTTTAGTTTGGTTAATTTTATTTTTAAGAACAAGGTATTGGTTTTGTGATGTTTTGGTAATATTAGTCCATTTTATTGGTTTACAGTTCTTTTGATGGTCGCCAAAAATCGCTACAATGCCGTAATTGGTAACATGTACGACATACCAACCATTTTTGCTTTTAGGCTTAGTTTTTGTTGCAACTCTTTGAATTTTACCGTTGGTATTAATATTGTAATAATCAATAAGTAAGCCAAATTGTTGCATTTCAATGATTAAGTCAGATATCATAAGTTTAGACTTATTGCATTAACAATTTGTTACGCCATTCAACTACTTCATCTTTTAACCATGTTTTTTTTCCTAAAATTTTTTTAGGGGCTGGAAATCTACCTTGGCTTACATATTTATCAATTGTACTTGGAGCGCATTTTAAAAAAGTACACACATCCTCCATGAGCATTGTATCGTCATCTGAATTAGTATTTGAGTTTTTAAAAATTTCACTTTTTTTCTTTGACATTTTCTTATTTCCTACTATAAAATGTTGTATAATACTTTATTCTACTTTAAGCTATTAATTAACGCATAAAGTGAGTTATAATAACACAAAATAACTTAAGTAAAGTTATTTTATTATGGAATAATAAGCTATGGAACTAAGTGAAATCAGAGTTGCAAATTTTTTATCGTATATAAGAGAATTATTTGATAACTCAATAAATAAATTTGCCAAAGACAAAAAAGTTAATGTAAATCAATACTATGCTATAGTGAGAGGTGAGCGGCAATTTGGGGATAAGGCAGCTAGAAATGCAGAAAAATTGATGGGTTTAAATGTTGGGGATTTAGATAAAAAAACAGATTTAGGTAATGAGTTATTTTTTGAATGTCCATTAATTATTGAAGGCGAACCAATCCCGAAAGATCCAATGGCATCACTACGTAAAAGAAAAATATCATCTCAGGCGCTGCCCAATTTTCTTTTGGAACAAATGGGTATTAGCAAGAAAAACATTTTTGTGGTTGAACTTAAAAGTAACTTATTTCCACCTGCATTTAACGAAAAAGGTGTTTGGGTTGTAGAGAAATTTGCTGGTTATTTTGTTAATAATAAATTTTATTTATTTAATGATGGCAATAACTTATTTATATATAAAGTAGAAAAAAATATTTCAACGACAATTTTATTTGATTGTAATAATAAAGCTATACTAAAGATAGAGAATAATGATGAAAATAGCATTTTGAAATATGTAATAGGTCGGTTAAGGTTTGGACTTTCTGGAGGAGTTATGTAATGAGCAACAAATTTTTTAATTATATGAAAGAGATGCATTATAAAAATAAGCTACAGTTGAGGAGTTTTGTTAGTGGTATTACATTCTTTTTTAAGCGTGATTTTATTTTGGTAGCTAAAAAATCTTATATTGAAATTATTCTTACGAATTTGGTGATTTGTATATGCTTGGATTATTTTCAGTTTGCATTTTCATTTATTTATAGAATTTCTGTTCTAATTCATATGTTATCGGTTATGTTTTTGTACGCTGTGATAATGAGAAAGTCATCAAAGACAAACAAATTCACCGATTTACAAAAAAGTGAAATAAATTCTGAATATTTAACCCAAGTTTGGAGTAAAAGAAATCAGATGGTTATAAAGATTTTATTAATATTGATTCCATATTTTATCCAGCTATATTTTCAATTGAATATTCAATTATTTACTTTTGAACCAATTCTTGCCGCAACATCAAATGAAACGATGCAGGGATGTATTATGTATTTAATTGCAGCTCTATTGATATATTTTGCGTATCAATCACAATTATTTAAAATTGCATACGAAAATAAAATGCATGAATTTGAGTTATATTGAGTTAATTATAACTAATTTGAGTTATAATCATGGTGTCGTATTCTTTACTTAAGCGTAGATATCATGATTATACACAACAAAATAAATTTACTTAATTACCGCCAAAAAATTGAATTAAACAGCACTCGTAGGCTAAAAGTCATTAATTATTTATCTCTTGTTGGGTGGTCAACAGCCAATAATATTAGGAATCTAATTCAGGTTCTTTCTCTCCAGTATTCACGCAGATTATTAGACCGAATGTCTGATGATTTACTCATCTCTAAGCATAAATTTATTACTAATACAGGGCATCGTACAATTTATGCGATAACACAATTGGGATATCTCGAGTTGGGGTTAGAGCATAAAAATATTAAGCGCTTTAATATTTCTGCTCAGAACTTTATGCATAATGAAAAAGTCCAACAACTGCACATAATTACAATCAATAATAATATTCAATGGGTAACTGAACAGCAAACTATTAAATCAAAACAATATAAAAGTTATCCAGATGGGTTAGTAGTTATTTATAACCAAAAAATTAGTATTGAGTTGCAACGCAATCGCTATAGCCTTGAAGGACTAAAGAATAAGATTACTAAATGTTTGGCGGATTGTTTGTCTGGTAAATTTAGTAAAGTGTTATTTGTTTGTGTCGATAATCTTAATGCTGAAGTAATGCGTAAGGCATTATATTCGGTAACTATTTTGAAAGGCAAAAATCACCAAGATATTCATTTTTCCGATGAATATAAGGCATATTTTGAATTCATTAATTTTGATGAATTTCAAAATTATTTATTAAAATTAGTTTAATTTTTAGGAGTAGTGTTATGACATTAATTAAAGCTATTGAAAATAAATCCGAGTTAAAGCTTAAAATTTCTCATCAAGTTGTTAGTGAACTTGAGCAGCTAAAGGCAGCTGCAAAGGAGCAAAATTTGATGCTTGATCTTGATGAGGCACTTGAGGTTTATCTCAAGAAACTCATAAAAAAAGCAAACGAAGAGCTAACTAGAAATAGTTAGCTCTTTTTTTATTCGTTGTCTTGCTCGTTGTTTTCTTCGTGTCAGGCTGACAACGATTTGAAACAACGAGTAGGATAGGTTAATACCATAGTTATGGTATCAACAAGGCTCGCTGCAACCTTCCGCTGAACGCGGGTTTGCAGCTATTCGCTAGGGCTCATACCTTGTTGTTATTTATTGGCGCCATTCGCCCCGCCTGAGCGAGGCTCCCCCATTTTATCGCGTGTTTTAGCTTTGCTTAATCCCGATTAAATGCGCCGTAACATCCTGCGTCAGCTGCACTTACGTTTGCCGACTAGTCTGTTACTTAAAATGGGGGAGCCTCGCTCACAAAACCCTAGGGGGCGCTGGCGCTGTTTTGTGGCAGGCGAATGGCGCGGGCAAGCCCCCACTAAGTCACCGCAACTGGGGTTGCTACAATCGTTGGGCGATTGTTGACTAAGTGGCACCCCCATCCTTCGCTTGCGCTACGGAGGCTGCGCTCTGAACGAGCTAGCCCCATAAAGCCATTGCTTGCTTAAACTTAAGACCCGCCGCAATGGCTTTATGGTTCCCAGTCGTCTCATCTAATGTGTGTTTTATTTTATAAAGGCTCTTATTATGCAAAATTTTTTAGATCAAGCATTTATATTTTTAATCAAATATTTTTTTATTCAGCCGTATAACCAAGTATTTTTATTTTCAAATATTTATTGGGTAGCTATGTTATCGGGATGTTTTTACTGGCTCGTTTTGAAAAGTTTAAAATCTGAAAATATTATTTTGAGTTTTATCAATCGAGTTGGAATGGGATTATCTTTTGGGTACTTTGGTTTAACCAGTTATTTGCTATACGTACCATTCCCAGATATTATTAATGACTATGGTCGTCAGATGCAGGCAAGTAGACGAGGGGATTTTTTAGAGCATACACTTATTTATTTGCTAATATGTTTTGTTATTGGCTTTAGTGTTGCGCTACTGGGGTATATTTTTGTAAAACGTAAATGGGGAACTAAATTTCAAGCTTTGATTGGTTATTTTACAAAAACTAATTTTAATAGTACCATGAGTACTGAACAACTGGCAAAGCAAATTAATAAAATTCAGCCAAAAAATTATAATCCTCTTAAGTATTTTAAAGCTAATAAGCAATTGGTGTTTTTAAATTGGGATGCTGAGAATAATCAACCTATATATGAAGAATATGCAAAATTTAGTAAGAAACATGCCCAGTTTTTAGGTCGCAGCCAGTCTGGAAAAAATTTAGGCATCCAACCATTAGCGGTACAAATGATGATGTTTGGTGAGTTTGTGATTATGCTGGATGTTAAAAATGGCGGCGACGATATTATGGCTCCGTTGCTTTACAAAGCCGCAAGTGAGTTAAAACAACCATATACCTATATGGAGTTTGGTGTATCTGCTTCATTTCAGCTTAATATCTTACAATCCAAAGATGTGGACGTACTTCAAGATGTAATTTTGCAACTCTGTAATATTCAAGAAACTTCAGATATGGCAACCGACTATTATCAGAAACAAGCGAAACGAATCGCATTAAGCTTAGCACAGTTTGTAGCTAATACTCAGGAAGAGATAACTATTCGCGATATCATGACAACTCATTATGAGCAGTTTTTTAATCCAACAGCTAAAGATAATGAAAAATCTAAAATTGAAACCAGCTTACAGATTTTAGCCGATTGGGATTGTATTAATGCTAAAGGTGGAATTAGCATTGATCAGCTAATTGCCGATGGTGGTGTTTGGTATTTACAAACAAAAACTAAGGAATCTTATGCAATTGTTCAAGCGATAATCTCGGTGCTTTTGAAATTACCAAATCGTAAACGAAAAATTTGCTTAATTGCCGATGAGTTTTTTAAATATGTGAATAAAGACTTAATTGAAGTATTTACTGAAGGAGGCGGGAAGGGGATTCATTGTTTAGTGGCTTATCAAACTGCGGCGTTATTAAAATCGCCACAACTAAATATCACTAGCCAAGATATGATCGGGACATTATTTGCAAATTGCAGTTACAGTTACGTTTATGGTTCTAATGATCCATTTATTATTGATCAGCTAGAAAAGGTTGGTGGTATAGTCAAAGTTCAAGTGGAAACCCAGCAGACAGAGCGAGGATTTACTTTGGTTGATAAAGGAACTGGCAAAAAAAGCTATCGTGAGCAAGACGTGCCAAAAATTACCAAGGATATGCTTAACTTGTTAAGAGATAGAGAGTGTTTCTTACTATGTTCTGGCAGACCAACGAATCGCACTCATACAGGCATGATGCAAGTTATGAGTGGTACATTTGATAAAGACAGTACTGTATTTAGGTCACTATTAACAACTTCACGAGAGGTTCATGAAATTCAACAGGCAGATGGAATTAAACTAATTCAAGAGAAACAAACACAAGTAGTGGGAAGTAACCCATTTGCTTAATTTTAGTAATTGGTACTGCAATCTACGTGTAGATTGCAGTACCAATGTTATATACAAACAAAACCAATTATTAATAATTGTATCATATGTTGTCAAGACAATTTTGTATTTATTTTAGATGCCATTAATATGTCACGTTGTGGGTAGATATCAAACTCATTAGTTGATAAATTTTACCAAGGCAAGATATTTTGTTTATTATCTGTGTGATTTGATATAATATCTCAAGAAAAAATATATTATATTTCTTGAAAAAAATTAAGAGTAAATTAAATGCAATCTATTGAAAATAAATTGTTTTATATTATCAAAGGAACTGGTAGAGGTTACGTATTTTCGGCTGCTGATTTCTCGGATAAATTTAATGGTACAACCGTTGATTGGGTATTGTCTAATTTGGCATTGCAGAACAAAATTCGGCGGGTAATCCGTGGCATTTATGACTTTCCCAAGTATAGTGAGCTTTTAGGTCAATATCTCAGTCCAGAAATAGATAAGGTGGCGCATGTTCTTGCCCGTAAATTTAAATGGCGAATTGAGCCATCAGGAGATACCGCACTTTATTTACTTGGCTTATCAACTCAAGTACCAGCTAGATATGTTTATCACAGTGATGGACCGAAGCGCGAATATGATATTCTAGGCAATCAACTGGAATTTAAAAAAATAGCACTTAAAAATATCGGGTTTAAATACGCAGAAAGTGCGCTACTGGTTCAAGCAATCACAAGCCTTGGCAAAGATAATGTCTCAGCTGAAGTTATTGCTAAACTTAAACAAAAAATTGAAAGTAAATTATATCCTAAGATAATAAAAGATACCAAAACGGTTACGGATTGGATATATAGCATAATTAAACAAGTTTGTCAGGAGTAGGATATGGATCACATTGCCTCATTTAATAAATCTCAGCTTCGTGAGCTCTTTAATGAAACAGCCATTAAAAAACAAGTAACTCCAGCTATTGCAGAGAAAGATTTTTGGGTTACATGGGTACTGAGTAAAATATTTGCTGATGAGTATTTATCAAAAATCCTGATGTTTAAAGGCGGTACTAGTTTATCCAAAGTATTCAAGATAATTGAACGTTTTTCTGAAGATATTGATTTAATTTTAGACTGGAATACAGTAACGCAAGATAATCCATTACTCACACGTAGTAATAGCCAGCAAAATAAATTTAATCAATCGCTCAATGATAGCGCCCATGAATTTATGCAGGATCAGATTTTGCCGAGGCTCAATACGCTATTGCAACCAATTTGTCAATGTGCGTTAGATCATACTACCAAGCTAGTTATTTATGTTAATTATCCAGCAGTTTTTAATGATCTGTACTTGCGACCACAAATTTTATTAGAACTTGGCCCGCTAGCTGCGTGGCTACCCTTTGGGGAATATACGATAACTTCATTTGCAGCAGATGCCTTCCCTCAATTATTTACACACGCAACATGTCAGGTTAAGGCTATTGTTGCGGAACGTACATTCTGGGAGAAAGCCACTATATTGCATCATGAAGCTAATCGCCCCGTTGAGAGTAAATTGCCGCTACGTTATTCACGCCATTATTACGATTTAGCAATGTTGGCATCTTCATCAATAAAGAATAGTGCATTAGCTGACGTAAGCTTGTTAAGGGATGTAGTTGAATTTAAGCGGAAATTTTATCCGCGTAACTGGGCTAAATATGAAGATTGTTTAACTGGTAATTTGAAGTTAATTCCACCAGAATATCGTCAGAAAACGTTGCATGATGATTACAAACAAATGCGCGCAATGATCTTCGGGAACTATCCAGATTTTAGTAATATCCTCAATAAATTGCAACAACTTGAGAATGAAGTTAATTCGTTACAGTAGAATTTAATTTCGTATTAGGTATATACTAAATTAACATCTTCGTCAAATAAAAAACTAGTTGTAATAATATGTTTCACTTAAATTTGTTAAAATAATGCATCATGGATCACATAAATTTAGAGCTTTTTTTTATTGCTTTTTATTTTGTGCTTTTTTCAATAACTTAACTTTTTTAGATTCTAGCGTCCATTTGCTCCTAGACTTTAGTTCCTCTTCAAGTTTACATAAATCTGAATAATATTGAGTAATGTGTGCTTTTTCTGGAGACTCAACGATATCTTCAACCATTTTTGCTATCAACGACAGTGCATAATAATTTTTAGCTATTTCTACAATATCTAATCTTTCAATTGAATCAGTTAAATCGTTATTTACTACAGAATTATCTTTATTTAAAGCAACCACAAATTGCCCATGAGCTAATTTATTTCTTATTTGACTTGGATTTAATAGGTGTGTGTTAATTAATTTATTTAATTCTTTCTTAACATTATGACAGTGATTAGATTTTCTGAATTTGGCTTTTCTTAATGCCATATCAACACATTTTTTCCAACCTGTCGTTATACCATTTTTTGCGACTTCAAACTTAATATTCTTTATTTCGTCTAACTTAAATCCGTGTGGTGTATGAATAATCTTTAGAAACAAAGACTCAGCATAAGCACAGTAAGTTACTTGCAATATACTTGTTACATAACTGAGTTCAAACTCTTTATTACATCTAATAAGTGAATTTGCCTGAGCCATAAAATGTTTATAAATTTTATTGGCATATTTTACATTTTTAGTTTGTGCTTTATACACCGATATATCGGGGAAATTTTTTATCACAGCAAATTCTCTAGTAAGTAAAGAACACTATAGACATATACAATATGCTTTACTTACCAGGAATCGAACCTGGTTCTCCTTTTGGATAAACAAAAGGCGCCTTAACCATAATAGACCACAAGTGCATCTGGATTGTAACATAATTATCAGTGAAAGAGCATTCTTTATGATAGAATAATCGTAACTAAAAGATGCTAATATGATTATGTTTTAAAGGGTTGCAAATGATACTCAAAAATTTAAAATTCAAATTAAGTGACAAAAAAATTATTGAAAAACAATTTCTAGATATACCTCATGGAGATCATTATGAAAATGAATTAATAAATATTTTTCGCAATGATCAGTCTCCATACATTGGGCGAATGGGAGAAGTAAATTTTGATTATTATGCTCAAAAAATTGAACCAGAAATAGGTAAGTCACGTGACGCATGGTTTGGAAGATTTGGTGAATTTTATTCAGTAAAAAAACTATTAGACATTTGTGGAGCACCTAATATTATTATTGAGATAATAGCAGAAAGTAGTAAAAAAAATGAACGAACTCCTGATATTAAACTTAATAATGATTTAGCAATTATTGAGATATATACGCCTAATTACATAAACCTAGAACTCTTTGACGGTAATTTAGATATTGACTTAATATTAAGAAGTCCAATAAAAACATTCCTTGAAGGAGAAAAAAGAAAAATTGATCAGCTTACAACTTATAAACATGCAGGTTTATTTAAGAAAAAGATCGGCTGGGTAAATACAGTTTTTTTTAAATTTATGCCGTTGGGTATTCCGATTCATCCGACAGAGAATATTTGGTCAGATCTCATTAAATGCGATGAACTCCATATTATTTTAAAAAATATCTATGACTGTCATGTCAAAACAAAATTAGATAGTAAGACTTTCATTATTTTGTGTTTACCAACATTTGCTGAGGGCTTAGGTATAGATTATTTTGTAAAATTCGATAAAAATGGCTTTGATATACTAACAAGTGCAGAGCTGAAAAATACAATTTTAGAAGTTTCTGACAATATTGAGGATGAATTCAATGATTAATTCATTGCAAAGAATACTAAATTTTTTATTTTGCGGCTAACATTATTAACGCCGATAAAGCATAGCCCTGCTATGGTGGCTGAGTGTGAAATTAATTGCGCTCAGTCATGCTTCCTTCACTCAATTAATCTTCATAAACGACACTACGTGAAACTTAGCTGATTAGCCGCCTATATTCATAAGCCGCTAATCCGAGTTCACGTGTGCACCAAACTTTTATAAATTCTTTTACTCCGTAAACTCCATAAAACAATTTAAAAAACTTTCCTGTTGGCGCAATCGCACTAGCAACCGCAGTTCTATGCTTTTTAGTATCGCCATTAAGCCGCAAAACAAAAAATGTTGGTTTGGTTGGGGTTATGCCTCTGGCAGTAAGGGGGTAACCCCCTTAACCGTAATATTTTAGGTTTGGCTTAATTAAATAGCGGTAGCGCTCGTTGGCGCTAATTAACAGATGTTTTAATTGATGGAGTTACTCAAATGGATAAATTACAAAATGCAATTGTTATCTTTGGTCTGGAAAACGGTCAATATACGTTAAATGAGATTAAACAAGCTTATAGAAAATTAGCCAGTGCAAATCATCCTGATAAAGGTGGCAATACCGAGACGATGCAATTGATTAATACTGCTTTTGCTGAGCTATGCAAGTATTTTGAGGCTAATCAAACTCTGGATATCAATCAAGAGCAAGAACCCGCACCAACTTTTGATTTTAGCTTTCTGGATACCCTTAAAACTATGCACGGCGTAATTATCGAAGTTTGCGGCTATTGGGTATGGTTATCAGGTAATACCTACCCACATAAGGAAGCAATTAGCAATCTAGGCTTTAAATTCTCCGGTGCTAAAAAATCATGGTATTGGTCACCAACTATCAACATTACCAATTATAAGCGCGGCAGTAAATCAATGAAACAAATCCGTAAAGATTATGGCAGCCAAATCATTCAAACCGAGATGCAGCCCGCAATCCATTAATCACAGGCGGGAGCAATCCCGCACCAATGAATAACCATTAAATTTTAAATTACACTTTAACAGGAATTATCATCATGACTAATCAAGAATATGCAAAAGAAATAGTACAGACCATTTATGCACAATTAGGCGGTAATAAATTCATTACCATGACAGGCGCAAAATTATCATATAGCACCAATCACAAAGAACAGCCAGTTTTAAATTGTGCGCTACCCAGTGATTTAAGCATTAAAAACAGGATTAATTTAGTCGCAATAACCTATAACATCGGATTAGATTTATACGAATTAACTTTTAGCAATACCAGACTAACCACGAATAAAGTAATCAAGCAGATTAATGAGGTTTACGCTGAAGATTTAATACAGTTTTTTGAGCAAGAAACAGGCTTATACTGTTATCTATAAAATAAGGCTTAGGATACCCCCTAAGCCTGTATCATTAATTAGCGCTGAATCCCTGTTTTGCCTGCAAAACCCGCCATACCCGAAGCCAGCGCAAAAGCATATCAAACCAAGCACCTATATTTTTTAATAGGAAGATGTATCGGTAATATTTTATAGTAGTTTTATAATTATGATAAAATTAATAATATTCGTTGTTTTGTAACAAATTTAAGAGCCCCCAAGCTAGCATCATGCAAACTTCTAAAGTAAATGTTAACAGAACATGGTAATCCAAAATATTTAATAGGGTAAGATGGACAAGAAAAAACTTACTGAGCAAGATATTCGTACCAAATTTATAACCCCAGCTCTAATAGCAGCTGGTTGGAATATTTATATTCAAATATTAGAAGAATTTTCTCTCACCGCAGGTAGGATAATAGTTCGTGGTAAACTGCATACTAGAGCAAAACCAAAACGAGCTGATTATGTACTATTTTATAAACCGAATATTCCTATAGCGATAGTAGAAGCGAAGGATAACAATCACTCAGTCGGTGACGGTATGCAGCAAGGTCTCGGATATGCCGAACTTCTGCAAGTTCCTTTTGTATTTAGCTCCAATGGTGATGGATTTATTTTTCACAACAAAATTGCAACAGATGGCGTTTTAGAACATGAGATAAGTTTAGATGAGTTTCCATCGCCGCAAACACTATGGAATATGTGGAAAAATAATCAAGGATTAAATGAAGAGCAAAATACTTTAATCACTCAAGATTATTACAGTGATGGAAGTAAAAAAACACCTAGGTATTATCAGATTTTAGCCATTAATAAAACAATTGAGGCGATCGCTAAAGGTCAAAACAGAATTCTCTTAGTAATGGCAACAGGAACAGGGAAGACTTTCACTGCATTCCAAATTATTTGGAGGCTATGGCAATCAAGAGCCAAAAAAAGGATTTTATTTTTAGCTGATAGAAATATTTTGGTTGATCAAACTATGACCAATGATTTCAAACCATTTGGTTCAGCGATGACAAAAATCAAAAAAAGACAAGCGGATAAGTCTTATGAAATTTATCTTTCCTTATATCAAGCCGTAACTGGTAATGAAGAAGAAAGAAATATTTATAAACAATTTAGCCCTGATTTCTTTGATCTAATTGTAGTTGACGAATGTCATAGAGGAAGCGCCGCCGAGGACTCGGCATGGCATGAGATTTTGAGTTACTTTTCATCCGCAACACAAATAGGTCTTACTGCTACTCCGAAAGAGACCAATGAAGTTTCTAATATTAATTACTTTGGTGAACCCATCTATACCTATTCGCTCAAACAAGGTATTGAAGATGGATTTTTAGCACCTTACAAAGTGGTTAGAATTGACATAGATAAAGATATCGCTGGTTGGCGACCAGATAAAGGTATGATAGATAAATATGGCAATGAAATAGAAGATCGAATCTACAACCAAAAAGACTTTGATAAAGTTTTAGTTTTGGAAAAAAGAACTGAACTCGTAGCCAAAAAAGTAAGTGATTTTTTGAGACAAACTAATCGTTTTGATAAAACAATCATCTTCTGTGAAAATATCGACCATGCAGAACGAATGAGACAGGCACTAGTAAATGAAAATAGTGACTTAGTGGCTGAAAATTACAAATATATTATGCGAATTACAGGAGACAATGAAGAAGGTAAAATTGAACTGGATAACTTTATCTTCCCAGAGAGTAAATACCCTGTTATTGCAGTGACTTCAAAGCTTATGACCACAGGGGTTGATGCACAGACCTGTAAGCTCATCGTCCTTGATCAAAGAATTCAATCCATGACAGAATTTAAGCAAATTATTGGGCGTGGAACTCGTATCAATGAGGATTACAAGAAGTTTTATTTCACAATTATTGACTTTAAAAAAGCCACAGAATTATTTGCAGATCCTGATTTTGATGGTGAACCAGTGCAAATATATACGCCTAAAAACCCAGATGATTCACCTGTTCCCCCAGATGATGAGATTACCGATAATTCAGAGAATCAAAATAATTCAGGAGAGCACAATCAACCAAGCGATGGTTTTACTTTTGACGGTGAAATTAGCAACGAAGAAGGCTTCAAAATAAGAAAATATTTTGTTTCAAATGTTGAAGTAAAGGTAGCCGCTGAGAGGGTTCAGTACTTTGATGTAAATGGTAAACTCATCACCGAGTCTTTAAAAGATTACACTAAAAAAGCTCTCTTAAAAGAGTTTGCTTCTTTGGATGACTTTTTAACAAAATGGTCAGAATCAGAGAAAAAGCAAGCTATTATTGAAGAACTATCAAATCAGGGTATATTTTTTGAAGCTCTGGCCGATGAAGTCGGTAAAGACTGTGACCCTTTTGATTTATTGTGTCATGTGGCTTGGGATATGCCACCACTTACGAGAAAAGAGCGAGCTGAGGAAGTAAAAAAACAAAACTACTTTACAAAGTACGGTGAGAAAGCAAGAATAGTGCTTGAAGCACTTCTTGATAAATATGCAGATGAGGGAATTGTACAGATTGAGCAAACTCAAATTTTGACAGTTTCACCATTTATAAATATCGGAACACCAATAGAAATCATCAAAACTTTTGGTGGGCTGGAAAAATATAATCAAGCAATACAAGACTTAGAGCAAGCTCTATACTATGCGTAAAATTACATTATTAGGAAGATAAATGGCTATTGGAACTTTGATAAAATGTATACAAGATATTATGAGAAAAGATGTCGGCGTTGATGGGGATGCTCAACGGATCAGTCAGGTCGTATGGCTCATTTTTCTAAAAATATTTGATGATAAAGAACAAGAATGGGAACTGACTGTAGCAAATTATAAGTCTCCGCTGCAAAGTCGTTTCCGTTGGTCAAACTGGGCAAAAAATCCCGAAGGTATCACAGGAGATGAGCTTATAGATTTTGTAAATAACGATCTTTTTCCCTCACTTAAAAAACTATCCAACACGGCTGGAGTCTCTGAGTACGGTAGGGTTGTTGGGACAGTATTTGAAGATGCATATAATTACATGAAATCAGGCACGCTTCTAAGACAAGTTATCAATACTATCGAAGATGATGTAGATTTTAATTCTTCAAGTGACAGACATCTATTCAATGACATTTATGAAAAGATTTTGGCAGATTTACAATCAGCAGGAAATGCAGGAGAATACTATACACCAAGAGCGGTAACACAGTTTATCGTAGATATGATAGACCCACAACTTGGACAATCTGTAATGGATCCAGCTTGTGGTACAGGCGGATTTTTGACATGTGCTATAGACCATCTTAAAAAGCAAGTAAAAACTCCAGATGATACAAAAATATTATCAAACTCTATTCACGGTATAGAGAAAAAACCACTTCCTCATATGCTTGCTATGACCAATATGATGCTTCACGGTATCGATGTACCTACAAATATTAGACACACAAACACTCTAGCTGATAGACCATACAAAGATTATGGACCAAAAGATAGGGTAGATATCATCATCACAAATCCCCCTTTTGGTGGTATGGAAGAAAACGGCATCGAGTCAAACTTCCTCAAAAAACACCAAACAAGAGAAACCGCAGACCTTTTTATGGCGCTTATTATGCACCTTCTTAAACATGATACAGGGCGAGCGGCGGTAGTATTACCTGATGGATTTTTATTTGGTGAGGGAGTGAAAACTACACTAAAAAGAGAGCTTCTTGAAGAGTTTAATCTTCACACCATAGTAAGACTTCCAAAAGGTGTATTTAGTCCTTATACAAGTATCAATACTAATATCTTGTTTTTTGAAAAAGGTGGATCAACAAAAGAAGTGTGGTTTTTTGAACATCCTTATCCTGAAGGGTACAAATCATACTCAAGATCAAATCCACTTACCATAGAAGAGTTTGACTTAGAAAAAGAGTGGTGGGGTGGAAGTAGCAGAAAAGGGAGAAAAGTTACAAAAAATGCTTGGAAAGTAAGTGCAAAAGAGCTTGAAGATAGAAACTATAATTTTGACTGTAAAAATCCTCACTTTGAAGAGATAATCCACCAAGACCCAGTTGAACTTATGAGTGAATATGAAGAGATAAATAAAAAGTTTTTACATGTACAGCAAGAACTAAAATCTGAGCTTTTAAAAGCCCTTGGAGTTAACTAATGCAGGTTTTAGAAAAATACTTCGATACGGCATTTGATGCAACAGATGGTATCAAAAAATTAAGAGAGTTGATACTCACTCTTGCTATGCAAGGTAAAATTGTACCACAAGACCCAAATGACCAACCTGCAAGTGAGTTGTTAAAAGGGATTGAAGAAGAAAAACAGCAACTGATTAAAGATGGAAAAATCAAAAAATCAAAACCATTAGGACAAATACAAGAAAGTGAAATACCTTTTGAAATTCCTAGTAATTGGAAGTGGAGACATATTCGTGATATTGGCTATGATTGGGGACAAAAAACACCAAATAATGAATTTACCTATATTGATGTAGGTTCCATAGATAACAAAAATGGAAAAATCAAAAATTCAACTCAAGTTTTGAAAGCATCTGAAGCTCCTTCAAGAGCAAGAAAAATTGTTAAATATGGAACTATTATATATTCAACAGTTCGCCCATACCTTTTAAATATTGCTATCATAGACAAAGAATATCTACCTGAGCCAATTGCAAGTACTGCCTTTGCTATTATTCATCCATTTAATAAATTAGATAATAAATTCATTTATTACTATCTAAATTCACCTATATTTATAAAATATGTTGAACTCAAAATGAAAGGAGTGGCATATCCTGCAATTAATGATGGAGATTTTTTTTCAGGACTTATTCCAATTCCACCTTATAAAGAACAAAAAAGAATAGTAGAAAAAATCAATCAGCTTATGGGGTTATGTGATGAGTTAGAAAAACTAAAAGAACAAAAAGAAACCAAAAAGCTCACAGTTCACAAATCAGCGATAAATCAACTCCTTGATAGTAAAGACAAGAGCAATAGCCAAAAAGGTTGGCATTTTATTTCAAGCCATTTCAATGACCTCTACACAGTCAAAGAAAATGTATCAGAGTTAAGAGGAACAATCTTGCAACTTGCTATGCAAGGTAAACTTGTACCACAAGACCCAAATGACCAACCTGCAAGTGAGTTGTTAAAAGAGATTGAAAAAGAGAAAAAAGCCAATAAAGTAAAATCACTAGAACCTATCAAATCAGAGTTACTTCTTTATGACTTACCAAATGGATGGCAATGGGTCTATTTAAATGATTTTGGTGTATGGAAATCAGGTTCAACACCAAGCCGTACAAATAGTGCTTATTATGGTGGAAATATTCCATGGGTAAAATCTGGAGAAGTAAAACAAGGCTTTATTAAAAATACCGAAGAAACCATCACTCAAAAGGCATTAGATGAGTGTTCGCTAGGGCTTAATCCTATTGGTTCTATATTGGTGGCTATGTATGGGGCAAATATTGGAGAAGTTGGTATATTGGGAGTTGAAGCTACAACAAATCAAGCAATTTGTGCATGTCAAACATTTAGTAGGATTAATAACCATTTTTTAAAATTTTTAATTGATTCACTCAAAGGGTATTTTATCTCTCAAGGAGCTGGTGCGGCACAACCAAATATTTCAAGAGTAAAAATTATCAATTCGATAGTTCCTTTGCCACCACTTAATGAACAACAAAGAATAGTAGAAAAAATAAATCAGCTTATGGCGTTATGTGATGAACTTGAACAACAGATAGAAAATAGCTCATCAAAACAAACACAATTATTAAATGCCATCATGTCAAATTTAGGGAAATAAGATGCGACTAAAATACGTTTTTATTAAAGAGTACAAAAACCTAAAAGATTTTGAAATAACCTTTGATGGGAGCAGTTTTATTGATGTATTTGTAGGTAAAAACGGCTCTGGAAAATCTAACTTTTTTGAGGCTATGATAAAGATTTTTCGACACATTGTAGAGTTTAGAAGTAGTAAATTTATTTGTGATTTTAATTTCACTATTAAATATGAAATTGCTGGAGAAAATGTTGAACTCAAATGGAAAAATGGTATTTTAAAATTTGATGGAAGAAAAAGAACAACCACAACAACCATACCAAAACCAGATAATGTAATCATTTATTACTCTGGTCACAATAAAACCGTATTAAGCTTAGTGAATGAATACGAAAAAGAATTTAGTGCTCGCATAATCAAAGCAAGTTTTCAAGAGAGTCGATATTTTATAGGAATTGGCCCAGAATATAAAGAACTTTTACTAACAATGTTATTAATGCAAAATAGAGATTCTAAAGCAAAAGAATATATTGTTAATAAGTTAGGAATAAGTACAGTTTCTAATGAAATATTTGTAATATTAAAAAGACCTTTATATGCCATTAATGTAGATGGAACAAAAAAGAGTTCATTTAACATTGATTTTTCTGACGATGAAAATGAAAGATATTGGAAACCAAAAGGGATAACAAAAACTTTTTTAGATAGGTTACATAGATGCATAAATACAGTCACAAGTGGACCAGTAAGATCTGAAGGTTATTTCCCAGAAGAAGATAAGTACCGATTATATTTTGATATTTCGAGCGTTTGGAGTGAGTTTTCTGACTATACGCCTCAAGATTTATTTAGGCAATTTGATAATTTAAAAACTCTTGGAATGTTGGAACAGATTTCTATATCAGTAAAATTGTATAATGAACAAGAAGTAAAAATTCAAAATTTTAGTGATGGACAATTTCAATCAATATACATATATTCAATTATAGAGTTTTTTAAAGATAAAAATATTCTTTCACTGTTAGATGAGCCTGATGCTTTTTTACATCCAGAATGGCAACTGGTGTTTTATGACCAAATTTCGCAAATAAGCAGTCAATCTGTTCATAATCATATATTAATGAGTACTCATAGTGCACCTACTCTTATACCATTTGATGATAACAATATTAATCTTTTCAATGTTATTGAAAATGAAGTTAATTGGAAAAAACAATCCAAAAAAGAAACTATTAACGAATTATCAAATTGTTTTATTCAATATTCTGAAGATGAGAGTAAGCTTCTGATAGATAATGTTATAAGAACATCTGATAAACCAATATTATTTGTTGAGGGTGTATCTGATGTAGATATATTAAATACAGCATATAAAAAGTTGTATCCAACAGATGATATGCCAATTTTGGTTCAAGATGCTTTTGATAGAGGTTTTATTAGAACACTATTATCACGAAATGATACATATACTAGGCATCCTAATAAAAAATTCTTTGGATTATTTGATTTTGATGATGCATATGAAGACTGGAGAACTCTTGGATCCACAAATGAGGTAAATCAAATTGAACTAGGTTTATGCCGAAAAATAATTGATAAAGATGCATATATTTTTATGCTTCCAATACCAGATAATGATTTAAAAACTCAGGTCTATAACGATGCAAGTCTTATAGATAAAATAGTTCCAAAACCTCATTTTTGTATAGAGCATATTTTTTGGGATGCTTTTGATGATAAAACATTATGGTTTAAAGAAAAACATGGAATTCAGCATTTTAAAGGTGATAAACATAAAGTAAGATTTGCCAAAGAAATAGTACCTACCTTATCTCCTAAAAACTTTGAAGTTTTTAGACCAATTTTTGATTTTATTAAATCAAAATGCGAAGGAAATTAAATATGGCAGGTAAAACAATTTTTACGGTCGGGTTTCAATTACCTACAAAAGAAGTCTTTCAATATCAAGATTTTCATTCTAATGCTTCGCTTTTAGATGCTGATATTATTTTATTTGAACCTAATTTAGAATATAATGTAATTTATTCTGGCACATTTAACGGTAAACCTAGCTTATCAGAGTCATGCTCAATGCAATGTATCAAATCAGTTCAGCATTGGAGGGAAGAACTAAATATTGCATACAAAAGTGGAAAATTAATCATTATATTTTTAAATGAGTTTGAAGAAGTTTATTATAAAACGGGGCAAAAAGAATTTTCAGGAACAGGGAGAAATCAGAAGGTTACAAATATTGTTAATCTTTTGAATAGTTATTCAATGTTGCCAATAAGCTTTAAAGACAAAAGGATCTCTAAAGGTAAAAATATAAAATTTACTAAAGAAGCAAATCTTTTAAAACCATACTGGGAGCTTGTAAAAGATTTTACAGAATATCAGCTCTATTTTGAACTTGACAAAGTAAAACCATTAATTCTCACTAAAACTGGAGATAAAATTGTCGGTGGGATGTTGCAAAATGATAAAGGGGGAACCATTTTATTATTGCCTCCGTTAAAATTACCAGACAATTTTATAGAAACAAATAACTGGTCTAAAGAGGCAATACAATTTGGGAAGTCACTCTTAGGTCAAATTATAGTAATTGATAAAGCATTAAAATCATCTTCGGAAAGTACCCCAGCGCCACAATGGCTTGAAAGTGAGGCGTTTCAACTAGATATAGAGCAGAAGTGTTTAGATGAAATAAATACATTAAATCAACAAATAGAGGCAATTAAATCTGAAATTGAACAAAAAGAGATCGAGCTTTCTAAACACTCCTTGTCAAAAAAACTATTGTATGAAAATGGTAAGCCTTTAGAATATGCAATTATAGATGCTTTACAAACAATAGGTTTCAGAGCCGAAAACTATGATGATGGAAAATCAGAATTTGATATTATATTTGAATCTGAAGAAGGTAGGTTTATTGGTGAAGCGGAAGGAAAAGATAATTCAGCAATCAATATAACAAAATTTAGGCAACTTGAGTCAAATATTCATGAAGATTATGAAAGAGATGAAGTATCAACTCATGCAAAAGGGGTGTTATTTGGTAATCCATTTAGACTCTTGCATCCAAATGAGAGAAATGAATTTTTCACACAAAAAGCACTTGATTCAGCAAAAAGAACTGGTATTGCTCTTGTCAATACTTATGAACTATTTGAAGTTGTGAAATACTTGAAAAATACAAATGATCAGGATTATGCAAAGTTGGTTCGAGAGTGCTTTAAAAACACTAGTGGTGATATCGTTAAATTCCCATTGGTAAAAAATGAGCTAAATTGATAAATAAACATCACAGTAAAATAATTCTAATAATTTTATACGAAGAGTGGAGTTGATTATGCCTGGTTTCCAAAGCCCAATAACAGTTAAGTTAGCTTTAGACCGAATAGATAAAAAGGAGTTTATGCTTCCAGCTTTTCAAAGAGAGTTTGTTTGGTCGACTAGGCAGATAATTAATCTGTTTGATTCATTGATGAAAGGCTATCCTTTTGGTTCTATGCTTGTTTGGAAAGTAAAAACTCTAGATGACAAAAAACATAAATTTTATCCATTAGTTAAGTCATTTATTCAAAGACATCATACGAGTGAGCAAGCCGAAGGAGTTGAGAATAAAAAAGATTTCCACGCTATAATGGATGGGCAACAACGGCTTACTGCATTAAATATAGGATTTAGAGGTTCATTTGCTGAAAAAACATATTATGCGAGAAAAGATGATCTAACTGGCTACCAAGAGAAAATACTTTACTTAAATATTACTAAAGGTCTTAGCGAGGATGGTAATTATGATTTCAATTTTTTTTCAATTGATGAAACTACAAAACAAGATGTTTTTAAAGATAATTGGAACCATAATTGGGTTAGAGTAGGCTGCGTAGAACAATGGAAAATTGGTATTGATGATTGGAGAGGTATCGAGCTAGAAGATGAAAAAAAGATGATTTTTTCATTAAAAGAAATTTTAAATGCTAGCTCTATAAACTATTATGAAATTGAGGATGAGAATTACGAAGAAGCTGTTAAAATATTTATACGTATAAACTCTGGTGGATCATCATTATCATACTCTGATATTATGTTTTCGATGATAATTGCGGCATGGGACAGTAAAAATGGCGCAAGAAATGCAAGAGCTGAGTTTAATAATCTCATAAAAGAAGTATCAGATACTGGTTTTTGTATAGATAATGATTTCATTTTAAAATGCATACTAGTTTTATTTCATAAAAAGGTTCAATATGATTTGAGTTCATTACACAATGAGTTCTTACTAGAAATCGAAAATAAATGGAGTAATATTTATTGCTCAATATCTACGCTTTTCAGATTGCTTCAAGGTTTTGGTCTTTCTGGTGTAAACATTACCTCATATCTGTCTACAATACCTGTATTATATTATTTGTATCATAAGGGGTACCAGAATCTTGATACGGGTGTCAATCATGTAAATGATAGAAAAATTATTAAAAATTGGCTTTTAAAAATGTTGTGTTTAAAAGTTTTTAGTGGCAGCTCTGATAACATTTTGAACCAAGTACGGCAAGTATTTACACATGATATTGAGGAAGCATACTTTACTGAGAATTTCAATGAGTTTCCAAGTGTCAAAATTTTCAATAAGTTGGGAAGTAGGATAAATATTAATGACGATAGAATAAACGAACTAATAGAAATACAAAAAGACAATCAGTACGCATTCTCAATATTAGCGTTATTGTACCCACATTTGGATTATAGAAATAATAATTTCCATAAAGATCATTTATTTCCAGAGGCGTTTTACAAATTAAATCCAGAAAAATTTAACAATGATTGGAAAACATATAATTCAATTGTTAATTTGCAGATGTTAGATGCTAATGAGAATATGTCAAAACAAGATAAATCATTAAAAGAGTGGATCAATAAAGAGGTTGGTACCGATAAAAGCACTTATGAATACCAAAATTTTCTTAAGGCTCATCTAATTCCTGACGTGGAGCTAGATGTAGAAAATTTTGAAATATTTTTTAGTGAGAGAAAGAAAATTATATTAAATAAGTTAGAAGATATTTTATCTTAAAAATTGAAGTGTATTTTTTTATAAAATAATCTGATTTATTTTATGTTGTAGAGTCATTTACATACGTAAAAATATTTACTAATCTGGTTAATTATTTATTCTGGTTGTATTGTTTAAATCTAATAGTTTCAGTAATATTTTATTAAGTTATTCGCTCATGATTTTTTCTGGAGCATAAATTTAAAAATATCAGATTTATATCTGTGGGTTTTCAGCAGTAGTTATTCAGATAAAACTAATTGATAATAATAACTATTATGAAACTATATAACAGGAATTATTAGTTCGCCCTATTTTACGCCCTATAATTTTTTATGCATATTGCAATTATATAATTAATACAAAAGGTTAAGTCTTAAATGAATATTCTCTACATCAACCACTACGCAGGCTCTATCTACCACGGCATGGAGTATCGCCCGTACTATCTCGCGCGCGAATGGGTCAAGCAGGGGCATAAAGTAACGATTGTTGCCAGTAATATTTCTCATGTCCGCCATAAAAATGTTACGCTAGCTGAGGGGCAAGATTATTTGCATGAAACAATTGACGAGATTGAATATATCTGGTGTCGTACTACGCCCTATGGTGAAAATGGTCTCAAACGGGTAATTAATATTTTTTCTTTCCTAAATAAAGTTAAGCTACTCAAAAATAAATTAGTTCACCAATTTAAACCTGATTTGGTGATCGCATCTTCAACCTATCCTTTTGATACTAAAGTTGCCAATTCTATTGCTAAAGCAGCTCATGCCAAATTTGTCTATGAAGTGCATGATTTATGGCCGCTAACTCCGATTGAAGTCGGCGGTATGTCGCGCTGGCACCCATTTATTATGGCGATGCAACGTGCCGAAGATTTTGGTTATCGTAATGCGGATAAAGTGGTAAGCCTTTTACCCAAAGCCAAAGAATATATGCAGAGCAGGGGAATGAGTGAGGATAAATTTGCTTATATTCCCAATGGGATAGTGGCGGAAGATTGGCTTAATTCAACGCAAAAAATGCCTAATGAGCATCAAAATTTACTCAGTAGACTAAAACATGTTGAAAATAAATTTATCATTGGCTATGCTGGTGGGATGGGAGAAGCTAATGCTTTGGATTACTTGCTAGCAGCAGCTAAATTAATTACTGATCAAGCAATTGCAATTGTCTTGATTGGGGATGGCCCAAATAAACAAAGTATGATTGAACGTGTGGTTAATGAAAATTTGAACAATATCCATTTTATGCCATCTATCAGTAAATTACAAATTCCGTCGTTTTTACAGGCATGTGATGCGCTTTATATTGGTTGGAATAAATTACCGATTTATCGTTTTGGTATCTGCCCAAATAAACTATTTGATTATATGCTGGCTAAAAAACCAGTTATTCATTCCGTAACTGCTGGGAATGATTTAGTTAATGAAGCTAATTGTGGTATATCAATTGCCGCCGAGGATGTCGAAGCAATTGCTAACGCCATGACTACATTGAGTAAATTATCCGAGGTAAATTTAGCAGCACTTGCGCAAAATGGCTATAACTTTGTCCTCAGGAATCATGATTATAGAGTATTGGCCACACGCTTTCTTGACTTGATTGCTAGCTAGAGCTAAGCTTCTTTTTTGAGAATAACTATCCATCCGGCGGCAAAGAGTATAACCGTCGGGATAGTGGCGGATAAAATAGCATTCCAGTCAAAAAGTACCGCCATATAGCCAATTAATTTATTGCTAAAGAAAAAAGTTATTCCAATTAATATCCCTGCGAATAATTTTGCCGAAAGATTAATATTACGCCCGTTATTTGGGATAAAACCAATCGCAATAAATGCCATTGAGATACACGCAATCGGGTAGAGTAGTTTACTCCACAATGCAATTTCATGACGATTAGTTGCTTGATTATTAGTTTTTAAATGCTTGATATATTGGATAAGTCCCAGAGCGGGCATATCTTCTGGCGAAATAACTAAAACGTTAAAATAACTTGGATCAATAGTTGATGGCCAGCTATAGTTAGTTGGTTTAACAATAGATATCTTATAACCATAATAATTATAGATAGTTACACTTTCTAATTCCCAAGCATGTTCATTACTGTTATAATGTCCTGAGTTTGCGGTTATATAACGTTGGAGTTGTTGATTTTCAGTGAAATTAAAAATTTGTATCCCAGAAATATTCTGACTATCGTTCTGATTGATTTGTTTGATGTTAATAATGCTGTGTTCACCGTCTTTGCTCCATACTCCCGAAGATAATTCAGTTGAAACTTGTTGATTTAGCTTGTTCAATTTATACAGCTTAGCAAAATGACTTGCGCTAGGGGCAATAACTTCACCCAATGCAAAAGTAACAAAGGTAAAAAATATTCCAAATATTGCCAGTACATGCGTTATATCTTTTAGTGATATTCCAGAAGTACGCATGATTGCATATTCAGAATTTTTAACCAACCCAAGCATCGTCGTCATAACACCAATCAGTACAGCCAATGGAGTTAACAAATAAATATACCCTGGTAGTAAAGCGCCTAGATAAATAAACATTGCTAGAGTGGTGTAGTTTCCTTTACCGACATCGCCAAGCTCTGGAATTGCTGTGACAATTGTATAAATAACTGCAAAAGCAAACAGCAACATCGTGGTATTAAGCAAGCATTTTTTTAGTATATATTTGGATAGAATTTTCATTTGTTTTTAGATCTAAAATATCCGTTAGGTTTACTTTTATAATAAGTAAGTCCAATAGCAAAAGCAATCAAAAGTACATGCACTGGCATCGTCCAAAATGCAGAATAAAGCTTATCATCATTAATCTGCGCATTAACTGTCATAATTATGTTTTGATAAACCCCGTAAATAATTGGAGGGAAAATAAAGACTAGACTCCCTTGTACCCGTGATGTTTGCATACTAAGCGGAACTGCAATTAATCCCATAACAAAAGTCATAATCATAATCGAAACTCGCCAAGACAGTTCGCCGCGATTGTGTGCCTCATCATAGCGTTTAATCAAGTCAAGCGTGGAGTAGGATTGAGAATTCAGCTGGAGTTTATCGCGTTCAGGGTCATACGCTTGTTTTAAAGTTGCTGTAAATGTGGCAAATTTCATAGTTAAAATATTCGAGCTCTCAAAATTACTTAGTTGATTACGCGTCCCATTATATAAAGTTAGCCCAAGCATTCCTTCATGATTTGTTATGCGCCCCTCTGCTGCATTAATATTGTAACTGGTATTACTTTCGTCAGTATATTGTAAAAATAAACCATGAGCGTAGCCATTTTCAATTGAATATTTTTCAATGTAGTACACATCTTTACTGTCGCGAGACTCTTTGAATAATCCTTGCGATAGCGCCATTGGTGCTGCTTGTTTAGTTAAAAAATTAGCATATTGATTTGATTGGCGCACCGCCCATGGAGTAATAAGCATAGAACACATTCCACAGGTAAGAGCCAGTGGCGCTACAAACCAAGCGGTCAAGCTCAACCATCTAAATGGAGAAATGCCACTAGCTAACCAAATTGCTAGCTCGTGATCTTTTGAGTAGCGATTCATGGTGATTACTATCGCTAAAAAGCTCGCAATATTTAAAATCATGGGAAAACTAGCCAGCGTTCCATAAAGCATGAAAGTAAATAAGGTTACTGTGGGTATATGCCCACTAGCTGCTTGATCTAGTAGTTTAAATAATTCAGTAATGGGTAAGATTATAACCAATACAGTCAAAATTCGCGCTGCGTTAGCAACTAATTCTTTGTAAAAAACGTTTTTTAATAACATAATAAGTGCTAGAATATTGTAATTCTGTGTATTTTATCATAGGGAGCAATTCTCTATGGCTTTTGTTTTATAAGGAATCTATTATGCAATTTAAATTTAAACATTCAACGATTAAGTTTAACGCAAAACCAAAGGCTCAAAATGGCTTTAACATCCTGTTTACTTTTGCAGAAAATGCGGAAGAAAGTTTTCACGACTTAAATGGTAACTCTACCGATCTTTTAATTGATAATTTAGCCATTGCTGGCAGTTTGGTAGTAAATGGTAGTAATTTATTGGTAAGTCTTGGTAATTCTAGCAAATATTCTCTAGCGGTACTCAGTAATGTTGCGGCAGCGTTAGCTAAATTTGTTGCAGGTCATAAAATAGCCACAATTAACATTCATCTAAATCAACTTCATACCGACAAAATTGAACTTGATTTAGAATCTTCCGCTGAAAAATTTCTGGTGGATTTTGTTAATGGATTATATTACTTTGATGATTTTAAAACTAACAAATCTGAGCTGGAACTAAAAGCCATCAACCTTATATCTGAAGCAAAATTAAACAAATCCCTTAGTAATGCAGTCGCAATTTTGGAAGGGTATTTTATTGTTCGTGATTTAGCAAATAATCCATCTAATGTTGCAACTCCTACTTATTTGGGTGAAACTGCAAAAGATTTTGAGAAGATAAATAAGCATGTTAGCGCTGAAGTATTAGATGAAAAAGAAATTAAAAAATTGGGTATGCATACATTTTTAGGCGTTGCTAAAGGCTCAAAAGAAGAACCACGGTTTATTAAACTAGAGTACAAAGGTGCTAAAAAAGATCAGAAACCTGTTGTTTTAGTCGGTAAAGGTATTACATTTGATTCTGGTGGGATCTCCCTAAAACCAGGTGCAAATATGGATGATATGAAATACGATATGTGTGGTGCAGCTACTGTATTAGGTGTATTTGCTGCTGTTGCCAAACTAGAGTTAAAAGTCAATTTAGTTGTGTTAGTACCTACTTGTGAAAACATGCCTTCTTCTAAGGCGCAAAAACCAGGTGATATTGTTACCAGTATGGCTGGTAAAACTATTGAGATTTTAAATACAGATGCGGAAGGTCGTTTAATTTTATGTGACGCTCTGCATTATGCCAAACAATTTAATCCTGAATGGGTAGTAGATGTTGCGACATTAACTGGTGCTTGTGTAATCGCTCTTGGGTCTGTCGCTAGTGGCTTATACGTTAATGATGAAGAACTTCACACCGCAATTCAAAATGCTTCGGTTCTTGCCAGCGATAAGGTTTGGCGAATGCCATTATTCGATGAATATAATGCATTAATTAAGGGTAATCATGCTGATTTGTTGAATATTGGTGGCTGGGGTGGTAAAGCTGGAAGTGTGACTGCAGCATGTTTTCTCCAAGAATTTACCGATTATAAATGGGCACATTTAGATGTTGCTGGAACTGCTTCAACGGCAGAAGCTAAGGGCAGTACCGGGCGTCCATTTAAATTATTAGTAGAGTTAGTACGCTCACACGCAAATAAGGAGTAATATGAAAACATATTTGTTACTCGGTGTAATTAGTATAGGCTTATTTGCTTGCGCTAATTCTGGAGATACGGTTTTTGGGCAAGCAATCCCTGATGAGCAAAATATACCGCTCAATCAGCAGATGCCACCTAATGACCCTAACATCCAATAAATTATTACTCATTCATCTATATTTGCTATTGTACAAAAAACTAAAATATAGCAAGTGCGTACATAGAACATTAATGTCGCTGGCAAAATTAGTAACTTGGAGAGTGCGAATAAGATATGATATAATCAAGCTTGATTTAGGAAAGCCGCACTTATGCTTAGCTTAGCGTGCGGTGTTTAAAATTTAGTCGAATAATAAAGAGTGCGCTAGTTACCTTTAAGACGAAATAATTCTGGAGAACATAATGTCTAAACTTATTAATTTACAAGATCCATATCTTAACGGTTTACGTAAAGAACAGATTCGAGTTTCAATTTACTTAATCAATGGTATCAAGTTGTCAGGTATTGTGGCATCATTTGACCAATATGTGGTGGTGTTGCGCGATGGAGAAAGTACTGTCAGCCAGCTTATCTATAAACATGCAATTTCAACAATAGTTCCATCACGTCCATTCAGCAATAATTTTGATACCGAAATTGCTAAGTAATTGATGCAAAATCCTCAAAAGAATTTGGTATTACTTATCGCGGTTAATCTTAATCGCAACAGTGAATTTGACGAAGATGTTGCTGAAGGCATAGCTTTAACTGAATCAGCTGGATTTTATGTTGCGCAGGTCTTGATGACTAATCGCCCGAAAGTAGATCCAAGTTTTTTTGTTGGAAGTGGTAAATTAGATGAGATCAAAACACTTTGTGAAACACTCAAACCAGTTGCTGTAATCTTCAATCATAATATTAGCCCGGTTCAAGAGCGTAATTTAGATCGCGAACTAAAAGTCCGGATTATTGATCGTACCCAGCTAATTTTGGATATTTTTGCCAAGCGGGTTACCAGCAATGAGGGTATTTTGCAAATTGAACTAGCCCAGCAGTCATATATTGCCACACGACTAGTTAGGCGATGGACGCATCTTGAGCGTCAGCGCGGTGGGATTGGCTTACGTAGTGGTTCTGGTGAGAAGCAAATTGAGCTAGACAAACGTGCTATCTCAGATAAAGTTACTTTATTAAGAAAACGTTTGGCTATAGTTGTTAAGCAGCGTGACACACAACGTAAAGCGCGTTTAAAAAGCGGATTGCCTACGCTTTCGATTGTCGGTTATACCAATGCAGGGAAATCAACGTTATTCAATGCATTAACTAAAGCCAAAGTTTATGCTGAAAATCGCTTGTTTGCAACGCTACAAACTACTTCGCGACATTTATTTATTGATGAAACTCATGAAGTAGTTTTATCTGATACAGTTGGCTTTATTCGTGATTTACCACACAAACTGGTTGCGGCATTTCGAGCAACACTTGAAGAGACAGTCTATGCACAGCTACTTTTACATGTTGTAGACGTGGCTCATGCTTCGAGAATAAGACAGATGGAAGATGTAAATAGTGTTTTATCTGAAATTGATGCTGATACAATTCCGCAGCTAGTGGTTTATAACAAAATTGACCTCTCAGAGAATGTAGAACCTCACATTACTTATAGTGATGAGCAAGAACCAATGGAAGTATTTGTTTCAGCCCATCAAAATCAGGGTTTAGATTTGCTTCGACAAGCAATTATTGAAAAACTGGAATGGATAAAAAATAATAATAATCAGCAACAGGATTTAGTATATGAGCCATGGAAAAACTGAGTCAGCCGTAGATCGTCTGAATCGGAAGTTGGCAAGATTAATGGGGAAAAAAGACCCTAATAGCCCAATTAAAACACCTTCAATTCCCAGTAACAATAAATTTACTGTAATTATTATCACCATGCTTTTAGTGCTTTGGGGCTTAACAGGTGTTTACTATGTTCCAAATCAAAGTTATGGAATAATTCTAACTAATGGCAAGATCAATCAGGTTATAAGTGGAATGGACATTGGCGTGACTTTTCCATTTCCATTTAGTGATATTGTTAACCTTGACTCCTCTGAAAACACATTGAATCTAGCATCATCTAATGAATCGGGCGTTTTGGCGGCCACTGAGGATGGTAGTGTATTAAATCTAAATGCTAATTTATCATTTACAATTTCAGACCCACAAAAATATTATTTAAACTATTATCAAGAGAATAGTGATCTCAATCAAAAAATTAACTGGTTGATGGCGGCTATTGTTCAAGATTACTTCATTCATCGCCAGAGTCAAAAATTGATGCAAAGCAGCGCAATTATTACCGCAAATGAAATTCGTAATTTAAGTATGATAGTATTGCGTAATTATGGTTTACAAATTAACACCTTTAATATTAAGTCTCTGCAAAATATATCGCAAGTTAAAGCTTCTTTACCTAAAAAAAGTAACGACATGACGCCAGCTAAACAAATTATGACAGAGGCAGCGCAATATCAAGCTCAAAAACTATCACAGACAGAATCAATGGTTGCGGAATTTAACAATTTACTTCCTCAGTATAAAGCAAATAAAACCGCCATCGTCGAATTGATGTATTATAAAATGTTAAGTCAAGTTAACGCAAAATCATCAACGGCAGAGAGTTTTCAATTGCTTAAATTAAGTGAATCACAATTTTTGCGAATAGAAAGTAATTCTAGCGGAGCTTACTCTGTGACGAGTAGTAAATCAAATATCAATGATGATGTGCGATCAGTGGATCGCAGCGTTGATCGTCAACGTGAATTTAAGGATCGTTAAGACTTATGCGTAATTACTTAATCATCTTATTAGCTATTATTGCTGCTGTATCAAGTGGGTTTTTTGTTGTGGATCAACGCGAGGTTGGCATAGTAAAACAAAATTCAAAACAGCTACAAATTTATGCACCGGGTTTACACTGGAAGATTCCATTTTGGGGTGAGTTAACATTTATTTATACTAACTTACGTAGTTCATATCTTGCATCATCACAATCATTGCATACTACAACAGGTCAGGAATTTTCAGCAAATGTGGTTGTTAATTGGCAAGTAATCAAGCCAGAGGTTTATTTTGTTTATCTAAATACCAATGGAGTAAAAAACCTCGATGTACAAATAGCTAGTGTAGTTAGTAATAAATTACTTAATTTAGCAAGCAAATCATCATCTTTAAGTGTATTTGAAGAACAGGTAAATTCTCAGCTAAAAAACATTGCAGAGCCAGAATTGGGGATTAATTTTGTTAATATTGGTTTAGCAACCGTTAGTCCCATAACTAAAAGTACATCTACAGTAGACAATTTTAAAAGCATGTCTGCAGAGAGTGCGTTTAATTTAGCACAACAAATTAAAAAACAAGCAGATGAAACCCAACAACAGGCGCAAGAAAAGTTACGGACTAAAAATAATAAATTTTATGAATATTTTATGAAAATTTATAATTTAAGCAATAATGCGGAATCAAAATCAGATGTTCCACCATTGAATCAATTGTATACTAATTAAACTAATTTCGTAGGAGATTTATCATGCCTTCTTGCGCAGTAGATGCTTTAAAAAATCATTACCAACAATTATCTCAGCTAACGCTGTTGGATCTGTTTAGACAAAACCCACAACGAGCAAAAGACTTCTCCTTAGAATTAGATGGAGTTTACTTTGATTTTTCTAAAAACAATATCAATGAACAAACCTTAGCGCTTTTATTAGACTTTGCCAAGCAGCAAAATTTAACTACTAAGATTCAAGCTATGTTTAATGGCGAAAAGATTAACAATACCGAAAATCGTGCTGTTTTACACACTGCGCTACGCAGTAATAAAGAATCTATTTGGGTAGATGGGCATAATGTTATGCCTGAAATCAAAGCAGTACGTGCACAAATGGCTGAATTTTGCCGCAAAATTCATAGCGGAGAACATTTAGGTTATACTGGCAAGAAAATAACTACTATTGTTAATATTGGGATTGGTGGTTCTGACTTGGGTCCAGTATTAATTTGTCAGGCACTAAAACCATACCGAGTAAATGGAATGAATATTCATTTTATTTCCAGTGTTGACGGTTATATGTTAAATGATATATTAGCAGACATCGATCCCGAAACAACCTTGTTTGTAGTTGCCTCAAAAACCTTTACTACTCAAGAAACAATGACTAATGCACATAGTACGCGCAGCTGGTTTTTAGATAAAACTACAAATAACACCGCTGCGATTGCAAAGCATTTTATTGCATTATCTACTAACGCCGCAGCAGTGGAAGCTTTTGGAATTGCGCCTGAAAATATGTTTGCTTTTTGGGATTTTGTTGGTGGACGCTATAGCTCTTGGTCGGCAATTGGTTTAAGTATTGCACTTTATATTGGTTATGATAATTTTAATCAGTTTCTTGGCGGCGCACGCGCAATGGATGAACACTTTAGCCAAACAACTGATTTATGTCAAAATCTTCCTGTTGTTTTAGGTTTAATTGGGGTTTGGTATAATAATTTTTACGATTATCACAGTCTAATTATCTCTCCATATAACACACGTTTAACCCGATTCCCAGCCTATATTCAGCAGTTAGAGATGGAAAGCAATGGTAAATCGGTGAATAAAGCTGGAGAGCAATTAAATTATGCTACTTGTCCGGTAGTGTGGGGCGATAGTGGAATTAATGGTCAACATGCGTATTATCAGTTACTTCATCAGGGAACCCAAATAGTTCCGATGGATATCATTGTTGCAACTTCAGATAAATTTAGTAATCAGGAACATAATGATATCTTATGGTCAAATGCGATAGCTCAAGCTGAGGCGTTTATGGCTGGTAAATCTTATGAGACAGCAAAATCTGAGCTGCTAGCGCAAGGTATGTCACAAGATTCGGCCAATGAGATAGCGAAGCATAAAGTATTTCTGGGGAATCGCCCAAGCAATATGCTTGTATTGCCGGAAATAAATCCGCATTATTTAGGAATGTTAATTGCATTATATGAGCACAAAGTATTTGTGCAAGGTGTAATCTGGGATATAAATACTTTTGATCAAATGGGTGTTGAGCTTGGAAAAGCATTAGCTAAGAAAGTTTTACAGGATATTGAAAGCCAGCATATTTCAGAACATGATGCTTCAACTGTCGCAATAATTCAACATTATTTAAGCAAAAAGACCCAAAATTAGCAAAAAAGCTAACTAATATTTGGCGTTGTTGAAGATTTTAGCGTATAATCACAAAAATATTTGGGAACTCACCATGCGTAAAATTTTAATTATTCTTGGATTTAGTATCAGTTGCACTTATTCTTTTGCCGCAGATGTCGCTGCCGAGAGTGCAGTTTTACCCGAAAATCACGCTTTTCAAGAGTTTGATAACCAAATGTATATTGGTTACGGTACTACTTATGGTAACTTAACTAATGCTTACAATCAAAATAGTAATTACGGTACAACGCTAGTTGGTATTGGCGTAGAGCGTTTGTTTGATATGGGGTTATGGTTGCGCTTTGACGCTACACTAATGACTGGTTATAGTAACTTTAATTCTTCAAATCCAAATGCAGTAACAGGTCCATTGGGGCAAAATCCTAGTGTTGCTGATTTAGATATTAAAGTTGGTTACGCTTTTCCTGTAGTTAAAGATACCTTATTAGTTACACCATATGCTTTAGTTGGAAGAAATACTAACTTAACCTCCAATTCGTTAAATAACAATAATTCTTCAGGTTCTGGTGGTACAAATGCGCTAACTGCTAATGTAACTCAGGACTATTTTTTAACTGGCGGTATCGGTGGACGTATTGAGTATCGGATTAATAGCATTTTTGATATTTATTTTGATCAAAATGCACTATATAATTCAGATCGTTCAGGTCCTACTTCTAATTATACTTCAGCTACCAATTATCAATTAACCTCAACTCTTGGTGCTAAATTTAATGTTTGGGATGAATTACAACTTGGATTAAATGGTTTTTATACCTATAATCAATTATCAGGTGCTGCAGCTCCGGAACAATTCTACCAACTTTATCAACAAAATCAAGTTGGTGGTATGGTCACGGTTGGTCTGACTTATTAGGTAATATAGTCACATGAATATTCAAATGCGCTTTAATAGCGCATTTTTTTATATCCATTTGATCTGGGTTTTGTTTAAATTTGAAACGATAAACTCTTATTTTTGTGATAGAAATCAAATAACCGCAAGTCAAATAAACAGAGCTCTCAAGCAAATATTAGGTTATGCTTAGCAAATAGTGATAAAATCACATCAGTAATATATAAATTTTAAAAAGATATAAGGAACATTATGCCATTTACCAATTTAGGTTTGTCTAAAGAAATTTCTCGGGCAGTTGCCGAAAAAGGTTATACAGAACCGACTCCAATCCAGCAACAAGCAATACCAGCAGCACTTGCTGGAAATGATGTCTTGGCAGGCGCGCAAACCGGCAGTGGTAAAACCGCGGGCTTTACTTTACCTATTTTGCATCTTCTCTCTGATAAAAGTGTTAAAGGTCCTTCAGAGGGGCGTCCACCAGTTAGAGCTTTGATTCTGGTTCCAACCCGCGAACTAGCTCAGCAAGTTGAGGAAAGCATTATTGATTATGGGCAGCATCTTAAGTTAAATTCAATGGTAATGATTGGTGGTGTTAGCATCAATCCACAAATTCAACGTTTACGTAGCCGTGTGGATATATTGGTTGCAACTCCAGGACGTTTACTAGATCATGTTGGGCAAAATACGGTTAATCTCTCACAAATTCAGTTATTGGTATTAGATGAAGCAGATCGCATGTTAGACATGGGATTTATTCGTGATATTAAGAAAATTATGGCATTACTTCCTAAAAAACGGCAAACAATGCTATTTTCAGCTACATTCTCTCCTGAGATTAAGGCAATGGCAAGTGAATTTCTAAATAATCCGGCCATTATCGAAACATCAGCGCCTAATTCTGCTGCTGCACGCATTACGCATAAGGTTCATCCAGTGGAAACCAGCCAGAAGCGCATGCTATTGGCACATTTAATAAAAGAGCATAATTGGTATCAAGTATTGGTCTTTACCCGCACCAAGCATGGAGCAAACCGTTTGGCTGATTATCTAGCGGATCAGGGTATACCTGCTTTAGCTATTCATGGTAATAAAAGTCAGTCCAATCGCACCCGTACTTTAGCACAGTTTAAAGATGGATCATTACAAGTGTTGGTTGCAACTGATATTGCTGCACGAGGTTTGGATATTGTCGACTTACCACACGTTGTCAACTATGAGTTACCAAATGTTCCTGAAGATTATGTGCATCGGATTGGGCGTACAGGACGGGCAGGAAAAACTGGCGATGCAGTCTCGCTTGTCGCGTCAGATGAGCTTAAGCTTCAACAAGCAATTGAAAGAGTATTAAAAATGAAGCTTGAAGTTGAAATTGTTCCTGGGTTTGAAATGAAAAGCGCACCACGGGCTAGCCAAAACTCGTCACGTAGCCAGAACAACAATGTGCGTAAAGTAGTTTCTCAAGAAGAAAAACCTGCTCAATCAAAATTTAATCCTAAGCCAAATTCACTTCGTTCAGCACTTAAAGCAAATGCAGAAGGAAATTTGGGTGCTGCAGGGAAAAGCAAAGAACATAATGAGCCAATGCGTAAAAATACTAATCGTAAGCCTCATGCTGCTGCATTATTTAGTTCTCCGACTAAAAATAGGAATAAGTACTAAACGTCATTTAATCAGAGGAGATTAATTGTGCCAGCTGCATCACATCGAGTTGTAATTGTTGGTGGTGGATTTGCTGGTCTTTCGGCGGCATTAGCGCTGAAAGACGATAATATTAGCGTTACTTTGCTAGATAAGCGCAATTTTCACTTGTTTCAACCATTGCTCTACCAAATTGCTACAGGTAGTCTTTCTGAATCAGAAATTGCGTCTCCTCTTCGCTCCATTCTTGCCAAACGTAAAAATGTGACGGTTTATAAAACAGAAGTCAGACATATTGACTTACAGCAAAAAACTATTCATTCCGATACGATGCAACTAGAATATGACAGCCTAATTGTTGCAACAGGAGTTACACATAATTACTATGGTAATTATCAGTGGGCACAATACGCACCAGGATTAAAATCTGTCGAAGATGCTCTGGAAATTCGTCAACGGATATTTATGGCATTTGAACGGGCAGAAAAAGAGCTTGACCTTGAGAAGCGTAAAGCACAAATGCGCTTTGTTATCATTGGCAGTGGACCAACTGGGGTAGAATTGGCAGGTTCTTTAGGGGAGCTTGCTCACCATACACTTAAAAATGATTTCCGTAATATTAATCCCAAAGATGTCGAAATCCTTTTAATTGAGGGATTCGAACGTGTTTTGCCACCGTATTCTGCTAAACTATCATCAATTGCGGCAAAAGATCTAATTAAGCTTGGTGTCCAAATTAGAACTAATACCAAGGTCGTGGATATTCAGAGAGATCATATCAAAATACTTTGTGATAGCATCGAGTCGGTTATTCAGACTCGAACTGTCGTTTGGGCTGCCGGAATGCAAGCTACGCCGATTACCAAAGATATTGCAGAACAAGCTGGAATTGAATTAGATCGTATGGGGCGTATTGCTGTAAATCAAAATTTATCATTGCCTAAATTTGATAATATTTATATCCTTGGAGATATTGCTTGTTGCAAAAATGCGGAAGGTAATCTCTTGCCAGGGATTGCTCCAGTAGCAAAACAGCAAGGTGAATACGTTGCACGTGCTATTAGTGCTAAATTAAATTCAAAATTGATTTCTGGGTTCAAATACTTTGATAAAGGAAATATGGCAGTAATTGGGCGTAATAAAGCTGTTGCACAACTTGGTAAGTTTCAATTATCTGGCTATTTTGCTTGGATTATCTGGGTATTTGTTCACGTTTGGTTCTTGATCGGTTTTGATAGTAAGCTTGGAATTATGTTACGTTGGGCATGGAATTATTGGACGGATAAGCGCCAAGCACGCCTCATTACATTGGAAAATGCAAACCGTGATAATAGTAGTAAATCATACCGTTAAGTGATGTTATTATTATAAAAATATTAAATAGCTAATAATTTCTATTTTCAATAGCGCTGAAGTCTTCAAATAGCATATAATAACCTCTAAACCAAATCTACTAATACCAAAGGGGAGATTTATGCTGAAGTTTTCTGACGCGATTGCCAATAGCAAAATGCAAACATTTGAACGCGATGTCTTACTTAAATATCAGATTTTTAACGGACTTTTTTTAGGTCTACCATTTGCGGATCCCGATCAAGCTGGTGCACGCTTACCAATTTTTTCAAAAATGGCAAATGATTGGTTAGAAAATGGTAAGACAGCACCACAAATTGTTGCAGATTTTTTGGCAATTTTACCAATTGCGCCAGAAAGACATTTAGGTTTACTATTAAAATTTCTTCAGTTTATCGAACGTCAGGTCGTATTATTTGACTCTTTAGAAGATGCTGCATTTGCAGATGTTCAAGATATGTCTGGTTATGGAACGCTGGATTACTTCCTTCATCAAATTAATAGTGATAAAAATAAATATGCTAAACAACTAACCACCTTGTTACATGATTATAAAACTAGGTTAGTATTAACCGCGCATCCCACCCAATTTTATCCATCAGCGATTTTAGTCATTATTGAAAATCTAATTCAAGCAATTCGTAATAATGATGTCAATGAAATTCGTAATCTTTTTCTGCAAATGGGACTGACGCGCTTTGGTAATCAAATTAAGCCCACACCTGTTGAAGAGGCAAATAGCATTATTTGGTTTTTAGAAAATGTTTTCTACGTAGTTTTACCACATATACAAAGTAAGCTTTCCACGTTTAATACTAATTTGGATATTGGATTTTGGCCAGGTGGTGATCGCGATGGTAATCCTTATGTAACAGCTGAAGTAACGCTTCAGGTTGCGCAACGCTTGCGTGATTCTGTACTTCGTAAATATTATGCTGATATTCAAGTTCTACGCAGACGCCTGACTTTTGATTTGGCACACTCAGAGTTAACCCGAATTGCTCTGGTAATTAAACAGGATCGGTATGGCAATGCTGATGAATTAATCAGTGATCTTGAGAATGTTGCACAAATATTACATAGTGATTATCAAGGTTTGTTTGTTGAAGATGTTAATGCGCTGATTTTAAAAGTTAAATTGTTTAGATTTTATTTTGCAAAAATGGATATTCGCCAAAATAGCGCTATTCATGCCCAAGTAGTATCCTATATTTTTGCCGAAGCAAATATTTGTTCAGATTATTTAAAACTAAGCGATAATGAACGCAGTCAACTATTGTTAAGCAATTTTACTCAAGATATACTTGGCAAGATTAAATTAGATGATGCACTAGCTCATGAAATTATTGCAACAATTAAAGCAGTTGCAAAGATTCAACAACATAATGGAACTAATTCAATCGAACGTTATATTATTAGTAATACTGATTCAGTTGCAAGTGTATTGGAAGTATTGTGGTTGGTCAATTTACTTAACCAACATAATCCACAGGCAGCAATTGTTCTGGAAGTTGTGCCTTTGTTTGAAACAATTGATGACTTGGCTAATTCAGAACGAATTATGACTACACTATTTGAAACCCCACTATACATCCAAAATGTCAAACATTGGAAGATGTGCCAAACAATTATGTTAGGTTTTTCCGATGGAACTAAAGATGGTGGTTATTTAATGGCAAATTGGTCGATATTTCAAGCCAAAAAACGCCTGAGTAAATTAGCACAGAATTACGGTGTAAATTTGGTATTTTTTGATGGTCGTGGTGGTCCTCCATCGCGTGGAGGCGGTGAAACTTATTCTTTTTATCGCAGTCTTGCTCGAGAAATCGAAGATCATGAGATTCAATTAACCATTCAGGGGCAAACCATTTCCGCTAATTTTGGAACTCCTGCCGCGGCAACTTTTAATCTTGAACATTTGCTAAGCGCTGGTCTCGCTGGACGATTGTTTAGTACCGATGGCGACACTTTAGATATGCAACAAGAGGAGTTAATTGAGCAACTAGCGCAATATGCCTATGACAGCTATACCAGTCTTAGAAATGATCCTTTGTTTGTAAGTTATCTTGAAGAAATAACGCCGTTAAAATATTTATCTGAAGCCAACATAGGTTCAAGACCAGCAAAACGTAATAGCGGAACTAAATTAAAGCTTGAAGATTTGCGTGCTATTCCATTTGGTGGTGCCTGGATGCAGATGAAACAGAATATATTGGGCTATTATGGAGTAGGGAGTGCACTAAGCCAGATGATTCGTGAAAATCACGACAATGTGAATAAGTTTAGTAAACTTTATCAGTCTTCATTATTGTTTAAAGGCTTAATGGATAATGCAATGCAAAGTCTGGCACATACGAATTTTGCATTAACTCGCCATCTGCAAAGTGATGAAAAATTTGGCAAATTTTGGCAAAAGATTTATGCTGAAGCTCAGCTGAGTCAACAATTGTTGCTATTGACATCAGGACATGACAGATTAGTGGCAGAAAACCAAATTAAAGGGCAGTCAATTAAGTTTCGCGAGCAGATCATACAACCGCTGGTAATAATTCAGCAGTACGCAATGGATAAACTGCGCCATTTATCTTCAGACGATCCACAATATGCGATCTTTGAGAAAATAGTCAAAAAGTCACTTGCAGCCAGCATTAACGCCAGCCGCAATTCGATTTAGCAAAAGAAACTATTTAGCTGCGGATGAATTTGTATTTATGCTCGCCGAAGTGGTTGTTTTTGTCGCTTTAGGCGGGCGTACTTTACATTTTACAAAAACATAGTCTTTGTAATAGCAAACCATATAGCTATGATCATCGGTATAAAATTTAACTTTATCTAGATTAATTTCATCATAAGGATCGCTATTTTGAGTCATAGCAGCACCGCCACCTGGGCCACGGAAAGTGCGGCCTGCAGTGTTTTCTTCATGTTCTACAATAGTTGCATGACGGCAATTATTGAGTAAGTCAGATTCGCTGCTATTTGGGGTAATTGCGATTTTATTGCAAGTATAATTAGATTTACTAAAGTCAACTTTAGTCATTGCAAATGCTGAACTACAGCTTATTGCTAAGATACTAAATAATAATTTTTTCATGATGTCTTCCTATTTTATTAGTTGTTTAGACTCTTCTTGCTTGTTTGAGTTAGGTTTTTTTAGCTCAGCCTTACATTTATGTATTTTGCCACCTTCAAAATTACAAATAAGTTCTTGGTTTTCATCATCATAGAATCTCATTTTATGTAATGAAATTTCCTGATCCGGGGTCGTCATCTGGGTGATATCAGCACCACCACCGGAGACTCTTGATGGATTGCGTCCCTCAATTCCATTTTGTTTGTAAAATGATTTTACCTTATCGCAATTAAGTGTGATTTCAGATTCACTTGATTTATTGGTTAATTTAACCTGATTGCAAGTAAAATCATGCTCATCCAAATTAACCGATGTCATAGCAAAACTTGGAGTAAAGACTATTGATAGACACATTGCTGCCACTATTTTCTTCATGGTGATAAATTTCCTGTAATATAAGTTTAATTTAGTAGGCATAGAATACACCAACTTCAGATGTCCATGCGTTAGTACCATTTGGATTTTGTGCAGGTAACCACTGATTAGCATATACTCCAAATAAATATAGCCCACGCACTTGCGGAATTGAATAGTTTAATAACAAATCAGCCTCTTGGATTCCATTATATTGAACATTACCACTAGTTGCCATAATGTATGCTGGTGAGATAGTTAAGTTATTATTTAAAAAGCCAAATTGTGTAGATAATTTATACTCTGAACCAGTGAAACCATTGCTAATCATATTGGTAGACCAACCATTTGAGTAAGTAGGGTCAACGGATTGTCCAACTGTATATGGAGATACAAACGCACCACCATTATAGCCATTGGCGGCTCCCCACATAGTATTGGCACTTAAATTTAGCTGAAACCAATCATATGTCCAGTTACCACGGATACCCGCCATATAACTTTGAATAATTGTACCATTGTATTGAGTAATCGCATTATTAGCTTGAAACCATTGCTGATCGGTACCAGCCTGAGCTGAAATATTAAACGAAGATTTATCATTTACTGGCAAAGTTAAACTGGTATCACTATACAAAAGCGTTCCATAATTATCGAATTGATAACCCCATAGCCGTAAGTTATAGTTGTTGCTAAGTCCACTGTAATTAGCACCGAGCGCAACAGTTCCATTTGATGCAGCGTACCCATTACTCACGGAGATACCATTCTGGGTGATACTATAGTTGGTATTGCCGGTAAAGCCTGGGGCAGCACCGTATTGTGCAGCATTAAATGCCAAGGCAGTCAATAACCATCCGCCACCAGGATATATATTAACTAAAGCGCCTTGATAGGTTGCAGGTACTGTTAATAGGTTATTTTCATAATTTCCATTTATCCATGGGCTATTGTTTATTCCAATATAACCAACATCTGCCTGAACTGTATTTTTGTACTGGTACTCGACAAATGCTTCGGATATCATGGCTTGGGAGTAGGTCGTATTATAAATCGAGTAATCTTTACTACCTTGTTGGGTTGCAAGCCCATCTTCTTGCGCTGCAAATAACGGATTCATCGTGCTAAATAATCCGCCAATGGAAAACCCTGCTGCTTGCCCAGTTTGCGCAAAAATATTTGCACCATATGAATAAGGTTGTACAGAGCGATTATAAGGAGCAGGATTATTGCCACTATTGGCTGTTCCTGCTGCGTTGACGGTTGTGCCTGCATATACGTTATAAGTGCCATCCTCAAACCATTTTTGCCAGAAATTTTGTTGTGCTACCTGACTTTCGTTGACAACTAAAGTTCCGCCACCCGTGGTCGGGTAATTTTCAGAATTATAAGGATTTTGCAAATATGCACTTCGGTTTATAAAACTTGCATTATTATTTGGAGGTGGTACACTTGGAGTTGGCGACGGACTATTTGCCACAGTAGATTCACTACTATTATCAGCAAAAGCTAACAATGGTGCCACAACACCTATAGAACATAAAACGAGTAATAATTTTTTCATGATCAACTTTCTAATTACCTAGCAATAGGTGATGTTGCTGAAATATAGGTTAGATTGAAAATTAAAGCGTAATTTTCCTGGTTAGAAGCTCCATTTTATGAACTTTGACTGGATGTCTTAACATAGCTTCCGCTAGGATATAAGTTATAAATCATAACTTCACCATTTCCAGAGATAATTTTATCTTATAAAATTAAATTACGAATAAAAAATAAGTTAATTTTTGCCAAAATCAAGTAAAATCAGGGGCTGCTATAATTATGTGTCGCTTTAAGGACACATAATTTCGCGATTCTTTAATTTTTAAATGATAATAAAAATGAATATACAAAAATTTATAATACTCAGCGGTATTGTTCTGTCCTTATTGGCATGTAATAACAAAGATGCTCATAAAACAGTTGAAGTAAATCCAGAGGTGCTTGGAATGTGGAGTGATGCCATGGGTTGTAGCTTAACTTTGCAGCTAGTAAATCATGAACTTATTTTAGTTGATTTCCATAATGCTCAAGGCGTATCTAGAACAACTATAAAGCTGAACACCCGAAAAGACAGTATCATGACTAGGCTAGTTGCAGCTGACTCAACTAATGATTGGTCTGCCATTTTTTCAGAAGGATTGATTATGGTCGATAATAATTTGTGTAAGCAAGCGCTACATAAAGTCGATAGCAAATAAAAAAATGCCGTTTATAATTAACGGCATCCTATACTTATTCTGCAGATATAATTCGTGTGCCATTATTGGCGCATAATGCTTTTAACCCAGCATGAGTAATTATACAGCGAGCGATTGTGTATGATGCCGCTGCTGGAGCTGCCACAGTTTCTGGCTCATCGGAAGAAACCACAGCGTTAACTGCTGCACGTGAACTCATGCTTGATAGATCCACCAATTTTTCTTTTTTAAGATAAACCATATTATAGACAAAAGTATCTTGATCAACTTCAAATTGTTTAGAGCTGATTTCAACGCGCTTTTCATCAGCATAAGTAGCAGAAATTGATTTTAAAATTGATAACTGAAGTTCGAAATTTAACATTATAAATTAGTCCTTGCATCTGTAAATAACAGATAAAAATTATTGCAAAATACTGAGTAAATCCTTGAAGTAGCAAGATTATACCAAACACCTGCTCATCTTGTCCAGCATTAAAATTTAGTTGCATTTGCTGCATTTGCTAAATATGGTATAATAAATCCTAGTAAAAAGTTGAATAATTATGAATCTTATGTAATTTCAGTTATTTCAACAATAAATCAATTTAACGCAGAGAGAAAATTTATGAAAAATTTGTTACTTGTTTTATCTGGTTTTGCATTTTGTGGTATTGCTTCAGCAAGCTCTACCGTTACTTTTCCTATTAGTTGTGTAAATAACGTAAATATTGCTGCTACATCAACATTACAAGATGTACAAAAGTGTACCATAGATAAGCAAAAAACCAGTAAGGGAATGTACGAGGTAAAATTTACTGATGCAAATAAACATAAATATACATGTTATTTTGCAAACAATACGCCAACTGAAGTTATTAATCATTGTGAATAATAATTTGCATCTATTGAATAAGATGTAAAAAGGAGGAGTTATTAAAAATGAGTTGGATTTATTTAGTTCTAGCTGGATTTTGTGAAATTGGTTGGCCAATTGGTTTGAAGTTGGCGAGCGGAAAATCTCCATATTTATGGACCTTATTTGCAATTACTGCCATGGCGCTTAGTGGTTATTTATTGTATCTGGCACAACAGTCGATACCAATGGGAACGGCATATGCTATTTGGACGGGAATTGGTGCAGTAGGTGCTTTTATTGTTGGTATAATCTGGTTTAAAGACCCGGCAACTCTATTTAGAATTATTTCAGTTTCCTTAATAGTATTTGGCATAATTGGTCTTAAACTTTCTGCCAATTGATGAGCTATGGCACGAAATGTATTATAAAAATATGTTCGCAAACCAACAAACCGTTGGTTATGAATAAAGTAATTACTCACTAACAAACTGCCACAATATGCTGTAAGAGTTAGGAACAAGGCGACGTAGTGTACATAAAAAGTACATAAAAAGTACATGAGAAGCCTTGTGACGACGCTATTACTGCATAGGGTGAGCAGTTACCAATAAAAAGGAAATAAGCATGAGTCAGCTAGTAGATGCAGCAATTAGCCGCAAAGAATTAAAAGGTTCGAATTTTGAAATGACATACGGTGGCGCAACCAGCTTCATGCGACGTAACTATACCAAAGATTTAACAGGCGTAGATGTTGCTGTCAGTGGCATACCATTTGATCTGGCAGTTACTTATCGTAGTGGCGCACGTCTCGGGCCACGCGCAATCAGACAAGCTTCGGTACAATTAGCCGAATTATTGCCATATCCTTGGGGCTTTGATCCATTTGAACAGCTTGCTGTGGTTGACTATGGAGATTGTTTTCTTGATCCACATAACCCGTTGAGTATTCGGGATGCAATTACCGATCATATTCGTAATATTGTTGAACATAATGTTTTCCCTCTTACCTTTGGCGGTGATCACTATGTTACCTATCCAATTTTATTGGCAATGGTGGAGAAGTATGGTAAAGGAATATCTATAATTCATTTCGATGCTCATTGCGATACATGGCCTGATGATGAAGAATATTCATTAAATCATGGTACGATGTTTTATAAGGCGATTAAGAACGGTATTATTGATCCAGGTAAGTCAGCTCAAATCGGAATCCGAACATGGAATGATGATTTTATGGGAACTAATATTTTTGATGCGCAGTACGTACATGATAATGGCTGGCAAAAAGTGGTTGCGCAGATTAAAGAAATCGTTGGTGATAATCCAGTTTATTTAACTTTTGATATTGACAGTTTAGATCCTGCATTTGCGCCGGGTACTGGTACTCCAGTCCCAGGTGGGTTAAGTTCAGCACAAGCGTTAGCAATAGTTCGCAATTTAGATGGACTCAATTTGATCGGAGCAGACGTAGTTGAGGTATCTCCAAGTTATGATCATGCTGAAATAACCGCTTTGGCAGCTGCACATGTCGCTTGTGATGTAATTTGTTTATTAGCACAGCAAAAGTCACGTGGCTAATAACGCGATTAAGACAATTGGGGTAAGAGCAGTTGTCTTTATGATGATGACATCCTGTCTTGGAATGCGTTGGATTCCTGTAGCAGGAAGTATTGGTCCTGCTGCAATTATCTTATGGCTAATTGCAGCGTTGGTTTTTTTTGTTCCGCTGGCATTAATCATAATAGAGCTCTCACTGAATTATCCTGAAAATGGTGGCATCTCTCTCTGGACACGTAAAGGCCTTGGTAAACGGGCTGGATTTTATGCTGCATGGTTTTATTGGGTAAATAATGTCGTTTACTATCCAGGAGCGCTGACTTTTATTGCCGTTAATGTTGTTTATCTAATTGGTGATCACTCTTTAGCGGAAAACTCCCACGTTATTGTTCCTTTGGTAATCGCTTGCTTTTGGGCTGCAGTTTGGTTGAATATTTCAGGTATTCACTACGTTTCCAGACTAACTACGCTCTCTGGGTTATTTAATTTTCGCTTAGGCCTGTTTTTTATTTTAGTCGGATGCTATTATGTAATTAGCTATGGGCATAGCGCGACTAGTTTTACAGCAGATCAGTTTATTCCGCATCGGGATATGTTTCGTAGCCTTTCTGACATATCAGTGTTAATGTTTGCATTAGCTGGTGTTGAAATTATTCCAACCGTTGGTCGTGCAATTAAAAATCCTGAGAAAAATTTAGCTAAAGCCATTATTATTGGTGGAATTCTTTTAGTTAGTCTGTATATATTGGGAACAATTGCAATAAATTTTATTATGACTCCACATGAATTGACACAAACAACTGGCTTGGTCGCTTCATTTTATACTTTAACGGCTAAATTACACTGGTCGAGCTGGGTAGTAAGCTTTCTTGTTGTATCTTTAATTTTTGTTGAATTTGGTGGGCTTAATTTGTGGCTTATTGCATCAAGTGTAACTTTTTTTCAAGGTACTGAAAAGGGGATACTCCCTGAGTGGTTACAGCGCATAAATAAAAATTATGTTCCAGCAAATGCATTGATATTTCAGGGTGTTATGGTTACTTTTATTGTTATGATTACCAAATTTATGCCTACTGTTAATGCTATGTATATGGTGTTAATCTTAATGGCTACAATTATTTATTTTATTCCATACCTATTTATGGTAATCGCATATCTTAAGTTAAGGCATAATAACGCGTTAATGAAAACAATTCTCTCCAATAAAATGGCGAAGTTAATGGCGTTTTTGACTTTTATCTCCGTGTTAATGGCGATTGTGCTTACAATAGTACCTAGTGCAGATATAGTAAAGCGTCGTGATATTGTACTCTATGAGCTGGAACTCATCGGTGGTCCACTATTGTTTTATCTATCTGGAGTTGTTATTTATTCTCGCAGAAAACTCACTTCTTTTATTAAAAGGTAATTACTAATGGCTGTAATTAAAGAAACTAATTGGAACTATAAAAAATCTGCTGATTTTTATTGTGTTCACGGCTGGTCAAATAGTTATTTTGATATTAATAAAACAGGTCAATTAACAGTTAGGCGAGGTAAATACCTTAAAGATGTTCCAGTAGCTTTAGTCGATATAATTGATGCTGCATGTAACAAATACCAATTACAAACACCATTGGTTTTGAGATTTACTGATATTGTCAAAAATCGGGTTGAACGTATTACTAATGCTTTTAATAAAGCGCGTAAACAATTACATTATCCTGCAGAGTATACTTTGATTTATCCCATTAAAGTAAATCAGAACCGCGCGGTAGTCGAAAGTATTATTGAAGCTAAAGCAAATAATGGGCTTGAGGCAGGAAGTAAAGCAGAACTTCTAGCAGTATTGTCATTAGTAAAAAATAATAAAACCCCAATTGTTTGTAATGGTTATAAAGACCGTGACTATATTAGAATGGCTTTAATTGCACGCAAGCTTGGGCGAAATATTACTATCGTTATTGAGAAAATGATTGAGGCTCAATACGTAATCGAGCTAGCTAAAGAATTAGATGTTGTGCCTTTACTTGGTGTTCGTTGCCGTCTAGCTTTAACATTAGCTGGTAAATGGTCGCATTCTGGTGGCGAAAAATCTAAGTTTGGTTTGAGCACTACTCAAATCTTAGAACTAATTAAATTATTACGTGCCAATGAGTTACTAGATTGTCTACACCTTATCCATTGTCACCAAGGCTCTCAAATCGCTAATGTAAACGATATTCAACACTATATCAATGAGTTATCTCAGGTATACGTTCAACTCTGCAAACTTGGGGTAAATCTTAAAATTATTGATACCGGTGGTGGTCTTGCCGTTGATTACGAGGGGAGTCGTACCCGTAGTTTTAACTCAACTAATTATACATTGTCTGAGTACGCAATGACTCTGTTGGAAACGGTTAAGAAAATTTCTGAGAAAAATGACTTACCTTTGCCTCAGATTTACACTGAATCAGGGCGGGCAACTACTGCGCATCATGCTGTATTCGTGACTAATATTGTTGAGGTAGAGAGTGTCGTTGGTGAAGAAGTTCCTGATATCGGTAAGACCAATGATGAAGATTTGGTCGAACTGGATAATATGTTGGACTCAGTTGATAGCTTGCCAATTAATGAAATTTATACTTCAAGCGTTCTAGCTATTGAAAGTTTACATAATCGTTTTTCAGCAGGGGATTTATCTTTAGAAAAACGTGCAGTTGCAGAACAATTATTTTCTCATATTAAACTTGAAATTATCAAGCGTCTCAATCCATTACATCGCTCACATCGTGATTTGTTTGATAGGTTAGATGAAGATTTGGCTAAGAAAATCATTGCCAATTTTTCACTCTTTCAATCAATTCCAGATAGCTGGGCAATTTCTCAATTATTTCCAGTAATGCCATTATCTCAGCTGAATGAAGAACCAACAATGCGTTCAATTATTGAAGATATTACGTGTGATTCTGACGGAAAAATAAATAATTACATGGATTATCAGGGTAATGAGCCATCATTAAAACTGCCGAAATATAATGCCAAAAGCCCATACCTACTCGGAATATTCCTAGTTGGTGCCTATCAAGAGATTATGGGTAATATGCACAATTTGTTTGGACAAGTAACTACACTAGATATTTGTTTGGATGGCAAGGGTGGTTTTGAATTTGAAGCGGTTCATGATGGATTTACCAATAAAAAATCATTGGAGCATGTTGGTTATGATATTGTTGAAATGCTTGATTTAGCCAAAAAATCATTGACCACGCTAAAAATATCCAAGGCAGAGCAACTACACTTATTTAATCAAATAAAAGGTATATTTGAATCACATACTTATTTAGTATAAGCAAAACCGGTCATGAACCGGTTTTTTTAGTTCAGATTGAAGCTAGGAGTAGTGAAAAGTAAATTTTTAACAGGGTAATTATATTTTTTTGCAATATCAATTAATTTTTGAATATCCTGCTGGTTGCTGCTTTCACTGCGTGATAATAACCAAAGGTATTCATGATCTGGGCTACCAACAACTGCATAGTGTTGATAATCGGTATAAATAACCCAATAATCAGCTTTGGCAACAGGCATCCAGCTTGCCCATCCTGGCATGTAGCTTAATTTCAACTTTGCTGTACCGCTTGATTCTGCTGTAAAATAAGCCTGACCTTTGTTTTGCGTAAATTGTCCATCTTCAAGGCGGCAACGATTGGTTAGATTAAGTTGCTTTTTATTCTCATCAAATTGATATGTAACTGTAGTTGGCGCTAAACAGTCACGCTCAATATGCATCGGAAAACGGGCAATTTCATACCAAGTTCCTAGATAAGATTCGACTTGAAAATCATTAAGCGCTTCAACTTGTTGGGTCTGAGTAAGTTGTTCAGCCATAACTGTGCTACTAGCTGCAATCATGGATAGTAAAAGTAATTTTTTCATATTATTCCTAAAAGTTATATTTTCCACCAACACCAAAAACATTGATGTTTCCCCAATTATTACCTGTAAATGGCATCATCCCATAATCTTCAAAAGTTACTCCCCAGTGTTGGCTAAGTTTTAATTCAGCACCTAATGCCATATATAAACCAAAACCAACACCAGAACTATCACCACTCCAATCTGAGCTACTAAGTCCAGGCTGCATTGCCATTGATGAGGTTGAATAGGCAACACCAAGACCAGCTTTAGCATAGACACTGAAAATATCACTAAATGGCAACGAACCTTTAGCCGCGATATCAGCAAATGATTGTCCTTGGGTATAGTTTCCGCTGTATCCGGCATCAGTGTAATTTGTTGAGATGGAATTAATCCAGGTTATACCAGCTTCTGATGCAAAATACTTATTATAGTTATATCCAACATTTAAAGTCAGTGCTGGAGAAGCTGTCCACCAATTTTGGATATTAGCGTAACCAACATCAGCATTTATATATAGGTTAGCTTCTGCATAACTTAATCCAGTAGTAAAAATAGCCACTATGCTAAAAAGTCTTTTCATGGTTATGTGAATTTTATTATCCCTAATGGTATGTATTTAAGGGAGTAATTTTACCAAGAAGGATGCTGCCAAAGTTAAATATTTACCACTAACCAACAAAATAATAAATTCACTATTATAACAATAATAGTGAATTTTATCACTCTTATAAAGCACAACAATATGTTATTAATGTACAAGACAAGAATCACATCGATAAAGAGCTATTTAGCAGCATAAATTACACACTTTTACCTTTCATTTTTTGCGGCTTTCCTAGACGTAAAAATCAATACTATTCTAACGAGTCTCAATCGCTGGATACACAAACGCACAACGAAACAAATACAAACAATATATGTACATTTAGCAACAATTATTCATTTCGCTATAATACAGTTAATTTAGAAATAAGTTGTAACGCAGATAATTTACTATTTGGAGTATATCCATTACGATTACTTAATTGGATTGTCACTCAAATCAAACGAAAACTCCTATATAAGAATTCGATTCAGTTACCTGATAAATATGAGTTTTATGCTGAAGTATTGGGCGCAAAACACCCTAGTGCTAAAGATATTGAAGTAATTGACAATGTTTTTAACTCACTATCACATGCGAAAATAACAATCAATACTGGTAAAGTAAAATATGAAAACATCTTTGTATTTGATGGTGATGTAAGTTGGTTATGGTCTGATGCTAGTAAATGGCAGGCATCATTGCCAATTAACAATGATTTCATTGATCTAGCCAATAAGCACTCTTGTCCAATTTCTAAAAAAGCGCAATATGAGCTATATGGTAGTGAATTGATACTATTCAATTTTTTCATGTACCAAAATTATTGCTTAAATGAATCAAATCGCACATTTACATACCATATGAATCAGTTAATGGATGTATTACAAATGCCTACATTGGGTTCTTCAAGTCTTAAAAATAATAAATATAAGATCATTGAACTATGTAATAAAATCAGGAAACGTACAGATTTAAAACTATATTTTGAAGCAAATGGAATTTCTGTTAAACCAAATGTAGATGCTTTATTGGTCCAACCATTAAAGACAATTAAATCGGCGACCGGCAAAGTAATACTAACACAAAAAGAAGTAAATATATACACTAAGGATTATTCTGATCTGGACGTGGCTCGCGCAATGTTTTGTGTGCAGTACCGTATTAACAATGGTCTATCTGTAGATAACCCAAAGCGTTATATGTGGTGGTTCTTACGTGAGAAAGACAGTAAAGCTGCCAAGTCTATGTATAAAGCCGGACTAGCTATTAAGGAAGCACAATACAAGAAATTTAAAACAATCTCAAGGGATGGCGATAGTAATAACCCTAGCCAATTTGCAATGATTAGCGCTATAGATATTACCATTGAATCAAATAGACCTACTACAGCTAAATTAAGCCAGTGGCAAATTCCAGATGCTAAAGAGTTCTACAAATTACTATCGCATCATCTTACTATGCATAAGAACCATAATGACTCTGGAACATTAGAGTCGTTGCAATCATATATATACCTCGTCTGGCTCATTGTAACGCAGCAAATAATACCACAGCAAGTACAAAAAGACATTGATGCCCTACTCCAAATACCAGGAATAACAAAACTAGCTGAAAAATACAAAAAGAACAGTAAACAACTTTCAGAACTAGAAGATTTATCAAACTATTTATTTGGAGTAAATCAAAGTGAATAACGGCTTTATAGTATTAAGATTGCAAGAAATTGGCTTAAAAGTAACACAAGCTAATTTAAGATTAAATCGTTGGACAGATGTTAAACATTTTGATGGACATACCTATGGTTACATTGTCAACGAGAAAAAGAACATCTGTAGTTGGGTTAGACGTGGTACTGATGATAAAGGATGCTTTAGCCTTGATTCTAAGCCGTTTAGCATTTCTCATAAAAGTTTTATCAAACAGCTCATCGAAGATAACCGCAAAGAACAAAAAGCTTACTTTGATAAAGCAGCTGATTTGGCCAAACAGTATTTTGAACTTGATGATTTTGGTATAACTACGCCCTATCTGGATAAAAAACGAGTACAGAAGTTCAACTGCAAGACAGATCGCAATGGTAACGTAATTATACCGCTACGCATCTTGGTACGCGATAAAGCCGGATTTACTAACTCATACATCAAAACACTGCAAACAATTAAATTTGATGGAACCAAACTACTAGCTAAAGGTGGTCAAAAGAAAGGTGCAATGGGATTGTTAAACTTCCCTAAATCACTACTACCTAAACCTGATAATAAAACTAAGATGGATAACTTCACTGGTGAAATCATTATTGCTGAAGGTTATGCAACCGCAGCTACATTAGCACAGATTACTAGCTACTTATCAGTAATGGCGGTTGATGCCGGTAACGTTAAGCAAGTTGCACAGCAAATAAAAGCAAGTTACCCAAAATCAAAAATAATAATTGCAGCAGATAACGATTTAAAGCTTAAAGAAACTAACCAAGACAGTAATAAGTGGGTTTGGTCTAATACTGGGGTTGAGGCTGCCATAATTACTCAGCAAGAGATAATTTGTTGCGTTGCTATTCCAGATTTTAAAAGTCAAAAGTCTGCGGACAAATTAACCGACTGGAATGATTATTTCATCAAATACAGCAAATTTGCTACGATAAAACATTTCTTTGGTCAGGTGAAGTAATCATGAATAAAGACCAAATAGAATTTATTGCTAGATCATTTGATCCTACTCATCAAATTATACTAGATAAACATGATTGCATAGTGCAAACCTCAGATAGCTTGATTGTTAAATTACTCTCTTTAACTAAACGACAAAATAGCGTAACAGATACAGAGTTATTTGAGCATACATTTTATGATCTACTACAGCAAGACGTACACAATAGTTTTGAATTTATCTCAAGCTTTAAATTAAATGTTCATTTATTAAATACCTCATTTATCGCTATAAATTCTGATATATCGATTGCTTCTAGATTAGCAGTACCATGTATTTATCTCTACATGGTTATGCCAAGTCTTAATAGTGATGGTAGTAAAGAAATTAAGTTTTTTAATTTAATCGATATAGTCAAAAAGTTTCAATCGCTATTTATAGGTAGCTTTATTTCATCGACTATTAACCTTACACAAAAATTACGTAATAACTTCAAGCAAAGATCAATATATTTTGCGTATGAATCGTTAAAACCATTAGCAAGCTTCATACCTGTAGAGCAAGTTAACTCTAGTTCTAACAATGGGGTATTTTTAGCCGAAATCCTCAAATCATTCCATGCAACAAGTCTTCAGAGAGATGACAAGTTATACAGGAATAAATTATTTAAACATGATGGTTATATCGATAAGAATAAACACAAGTTCTCTATGCAGATTTCACAGCAATTGCAAGAGAAGTTAAAAGAGCTGCCGGTTATACCATTTAATGAATTACGTCATAATATGATAGTCGGTTTATAAACTATTTTGGAGATTAATATGGTGCAATTATATGGATCAGTAATGCTTGGGCTTTGTATGGCTAGTTTATTTTATGGTTTTACTGTGGTTGGTATCTCAAACTTAGAAGCAATTATCGCTTTGATAGGATTGATACTGATGCCAATACATTTATATTTATTGTATAGCAACTCTATTAACATTAGTAGTACAAAAAAACAATAATCGGATTAATCATAGCTCCATTTGTGGCGTGGTATTTCATTTGGTCCCTAGTAATAATGAATGCTACACTATTAAATAATCAGCGGATTATAGTGCAAGGATTTACTAGTGATTATATCTTCGCAACTATAACCCATAAAAATCAAGATACCTGTAATGACAATCCTATACAAAAAGGCTGCTAATATGATATAAGTTGGCAAAGATGCATTTATGCATGAAGAGCATTTTAGAATGGTGTGTGAACATCTTTTAAATGAAATACAGCTCCAGTATTGGGGTAAGAAAGTTGCGGATTGTAGCGATGATGAATATGAAAATGGCTTACAGATTTACTTAGAAAGCAGACAATGAAAAAAATATTACTTTTTATTTTGGTTGATATTCTACCAGTTTTTATTATTTATGTTATTGCTATGGCTATATCACTATGGTTTACAAGCATTCTGTTTAATAATAGTACATGGTTCCAAAGTAGATTACACCCTTCACTTACTAACATTAATTCCTTATTATCATTTTCTCTAGCTATCTTCAGTGGTGAAGGTTTTATATACATGGTTTGGTGTATTTTATTTCTACCATTGTTTTGGGGTGCAACTACGTTATTTGATAAGTATATCAAGTTAATTTTACATAAATCAGGAGTCAATGAAAATAAAAGTTTTTGATTATGAGTATGAGACCAATCTAGTTTATTTAATTAATATATATGAAAAGAAGCATAATGCCAGATGAATATTTAGTTCACAAAATTCAAACCTTAATATCTGATTCGGAAAATTATGAATATTATATTCATCTTGATAAACCAATGATTACAGAAGATTTATTTAATGAAGCTGTAGAGCTATCTCTATTAAATCAATCTAAATTAAACCAAGAAACTAGATATTTTGTAATTAAGAAGTTGTTTTTTAGGAATTTAAGTAGATATGAGGATGAATTAAAAATTATTGTACCACAGGGGTTTTATAGAAACCTTGATGATATTTCATGGTTTAAAGAATACGGTCACAATGAAACTGTAGAGATTCACTTACCAGAAACAGATGACAGGTTAAAAAGATTTTATTACCCATTTACCATTAGAATAACTAATGAAGTAAAAAATGATATGATAAACCAGCTAGCAAATTTGAGAAAAACACCTTATGAAGATCGCATAGCTGAAAATTATCAAATGTCTTGTGACAGCACTTTCTTAGTTGCGGAAATTATTAATCAATTACTACTTAGCTGTCGAGCTTACAATGTGTCTGTAATAACAAAGTGACGTGGATCATCTAATGTTATTTCAATTGTTCGTTTATCAAGCAAAAAAATAAATTTAGGATCAAGTGCATATAAATACATGTTCTCCCATTTTATTTTTTGTATGATATTTCGATCAAATATTTCAGTAAAATATGTACCATTTAAATTATTTTTGTTAATTAGGATCTTATAGCTAAAATCTTTATGTTTATGAGGTTTATTCTCTTCTATGTTCCAATCCAGATAAAATGAATAGTATTCAACCGCGTTTATTATTTCTTCTTTGGCTGTTTTATTTATGATTAAACCAAAATAAATATGCGCATATTTATAGTCAGCAGAAACTAACCATTTGAATACTGAAAATTTATTTTTATATTTTATTGCTACTTTTTCACTATCAATCTTTATAAAGTGTTGTTCCCTAGTGCTATCATCTTTCATATCATTGTATGATTCTACTATGATTCTTAAATCATTGATTGGTATATTTTTCCAGTCAATAACAGTGTTATTTGCATTTTTAATTAATGATAGCAAGTCGTTTAAGTTTGTATAAACTCGAGTAAAATCGAAATAATATGGCAACTGTGTGTTAGGTGCTGTTAAGAAATGGTTAGGATAACTTTTCTCAACTTCAATTGTAGTTGTTGGTTCTGTTCCACCATCACCTGATTTACCTGTATTGTTTAAATCCTTATAAATACAATTTTCGCTATGAAAGATTTCTGGCCATCGTGAATAATATGCCATTCCAGAGCAGCTATCCCAACGATGTATTCGATTGCCCTTCATTTTGCATCCACAACGTTCATCTTCACAGAAAAATGTAAAATCAATATCTTTATTTGTATTCAAATGTGACGCATGTGCATCTCTTGCATTATCTGGAGGTATAATCATATCTAGCTCCAAACAGTAAGCTCTTGGGTAGGTTATTTTTCGTGCCATTACATATCATCCAATTAAAGATTAGCTAAACATCTCACATAAAACTGATTTAATAATCTCTGTTTCATCCTTAGATAGTTTACCTAAGCATTTGGTTAGTCGTATTTTATCTAGCGTACTTATTTTATCTAATACAACAAAATTAATTTGATTCTGTAAGTTTATTTCAACTCTAGTTGGTGTACTATTGTGAGTTTTACTTGTAATTGGAGCAATAATCACCGTTTTAATATGATCATTTAATTCGTCTGGTGAAATAATAACTATAGGTCTAGTTTTTTTGATCTCGCTGCCAATAGTTGGTTCTAAGTTTGCAATGTATACTTCAAATTGATTCATCGGTAAACTCATCTTCAAAAACATCAGCAATTAGCAATTCATCACCACTACTATCGCTAAGTAGTTTAAATGATTCTGCCCAACCTGCTCTTGGTGAGTGTGTTGATTTCCTGATTACAATCACGTTATCAGATTCTATATAGTTAATTTCTAATTCATCATGCACATTAATTTTTGCAGACTTGAGTAAATTACTCGGTATTATTGCTCCATAGCTTGTGCCAATTTTTCTGCATTTTGTATGTTGTAACACTTTGTTCTCCTAATTTATAGTTTATTATAATAATATTATAATAATAACATTAATATATCACAATAAATATCAACAAAACAATATATTTTTTACTATAAGAGAATGTAAGGAATTTAGCTGTGGTAATGATTCACAATTTAAGTTATAACGTTCTAATGATTATAAAAAATATAAGTATTAAAGGATATCTATGAATAAGACTTTCGGACAATCTTGGCAAGACTTAATTAGTACGGAGTTTAGTGGCGCTTGATAAATGCATTAATGGACTTCAAAGAGGTGATTTAATTACAATTGGCGGTAGACCTAGTATTGGAAAGACTCCACCTGCACTAAATATTTCAGAAAATATTGCCATATTATACATTTAAGTATTAAGTATAAAAAAGCCAACAGGTCGATTTTATGACCTCTTATTTTCACATTCACTTGCTAATATAGCTCTTGTTTTTACAGGAGCTTTTTTAATGCGCATAGCATCAACTTACAAACAAATAGCAGATTCATTAGATCTGTATGTAAAAAACCATATTGATCAAGCTGAGTCAATAATAAAAGAATTATCTAATAATTTATGTCGCAAGGATATAAATAACACACTAATTGAGTATGACATCCAGTTACTTCAAAATACCATTGAAATAAGCTTAATTTATTGTATCGCAACTTACTCATTAAACAGATACCCTACTTTTATCAGTAAACCAGAAACATTATCACTAATCGTAATTGATTTAGTTACGAACAACTTAGTATTTAATCAAAGAAATCCATTAGCTCCACAGATTAATAAATTAATTACAGATACACAAAACATGTTGGCCAATGGACAAACAACATCAAAAATAACATCGCTAATTCACGTATTTGCAATGAATTTCATAGCTAGTGCCTTTTATGAAATGGTCAGAACAATTCACGATAATAAATTGAAAGAACTAAATAATGAAAAAAACTAAGACTTTATTATTAATTGCCAGCTTTGCTACTTCTTGTTATTCAGCAATAGCTTCTGTAAATACAAGCTTTCAAGTAGGACAAACAATAAATGTCGATAATGAATCTGTTGTATTACCTATTTCTAATCATTCAATAAGTTTGAATCCAGAGATCGATGCAATTAATCCAAATGATCCACGTATAAAAACTGTTATTGAGTTTGTGAAGAGTAATAACGGTATGGGGGTGAGTGTTCTTTTTTCTAATTCAGAAAATCTGCGTTATGTAAAGAAACTCAACCAAATGTTTGCTGCTAATGGGGTTTATGCCACTGAACCACAACTAACTAAAAGTAAGAATGCCATTGATTTTGATTTAGTGAAAATTTACGTAATCAAATACCCTGGTATGCTTTTAGAGAGTAGCAGTTATGTAAAGAAGTCAACTAATCCTACAAAATTAGCTGACTAATGAGTGGCATTTATTAACTTTAACGTAAGGAGTCATTTATGCGCGTTATGTCTTGTAATAAACTTAGTCAACATACTTCACGAGAAGAGCTGTTGCAATGGGGAAAAGCTTTGCTTTGGGTGGCGTTATTAATGTCATTGATGATGTTAGCACATGCGACAGATTCAACTGGCGTTACTGATCTTGATAACAAAGCAACAAACTTTCAAAATGGTATCAAAGCATTCGCTAAGTGGGGCGGAATTTTGATGATTGTTATTGGTGGTGTTGTTTTGGCATCTGGCCAAGCTCAAGGACAAACTGCAAAAGTAATTTTTGGGATTGTACTTGGTGCTGGAGCAATCATGGGTGCATGGGGTTGGTTCTCAAATAACTTTAGTTATGGTTTTGCATTTTAATACCATGAGACAAATAAAGCTCCATAAATCAATTGTGAAGCCTAAATTAATTGCAGGGTGTGAACGCACACCCTTTATGTTGGTTTTTGTATCTTCACTATTATTACTTGTAGAAGGAACATTTACCGTAAAAATCGTAGGTGCAGCGATGTTTATTATTGGAGTTGGAATTATTGCCTTTTTGAATAAAAAAGATCCATTTTTCTTTAAAGTCCTATTCCGATTTTTAGGTAAACAAGATTTTTATTCTTCGTCAGCAAGCTTTCCTTCGCGTCCAGATAACCCTAAAAATAAGGATAGTTAATTATGGCAATTAATTTCTTCAAGAATTCGCTGTTTTGGGTAAAACGATTTGTTACCCTAGATATTTTTCAATCAAGAGCTTTAGGTCACAGCGATGCTATTATTTGGGACCGTTTTGTTGCCCCAGCAACAATAATGAATTCTGATGGTAGCTTAATGACTATTATGCGGTTTCGTGGTAATGATCACGATTCATCTACAGCTGATGAATGCGCATATATGAGCCAATATGTAAACATGGCAATGTGTAAGATGGGTTCTAGTTGGGCTGTACATGTTGACTGTGTTCGTAAAGAATCTGTAGGATATATTAAAGAAGAAGATTGCTATTTTACTGATGCAACTAATTATTTAATAGATCAAGAACGCCGTTTTGAATACAATCAAGAAGGTATGCATTATGAAAATGATTACTATTTAACCTTTACTTGGCTACCTCCTGCTGATGGTTATTCAAAATTACAAATGGTATTTATTAACGAAGGTGAAAATCAACCTAAAAATACGGTTAACTATAATAAATATCTAATTCAATTTAAAGAACAGGTCTCTGACGTTGTCGATATTTTAGCTAAGAAATTTACTATTTATGAGATTTCAGATGATGAAATATTTTCATATCTACATTTTACAGTAACTGGTAACTGGCTAAATTTGAAAATACAGAATAACTACTGGACACCAATTAGACACCAGGTTACTAACCAAGACTTCCAAAATAGTACCAATCCAATGATTGGAGATAAACACTTACGTGTTATCAGTTTTGGTGAAAATTTCCCCAATACTACCTTCCCTACTATGTTACGAGAGCTTAATAATTTAGGGTTTAATTATCGTTGGGTTACGCGATATATATTCTTGGATAAAGATGAAGCCGAAAAATATATATCAAAGATGGCCGATCTTCATTATCAAGGCAGAAAGTCAGCTGCTAGTGTAGCCGTTGAACATTTTGGCGGTGATACTAGTCACAAAGTTAATCGCAGTGCCGATATGATGTTTGATGATGCAGAAGAAGCCCGAATGATTTCTGAGATTGGCGGTGTACGATTTGGTAAATATACTTGTTCATTAGTATTGTATGAAGACGATTTAACCGTTCTCAAAGAGAAGATTAAGATTATCAAGAGTGTAATTAATAATCTTAACTTTATGGCGCGAGATGAGTCAACTAATGTAATGGAAGCATACTTGGGTACATTACCAGGACTGGTAAGGCCTAATGTTCGAAAATACATAATGCACTCTACTAACTTAGCAGATCTATTACCGACTACGGCGGTATGGGCTGGCCAAACTCAAAATGCGTGTCGTTATTATAAGGAAGCAAACAATAACCCTGTGCTCTTTTATGCTTCAACAACCGGTAATACACCGTTCAGGGTTTCGTTACATGTAAATGATATTGGCCATACATTGGTAGTTGGTCCAAGTAGAACTGGTAAATCAGTGTTGTTAAACTTTATGGCATCACAACATAACAGATACAAAAATTCAAATACTTTTATTTTTGATAATGGGTTGAGTTCATTACCACTATGCTACGCAACTGCTAATGGTTTGCATTATGACATTGGAGCTGATGGAATAGACATTGCATTTAAGCCATTAGAGCATCTTGATAGCGATGAAGATTTTTCATTCGCGTGTGAATGGTTAGCTGATCTATGTATCGTGCAAGGTTTTGAGATAAAAGCTAAACACCGTACTATGATTGCTGAAACATTGCAAATGTTGCGACAAGTAGCCCAAAACTCACAACGAACGCTCACATATTTCTATTATCAGTTAAGTTCAAGAGATGACAATGATATGGATTTTAGTGATCAATTTAAACCATACACAAAAAAAGGTGGTGGCGGAATGCAATCAACTATTTTCGATGCAACAGAAGATTCACTAACATTAAGTAGATTTACAGTCTTCGAGCTAGAAAAACTAGCTAAAAAAGGCGACCACATTCTAATTCCAACAATACGCTATTTATTTCATATGATTGAAAGAAGCCTCGACGGTTCACCTACGATGATAGTGATAGATGAAGCATCAACACCATTTAAACATGCAGTATTTAGAGCTATGTTAGATGATTGGTTAAGAAAAATCGCAAAGAAAAATGTAGCACTTGTTATGGCAACACAACAAATTAATGACATCATGAATTCAGAAATATTCGATGTGTTGACGGATAACTGTAAAACAAAAATTCTTTTAGCTAATGAATCAGCAGAAAAAGAATATATGTGCGGTTTATATACTAGATTTGGATTGAACGAGAAACAAGTCCAGTTGGTAGCCAATGCTATTGCACAACGCGAGTATTACTATACATCACCACTTGGTAATCGAATGTTTAGATTAGATCTTGGTGAGTTAGCAATGGCGTATTTGGGTAGAACTTCATTAGAAGACATAGCTGAAGCTAAAGCACTCAAGAAGACCTACGACAAAAACTTTGGTGGCCATTGGCTTAATCATGTTGGAAACAATGAGATGCGTGATATTTGGTTTACGCTTAATGAAAACTTACAAGGAGAAAAATAGATGGGAATATTTAAAAAGAAACCTGAAGACAATACGGCTACACCCTATGTATCGTTAGAACCTTCTGAGAATCCATATTTAGATAATCAACGAGGCTATTTAGATCGTTTGAATGAAGAGCGTGCAAATACGGCTACTTGGAAACATATAGCATGGTTTAGCAGTTCAATCACACTAGTTGCTGTATGTGGTGCAATCTACTTAGGTTCATTGCCGGATATAGTACCATTTCTTTTCAAAGAAGATGGCTCTGGTGGCATTACTGCTCTTGGCTTGGCCAATCAGGAAATGCAAGTCAATCAACCGATGATAGCTTCACAGGTTAGAAGCTTTGTTATAGCACTAGAACAGGTTCCAGCTTCAAAAGATTTGAAAGCAGAAAATGTAGCCAAAGTCATGAATATGACTACTGAAAATTCTTTTGCCACCAATTTTGCACCAATGCTAAGAGATCGATACAAAACAGTTGGAGCTGGTGAGGTTTTAGTTCAAATAAAGAACGTTTTACCAATTCAGAAAAATTCGTGGACAGTAGATTGGGTAGAAACTCAAGGAGGTCAGAAAATTGGTACATTTAAAGGCACATTAACAATAGAAAAACTGAAGCCTGATTACAAACAAACAACTGAACAAATGCTTTACAACCCATTACGCTTGATTGTTACAGACTTTACCGCTAACCAAAACACAGGAGATAACTAAAAATGAAAAACCGTAACTTAACCTTATTATCAATTATCTTATCAGCTAGTATTGTTGGCTGTGCAACTCAACAACCAGCACCAAAACCAATAACAAAAACTAACGAGATACAAACATATCCGGTAGTTCCAGAAGAGCAAATTAGTTCCGTACAACTAATTGACATGCCTCCAGCAAAGTCTAATGGCGTTACTGGCACTTCTAAACCAGTAAAACATCATAAAGGATTCTTAGGTAAAACTTCGTTTAGCTTATTCTATGCTGGTGATGTTTCTGGGCTACCGCGTATTCTTAAAGACTATGATCCTACTCTAAAATTATCAACAATAGGACAACAACAAAAGTTGAGCATAAATTTAGATGTAGATGATGTACAAATTGGAGATTTAGAAGAGTATGTAAAAAATAATACGTCTGGTAAAGCTGAATTAATCTATAACGCAAAACGTAATTCATTGCAATTGATTTACAATAAAAGTAACTCTGTTGCATCAGATGCATTAAAAGAATCATTAAAATGGCAAGATGGTGGCACGCCAAGTCCTGTGCTACATAAAGATGGTTTAGTGTTGTTCCCTTATGGCCAGTATGAACCTAAAATCACATGTCAACCGCTTCAATTGTGTGATATTCAGTTACAACAAGGCGAAGTTGTTAAAGGGTTAATCATTGGTGATTCTGTACGATGGAATGAAGGCGATGGATCAATACCTGTTGTTTATTCTGGTGATGAGAATGCCCCAATCCCTCATATCGTATTAAAGCCGAGTTATCCTGGTCTTAACACTACACTGCTAGTAACAACAGATAAACGTACTTACTATATGAAGTTATATAGTTCTAATTCTGCAAATCTGTCACGTGTTGGCTTCTATTATCCAGCAGATCAAGTTAAAGCATTAGAACAGAAGCAGCAACAAGCTAAAGCTAAAGATGATGAGACATTATCAGATGGAGCTATTCCAAGTATAGATCCTCGTAACCTATACTTTAAATACAAAGTTAGTGGCGATACTAGTGCACCATTTAATCCTGTTCAAGTGTTTGACGATGGTACTCATGTCTATATTCAAATGCCAAATAACATCAAAACAAAAGATTTACCAGCATTCTACGTATTAGGCAGCGATGATGAAACATTAGAGTTAGTTAATTTCCGTTATAAAGCACCTTACTACATTGTTGATAAGATATTCGATACTGGAGTAATGGTACTAGGATTAGATGATGATGCTCAACGTATAACTATTACAAGAAAAAAATAATATGAAAAATCCTTTTGCTTCAATGAAAAATCTGCCTGGGCTAAAAAGCGGCAACGTTCGCATAGCAATTGGGCTATTTGTTGCTATATGTCTAGCTGGTATTATTTATGTATTACAAGCCGATAATTTAAGCGGTAATGGTAATAAGTCTGAGTCTGATCAAAATAATAATACGCCAGGAGGAACAAATGCTTCCACTGTTAATGATATTGTATCTACAGCTCCGGCATTACCTTCTAAATCAGGAGCATCAGCTCCAAACTCTGCGATAGGCGGATCAGCAACGAGTAATAATGCATCAGGACCGGTGATAATCAGAAATGATCAAGCTCATAACCAAACGCAGCAACAAGATCCAAATGTGCAGCAAATGGAGCAAATAAGACAGCAAGCAAAGACTAAGCAATTGCAGTCTTATTATGCTGCTTATGGAGCTAAAACAGTTGCCAACTCAGGAGTGTCCACAAAGTCATCTAGTAGTGGCATATCATCACAAGGTAATAACAATAATGTTGGTAATATTGAGTCAAATAATCTAGTGAATGATACAAATTCACCATATCTGGGAAGTGAATTAATTAAACCAAAATCCGACTACTTGGTTCAAGCTGGTTCAATTATTCCTGCGGTAATGATTTCTGGGCTTAATTCTGATATTAGTGGCCAAGTACTCGCACAGGTTCGTGAAAATGTCTATGACTCAATAAGTGGTAGATATTTATTGATACCCCAAGGTTCTAAATTGGTCGGACAATTTTCTAATCAAGTTGCTTATGGCCAGAACAGAATTGCAGTTGCTTGGCAGCGCGTTATATACCCTAATGGCTACTCCTTGAGCTTGAAAGGTATTCCAGGCTCTAGCGTAGATGGGTTTAGCGGATTCTATGATCAAGTTGATAATCATTACTGGCAATTATTTGGTGCAAGTTTTGTAATGGGTGTCGTTACTGCTGGTATGCAGTATAGTCAAAACAGTACTAATCCAACTACCCAAACTGGTGGATTCTACAACCCAACTGTCGGCCAAACTATGGCTGGTAGTTTAGGACAACAGTTAGGACAAACAGGAATGATGATTACTCAAAAACAATTAAATATTGCTCCAACTATTACTGTACGTCAAGGTTATAAATTCACTGTAATGATGACGGCCGATGTGGAATTAAAACCATATAAGCAAGGAATGTAGCAAAAAAAGCCTGATATATTTTTTATGTCAGGCTCAGTTATTTATGGAATTCATATGAAAAATATTTTATTAATTCTTGGTGCTATTGCAACGTTTAACTGTAATGCAATAGTTGTTGATGGTGGAATAATAGCTGAAGCTAATTTAGTAGCAGCTCATGCTGCTGGTATGAGTGTATATAATAGCTGTATCCTAATTCCCCCTGTTACAAAACCACAAATTGCAATATGTGAGGGATTGCAAAGATCATATTATGCAACTTTGGTAAGTGCAAATGCACCGTTGCCATTACTTATTAATCCATATCCATCACCTTATTCATGGTCCCCATACGATATTTGTCGTTATGAACCATCTGTATTAATCTTCCCAGCAGAAGGCGGTACGCCTATTTGCCCTAGTATATAAAAGGATTCATTATGAAAAAGATACTATCAATTTTATTTATTTCACTAACTATAAATACTTTTGCAGCTACTGCAACAGTAGATATTGGTGCTGCCGGTATTCGTGCATCACAAGAAACAGCAAACGATGCAGCAACTATGGGCCAGTATGTGGCAAGTGTTTCTAGTACTATGGGTAAGATTCAGCAAACAATGTCTTCGGTAGATCAATTAAAGAACTTGCAAGGTTTGCAGAAACTACAAGCTGGTGGGCAATTATGTCAACTATGCAACGCATCTGATTCAGCTCAATTACAAGACTATAGAAATAGTATTAATACGGATCTATGTAGTCAATTTAGCAATGCATACCAAAACTTAACAGGTGTTACCAATGCTGCTAATTCACTATCTGATATTATGCGACTTCTTAGTACAGATCCTAAAGCAGCTGCGCTTTCATTACAACAAGCGAGCGTCTCTGCTGCACAAACTACAAATAGCACACTGGCACAAATTCAGTTAATGCAAGCACAACAAATGCAAAAGCAATTAGCTGATGAAAAACAAAGCCAGCAAATAATGAATAGCATGACTAAAGTTAATACAGGACTATGATTATGAAAAGAAGTTTATTAATTTTTATATTAATTCTTAGTTTTTTCTCTATTAATGATGTATTTGCAGCTGGAACATGCTCATTAAGCTCTAGCGGTGGTGCATTAGATATTTTTTTGGGTGACTTCTTTAATCAAACGAGTAATTGGAACTCATATTTATCAAATATTGCGATAAAGTTATATTGGTTTTGGTTTACTGCTGAATTATTATATCAAATTACGTTTAAAAAGGTTTTAGCTAATGACGTAAATAAATTATGGTATTTCATAATGATTAGAACGTTTACAGGATATATGTTTGCAACCATTTTTGTAGATCCAGCATTTTATACAGGAATTATTAATTATTTTGTAAAAATAGGTAGTGCAGCTGGAGGATTTGCCATCACGCCAAATAGTAGTAATCCGTTCTCTTCTCTATCGCCTTCAGCGGTTATGGATACAGGTGCTTGTATATGGGATTCTGCGTGGAAAGTAGTTGGCGAAGTTAAAACAGGGTGGTGGCCGACTGATAACGTTAAATTAGCGATAACAGTTGGTTTACCAATTATAGCTATAACATTGGCAGTTTATATTTTAGCTGCTATTATGGCATTTACACTGTTTATGACTGCTCTGGAGGCGTACATTGTAATGAATGCAGGTGTTATTCTTTGTGGATTTGCTGGCTCTAGTTGGACTATGGGTTTTTGGAATAAATATCTTAGTTATGTTGGAGGCGTTGCAATTAGATTATTTGTTATGTGTCTGATTTTAAGCGTAATACAAAAGTTGCTAATTAATGATCTTAGTGGACTAAGTATAACTGCTGCTGATCAAAGCATTGATGCATTACCAGCATTGATGGGTGCTATGATAAAACTACTAATTGATGTATTGATTTGTACGTTTTTAGTTGTAAAAGTTCCTGCAATGGCTGGTTCTATGCTCACTGGTACAGTTAATTCAGGTCTTGGAGATGTTATTTCTGGAGCTTCGATGGTATTAGCTGGAGCTGGATTAGCTGCTGGATTATCTAAAATGGGTATTAATCTAGGTGGTGGTGGAGCTGGTGAGGCTACAAAGGATGCATTTAAAGATACTCTTCGAGGAAACGGAGGTGGCGGTTTACCTAGCTCTACAAGTAGTAGTGGTTCATCTTCTGGTGGAGAACGTACAGCAAGCCAAACAGCGCAAACAGCTACATCATCAGCTGAAAAAGCTCAAGGTATTGCAGATCTTAGTAAAGACATGAAAGGCACATCATCAGCAAGTAAGCAAGACGGTCAAAGTGCCAACAGTAGCAGTAGCCAATCATCAAGTAATACAGCACAACCTAGTACACAAGGCAGTCAGGCGACAGCAAAAAATAGTCAATCCCAGAATAGTTCAGCACAGAATAATAAACAATCTCAAGTTGACTCTACTAAATCAGGTAATGGTGGTAACTCGCCAAATTCGCCAGGGGCAAAACCATCGGATAGTTCACAAAGTTCTACTTCCGTAGATGGAGGTAATTCAGGTGGTGGAATATCAGGTAATGATAAATCTATTAATAACGGAGGAGCAAACAGCAACACAAATAATTCAAGTTCTAATAATGATGATGGAAAAAAACCATCTAAGGCTATGCAAGAGATGATTAAAAACAAAGATTCGTTAATCAAAAACTTTGATAAAATGGCAACAAATACCCACTCTGGAGCAGCAGAAATTAATATTAATCCACATAGAGAATAAAAATACCCGCTAAAGCGGGTTTTTTTATTCTATTGTTTTTTTCAGAATACAGTTTTGCGAAAAAGCTCTGTTTGTATTTTTCCAAGTAATTTGATTGTTTTCTAACGTTAGATTTATTTTACCTGCTGATCCGGTATCTACAATTAGGGTATTACCATCCAATTCAGCAGTAAAATTATCAAGAACTTTATTGTTGCGAATGTCTTGTACTGAATATTTTTGTCCACCATTGTTTTTAGAAATTATTAGATTTATTGATTCTCTTTTACAATAATCGCTAGTAGTTATATTTGTATAGTTACCAACAAATTTATCTGATAAATTATTGTCACAAGAAGCTAGAGTAGCACCAACGCACAAAGCTATTATTATCTTTTTCATAAAAAATCCTACTTAATAAAAATGGTAGCAAATACCCACTCTGGAGCAGCAGAAATTAATATTAATCCACATCAATAATAAAATGATAAACCAGCATTTGCGGGTGTATCATTTTACATAATTACAATCTTGAATAATAATACTGTTATTTTGAATCATAATTGGCAAATCAGTTTTACCATGAATTATTAAAGTATCACCATCAATAGAGGCTGTATAAAATTCTTTATCATGCCTAGCTGGAATTTGTTGTGCAAGCCTACCACTGCCAAGAGTTATTGATTCAGTATCTGTTAAGTGAGTAATAGACAAACCTTGTCCGTTATTGTTTTTAGCAATTACAACTGTTTGATATTTACATTGATTTGATTGATCACCATGCCATGTTCCAATAAACTTATCTGATGAATGATTGTCACAAGAAGCTAGGGCAGCACCAATGCACAAAGCTATTATTATCTTTTTCATAAAAAATCCTACTTAATAAAAACATTTCCAACTTATTCTATAAGTTAGGTTTCATCTTCGATAAACCCTCAAACATTAGCTGTGTAGATGCTTTTTGAGCATTAGTACAATTAGCATCTTTTTGCACTTCATCAATTGACATATTATTACATTTTTTTAGCATGTCTTCTGTTTCTGATTTATGTTGAGTGTAATATTCTATTGTCTGAACCTTTGGACTACATGCAGTTATAGCTGTTTCAATAAGCCCAATACATAAAACCAATAATATCTTTTTCATAATAATACCTTGTTAATTATTTAGATTTGTTAATAGCGTTAATTAATCTGTCGTTTTCTTTTCTACGATTATAATCATTTATTGAGAAAAATGACCAAAGAGTTGCCGGTAGCCAACCGATTATAGTTATTTGTAAAATTAAACATAATAATCCAGAAAACACTTTTCCCATAGTGAAAAAAGATAACCAAGGACATAATAAAGCTAATAAATATCTCATGAAGTCTCCATTTTAATAGTTGAGTTGTATAAAATTATCCGTACGCGCTATCATGATCCACATGAATAGAATAAAACACCATAAAATCACCATCACGGTTTACAACCGCACGGTACTTTTTAGAGAAACGAATAGAATAGAGTTTACCGCCATTCTTTGTCGTTTTGCTAGTGATCTCTTCCCAATGAAGACCTTTGTCCTTATAAACGCCATCCCATGTTAACTTTTTAATTTTTTTACATGCAGATAAGAAAGCTGTTTGCTCTGTTTTTTGCAATGCTAAAAGTTCATTTTGAAAGTCATCGTAGTTTAAGTCGAGTAATACATTAGACATTTTCAAGTTTTTCTACAATTTCATCGTAATTATCTCGACGTGTCGTTCTCTCATGCCATTTTATAGCTTTATCAACTCTTGCCTCGCCATTATTAGCATACAACCATGATTCATTATCTGGAATAAATTTACCTGGCTTTAAAACTATAGTTCCATCGTCTAGCTCTGTTACAGAAACTTGCCGATCTGCATATTTTTTACCTAACGATATTTGACCGTTAGCTCCAACACGCTTAATAGTTGGTATATTTAGTGCTATCATTTTACTATCCTTTTTTAATAATATAGTATTATAGGAAATTCCTAACTTATTGTCAAATAAATTATTAAAAATATTAACAGGTCGATTTTGTGACCTCTTATTTTGTTGCTTAGTTGCTAATATTACTATAATTTTTATGGAGTAACTAACGTGAGAGAAATTCAATTAGCAGATTTTATTAATCACATTCAAACTGACATGGGACCAATGTTAAAGGTACTTGAACGCCCTACTGTATTTGAAGTAATGTTAAACGCTTATCATAACCAAAACGGTACATATGAAGGGCATATTTGGTATGAGGAGGCTGGTGTTGGAATGCAGCGTTTAACAAGTGAAGCAATACACGAGTTAAATAACTATCCTAAACCTAAAGTTGGTGATAAATTATTAGTAAAAAAACATGATGACCAAATTTTATGTTGGCATGTTTTGAATAAAAATACTTCAACGGACAACCAAAAAAATAATATAGTTGCCTCAACTACTAACATAATATCTGCATTAATAAAAAACACCATAGAATCATATGATAATAATGGCACATTCATATTAAAACAATCTTTAAATTATGAATTGCATGAATTATCGGATAATATTAAGAACCATAACAAGTTTCACTATAAAGATGAAAAAACATTTGGCCCAGATCTATTGGCAAATGATGACTTATTCATTCATCAAGTTAATATCATAATTAAAGAACTCGATGAGATATTTCATTTTGAGATTATTGAAGCTACAGATGAAATATTATTAACCTTGAATTACCCTACTCTAGCAGCACGTTTATTTTTCGAGAAAATGACTGAAGCTAAAGCACGCCAAATTATGGGTATATTAGCATCAGCAACTAGCCAAGTAGTACACGAACAAGAGCCAACATTAGAATGTAGTATTCCATTCTACGGGCATCGTTTTACTGGTGTTATCCCTCCAGCAACAACATTTCCAACAATGTGTATTCGTAAGCATTCATCAAAAGTCATTTCTTTAGATGATTATGTCAATCAAGGTGTAATGACACAAGAATGTCGAGAAACTATTAAGCACTGGGTGAAAAACCATTTCAATATTTTAATTGCTGGTGGTACTGGTTCTGGTAAAACAACAATGGCTAATGCTATTTTAAGAGAAATTAAAAGAGAAACGCCACAGGATCGCGTAGGTATTATTGAAGATACCCCAGAGTTGCAATGTACCGTTGCAAATCACTATAAATTTACAAAAACAAATGAGCGCGATATGCAGTCATTATTACGTACTAACTTACGTTATCGGCCAGATCGAATTATTGTTGGTGAAATTAGGGGTAAAGAAGCATACGTTTTATTGAAAGCTTGGATGTCTGGACACCCTGGAGGGTTAGCAACAATACATGCTAATGGAGCACGAGAGGCTACGCATAGGTTTGAGCAATGTATATCAGAGAGTCCAGAAGCTGGAGTAGTACCAAGAGATCAAATAGCTTATGCAGTAAACGGTATTATCTCTATTCAGAAAGTTACTTTACGAGAAGAGCGTGATGGACTAGTTCAATTCGTTGTAAAACGTAAGGTTACTGCTCTACGTCAAATTAATGGTTATGATGCTCGATACAATAAATATATTGACTTGTATCCTTATCAAGACAATAGCCCATTCTCTTATGATAAGGAAGAAGAAAAACCATCAACTGAAAATTATTTAGAATAGACGATGACATGATGGATTTATCAACAATAATAAATCAGTGTGTTAGTCCTTCACATAGAACTGTGATGATGGCTATTGTTAAAGTGGAAAGTGGCGGTAAGCCACTTGTTATAGGCTTAAATAAAGGTTATCGGCTCCAAACTCAACCTCAAAATGAATCACAAGCTAAAGCGTGGGTAGATTATCTTGAGAAAAATAATTATAATTTTGACGTTGGGATTGGACAGGTAAATATTAAAAATATTCACCGGTACGGTTACAAAGCAAGTGACTTCCTTGATCCATGCTTAAATCTAAAAGTAGCTAGTGATATTTTTGATAAATCTCATCAGTCTGCATTGGCTATAGACAGTTCGCCAAACGCATTGCAAAAAGCAATAAGTGCCTATAACACTGGAAACTTTAGTAGTGGCTTTGCAAATGGATACGTAGCAAAGGTGAACTCGAAATTACTTACTGCTAACAATTCAAACAGCGACATTCCACCGATAATCAATATCAAGCAAAGCACTAAACCAGTAACAAGCACTAAAAAAACAACTATATCACAAAGTAATGGAGAACAGTCCGTTAATCCTTACTCTGCTAAGTCGGTATTATACGTTGCACCTCCAAAGAAAGTAACAAAAGAAGAGTATGATAATGCAGTTATTCAGAAATAAGATTATAAAAGCAATATCCATAATTAGTTTAGGATTGCTTTTTATTGTAGGAGTATCATCGTTTTATAACAATTTTATTGTGCATAATGTCTCTATTTCTGAACCTTTGGGGTATTATTTAAAACTACCTATTGGAGATATAAAAAAAGAGCGACGTTATATGCTTTGTTTAGACAAACAGGAGTATGTTGATATTATGCATAGTCTTGGTTTACCAAATGTAAATAATGAATGCCCTTTTCAATCCCCTTTCATTATAAAGCAAGTGGCTGGGATGCCTGGAGATTGGGTGACTGCTAATGAGTCAGGAATATTTATTAATGGTATATACCAGCTAAATACTGCACCGATATTCAAGCATCGTAATATTTTATTAAGACCATTACCGTTTACTTACAATCATAAGTTAGAAAGCGATGAGTATTTTATGCTAGGCGTAACTAGAACATCATACGATTCACGTTACTTTGGGACAATTAGAAGGGACCAATTTAGAAAACGCTTAATTATGTTAATGAATAACAATTAATCATAAGGAAATAAAATGTCACTATTAAAAACTCATGTAAAACTTCTTCCTCTTGTTTTAACTGGTGCATACTTAGCTAATCGCTATGGTGTACATGATGCGTTTGCTGATTTTTACAATAAAGATGTATGGCTATGGAACCCAATTACCAATACTAAAGCAATGATTGAGTTTGCTAACTATGGCAAATATGGAGATTCTGGCTTCAATCCTGCTCTATATACATTCTTTGGTGGGTTTATTCCATACGTTATTGGGATGGGAATTTGGCACTCAATATTTAGAAAAAGCAACAGTAATGTTCATGGTAGCGCGAAGTGGGCCACACTTAAAGAACTAAAAAGAAAATTCAATGTTATTGCTCCATTAAATGTTCGCGGCTCGGATGGCAGACCAGGTATTATTATCGGAGCTACAGAACACCCAGATGGAGAACTATTTATTAGGCCTGATCCTGAAGATAACACAAAAAAAATTAATATCCGGCTCAAACCATTATTGTACACAGGATCTAGCCACATATGTTTACTGGCTCCAACAGGTGGCGGTAAAGGTGTTGGTATCATAGTACCAAATTTATTAAACTATCCTGACTCAATTGTGGTTAATGATATGAAAGGAACTGAGTTTAAGCGTACAGCTGGTTATCGAGCAGAGCATCTAAACAATCTGGTACTTAAATTTGAACCGGCAAGCCAAGATGATGATAGCAGTAGCGTAAAATTCAATCCACTTGATTTTATACAAGTTGGTACAGAAGCTGAATACTTACAAGCACAAAAAATATCATTACAATTGATTGATATTGAAGGTAAAGGTATCAACGGTGATCACTTCAAGAGCAATGGAGCTGATTTACTTGCTGCAATTATCTTGCATGTCCTATACACTCGTAAAAATAATAGCCCTGCTGATGTTTTAGCTTTTCTATCTGGTGTAGATCCAGATACTGATAAACCATACGAAGGAGTTAAACAGTTCTTAGCTGAAATGTGTGGAGCTCAGTTCAAAGCTAAACCCAAAAAAGGTGGCACATCAACATCAACTCAAGTTGATGAAGCTAACACGACTCCGCCAAAAAGTCATTTACAGGCGTATGCGGAAGTTCGCGGACTTACGATTGAACAAGCTAAACTACAATTAGGTAATTTAGTTGATAGCTTTGGTTATGTGCGTACAGTCAAGAAAGTTGCCCTGGCTTTATTTAATAATGACGGTGAGAAAGAAGTTGCCGGTATTATTAGTTCAGCTAAAACGGCATTAGGCTTGTTCAATAGCCCAGTAATTGCAGCAAACACAAAAACATCAACAATAAACCTTCGAGATCTACAAAATGGTGAAAGACCAACAAGCTTGTATATTGTAGTTAAGAAAGAATATCAAGCATTGCTAAATCCATTGATCCGTGTCTTGCTATCTCAGATATTTGAAGAAGTACATCGTAACGATATTAAAAATATTAAACGCGAATTAACGTTCTTCTTAGATGAATTCCCACAGCTTGGCCAAATTGATGATGTTGCTACTACAATGGCGACTATTCGCGAGTTTAAAGCTCGGTTCTTGCTAGTAACACAAAACTTAGACTTCTTTGAAAAGTATTATGGCAAGGAAGGTGCTCAAGTAATACTTGGTAACTGTGATATTAAGATCTGTTATCCAAATGGTTCTAAGCCAACAAATGACTTAATTGCTGAGTGGGTCGGTTATACGACAATTACAGAAAAGAATGTCAGTAAATCGGTACAAAGGCAAGGTATGTTTCAAGGTAGTTCAGTTACAACCCAAATATCGCAAACCAATACTAAACGACATTTAATTATGCCGGATGAGATCGCAACAATGGGTGATATGACAATCATTTATATGGTTGGTAAGGGTCCGATTAAAGGAACAGCATACCGTTACTATGAAGATAAACCAATACTTGCAAGAATTGATAAGCCTATACCTATACAGAAGTATATACCTTCTGTTGTGGCTAAAAATGTAGTGCAAAATAAAAAACCTGATGAGGAGGTGAAACCAAGTACTGAAACTGATTTTGCTATTGCAAACAAAAAAGCATTAATATCAGATAACTTTAAACATATTGAAGAAATTATTAATGCCAGGAAACATAAATCATTCTCCTCTTTCATGCAGGACAAAATCACAAAAAATGGAGAATAGGTCGATTTTATAACCAATTTATTATTGATAAATTGTTAAAATACGATGTTAACTTAATAAAGATTTAGGATGAAAATTATGAACCACAATGAACTTATCACTAAACTACAACCTCGTATAGAATCACTTGGACATTCAGTTGATGATTTTGATGAAATGCATTACGAAGCATTTCATAATTTAACACTTAAAGGAGTTGAAATTACTGATAATTTATTAAACCCAAACGTTGATAGTGTTATATTGGGTGTTTATGTGGGATTTGCTGTTGATGCTAATCCAGAATTTATTCCTGTGTTACCATACTTACAACCAGGAATGAAGTTAAGACATCTAAAACTAATCCAAGAGGCACTCGAAGCCAAGAATGAAGACCTGTTAGCTAAATATGTCGAAATATTTTCTATTCCTAACATAAGTAGCAATCGCAGCAGCAACATGGCAAACTTGGCCAAAATGGATGCGCCATATAAACATTTGGCGAATCCGGCATTTAGTGATAGTGAAGTAAATGCAGAAATGAAAGTTACATTTAATACTAAGTTTACTTCACCATCTGTAAAAGTTAACCCAAAAACAGGAAAATATGATGAAAATGCAAAATCTTAATTCTTCACAAATAAAATTCCTTGAGCAGCATAATGCACTTGATATGGAGTTTGATTGTGTTGGTCATAATTTATACACTTTAGAAGCAATTCGCGATAATAACTTGCTTAATGATAACCGGTTAATTGAAAAAATTTTACAGTTACCAGAAGATCGTCAATCTGAAGTATTGACACAATTATTATTTAAAAATGGTATTGATGTTGAACTGATGTCTAATAAAGATCTAACACCAGAACAGTTTACTGAACATCTAAATGCTGCTCACTATAACTATAATATTGAGTATGGCCATTTGAAAGATAGCGGAAGAATACCAGTATCAAACGAACTTATCTCAGATCCTACATTAACTGCCAAACAACTACAATTTATCTATCAAGCCCATACAGAACAACTAATCCCAGAAAAGTTATTTAAAGACAACGCAGCACTGCCAGAACCTGAAATGTATGATGCCCTGACAGAAATGCGTACAAATAATTTAGAGTATAACATTAGGCTATCTGAAGTCAATATGAACTCTAAAAGGCTTACTGGAATTGAAAACCAAAACTTGTTATCATTATATATTGATGGCAAGGAAAATCAACAATCAGCTAATTTATTTAACAAAATCATAACCAGTAACGAGTTTTCTTCAGCAGAAAATAGATCTCAATACATATCTGATGAATTAAATAATGCTACTGAGGAATCTCAGTTAAAAACTTCTGAGCAAAGAGTCAATGATAATTTAGCTTTGATTGAATCTAGTGGTGAAAAATTGGAGAATCTAAGCTATCTTCATGATGATCCATTAGTACAAACATGGTTAGAAGAAAAACCTGACCTTATTCGTCTTAACGAAAATGCAGGTTTGGTGCGTGATTATTTCTTTATGGAATATGGAATTGAGTCAACAAAAAATGACCTTGCTAAATTAGAGCAACGTGAAGATTATCTTGCTGGTAATCGTGATGCAGTAGATTTATATAATTTCAAAACACGTCATCTAAATGGAGTTGAATCAAGATTAAATGACTTTATTTCTTCTGGTAAATTAGAAACTCTTAATGAATCATTAAAAATTAATACAGATTCACTACCTGATAAAAAACCTCTTGATTATAAATCAATGAATGCGCCTCTCGATAGGCATCTTCTAATCGAGCCAGAAAATCTATTACAATTAATGGGTAATGCTAATCATTACGCACGCGAGCTTGGTTTAATGCCTACTCCTGAGATATTAGCACCAGAACCAAATAAGGAACAAGAAAATAACTCACCAAAAGCTACGTATATATTACGCGGTGGTATTCAACCAGAGATCCAGAAAGAATCAGCTGATGAACCAGTAGTAGCAAAAACAATCCCACAAAGAGAGTCTTTGGAAGATTTGAGTAAAAATTTTATACCGATGTCTGTTGATGGTAAAAATTATTTAGAAAATGCCGATAAAACTGTTCAGATTCATGATGATCACGTTGCGATAAACGATTTATCACCAGAAACACTTCAGTTAGCAATAAGTGCAACAATTGCAAAATTTGGAAACCCTCTTGTTATAGAGGGAAGTAAAGAATTTGAAGAGTCGGTATTGAAAATACTGGCAGAAAATAAACAATTTAGCGATATTGAAGTTGCTGATCCTAAACACCAGGCACAACTAGATAAGCAGAAAATTGAGCATAATACAGTTGACAAAGTAACCTTTACTCCAGAACAAATAGCAGAAAATGCAACGTATTATTTTGTTGATGATCATGAAGATTTGTCTGAAACAGGAAAAAAATACTCGGTTGAAATAAAAGGCGGATATTTAGCCTTTGATACAAAAGATGAACTAATATCAGCTATTGCTCACGAGAAAGGAATAACTGACGTTAATCTAGATTTAACGGATGATTTAAGTGAGTTATACAACAATGGTAGTATAGCAGAGTTTGAGAAGGAAATTTCTGAAGAGTATGAGTTTGAAACAACTTCAACTATTGAAGAAATAGATCATGAAAAAGCTATTGAACAGGAGAATGAATAATGGATATTAATAAGTTCTGTTCTCACGTTCAAGCCGATGGATTTATGTTGTATCCGGAACGTGTAAAAGCTGATGGCAAATGGCATAACTGTAAATTGATAGATAATGCAGCAGGTAAAATGGCTGGAGCTTATAAAATAGTTAATGAATCATTAGCTTTTTATAAGAATTGGCGAACCGGTGAATGTAAAGCATTTACTGATAAATCTATAACCTCTGAATACGGTCGCGAAAAGATGCAACGCGACATGAGGGAGCAAGAGTGGCAGCTAAAACAGCAATATTTCTCAGCTTCAAAAGAAGCATACTCTAAATACACGGCCATTGAAACCAATGATAAGCAAAGTGAGTATCTACAAAAAAAACAAGTAGGTAATTACGGTGCGAAGATTGATGATAAAGGTAATTTAGTTATACCATATCGCAACGAGAATGGCTACATTAGGACACTTCAAACCATTAAACCAGATGGGACCAAACTATTTGAGAAAGGAGCTGAAGTTAAAGGCAATTGCCATAAAATTAACTTTAGTTTCGTAGATAGGTCGAATGGTGAGTATTTTGGTAAAATATTCGTGGGTGAAGGATATGCAACTATGGCAACGGTTCATGAGGCGACAAAGTACCCTTGCGTTGTAGCTGCAAATGCTGGTAATTTAAAACCAGTATTAGAAAAGTTGGCCGAAAAATATCCTAAAGCTCAATTTGTTATCTGCGCTGATAATGACTTATCTATTAGGCAAGAACGAAACGGTAAAGAATCATGGGCGAATCCTGGCGTTGAAGCAGCAATTAATTGCATGAGCGTGAACACCGAGAAACCAATTACCGTTTTAATACCAGATTTTAGTCATTTAGATAATTCTCAGCATAAATTTACAGATTTTAATGATTTACATTGCTCAAGTGGTTTAGAAGCGGTAAGAAATCAAATATCTCAACAACTACAAGAGCAATCAAAATACAATCAACGTACCGTACAGCAACCGGAATCTAATTTTGAGTTGTTGACTTTAGAAAATAATGCCATTAATTATAAAGATTGGAAGCATGTCGCTGTTTTTGAAAATGCTGATAATGTTTATATAGTTGGCTTTGATAACAAAGAAGGTCTAGACAGCTTTGTTGAATCTATTGGCGAAAATATCGAAATTGATAAATCAGATTTAGATATTGATGAGTACACGGAGAAAGTTGCAGAGTCGCTAGACTTTGAGATGCACAATATGAATGACTATATAGAAAACCAACAAGAAATCAGAGATGATGGCTTGGCAATTTAATTTTAAAGGACCACATTATGAATTTTGATCATTTTTCAACAGTAACCGAGTTAGAACTATCTAAAGAAGAGATGTTTCATTTACTTAATCAACCAGATGCAATTCTTGCAAATGAAGAATCAGAGATTATGAAATTAGGTAATGAACCTGTTCATATGGAGCAACAAAAAGATGGAAAATAAGAAAATATCTCCACGTGATAAGGTCGTTGATAACTTAATCGAGCAGATTGAAAAAGATCCTGGTATATGGAAAACTACTTGGAAAAACATAGCTAATCAACGTCCATATAATCCGTTATCTGGAACCGTGTATCGTGGCGTGAATATGATAAATTTAGCTATTGCTAGTAATTTTGTAGGTGGAGATCCTCGGTGGGCCACTTACAACCAAGCCAAAGATGCAGATATGCCGGTGAAACGTGGCTCAAAATCAGTAGCTACAGCAATATTTCATAAAATTACAACTGATTTAATTACTCCAGATGGAAAACACCATAAGATTAATGGTGATGGAAAATTGCAGAAAATTAAAGGTATCATTAAAGAAATTGATCCTCAGTTTTATCCAAAAATTGAGAATATAAAATATTTATCTGGACTTACCAAAGTACTAGAGCAAACTAATTCATATAAAATTGATAATAAGGTATTAGTGACTGCAACACCGTTATTCAATTTTTCTCAATTAGAGAATGCACCAGCTCTAGAGATAAAAAATCAACCAGCAAAAACTTGGCAAGATTTAGAACGAGCTGAGAGATTACTAAATGCAACGGGCTATAAAATTGTTCATGACCGACTAGATCAGAACTCTTACTCCCCTGTTACAAAAGAAATTCATTTAGTACCAAAAGCTGGTTTTGAATCTCCTGAAGGTTATTACTCAACAGTATTCCATGAGTGTGCTCATGCAAAAATGGATGAGCGAACAATTCCTCTAAAATTTAACATTGATGAATACTTTACCGATAAAAACTCAATGGCCAAAGAAGAGTTAAGAGCCGAATTATCATCTGTGTTTATATGTGCAGAACTGGGAATTAATTATGATGTACAAAATCATGCATCGTATCTTAATAGTTGGCTAAAGGTTCTGAAGGAAGATAAAAGCGAACTATGGAATGCTGCAGCTGACAGTAACAAAATTACTGATGCAATAATTAGCTTAGAAACTCAGATGGATTTGGAAAAACAATCTCTGAATACAGAAACAGTGCATCGGACTAGTACGCTATCTTCATATACTGTTGATATTGCCGGCGGTGAATATTATATTAGCCCAGATATTGCTATAAATAGCATCAATTCTGAATTAGTAAATAATTTAGTTCGTCAAGGATATGAAGCAAAAATTGTAGAGCCAAAAATATATAACGATAATGGTGAGCCTATAATAAATGCTACTTCAGAAGAAAAAGAACATTATTTATTAAAAATCAAATCCAAGCTTGAAGAGAGTGGATTTGCATCTCTCTCTAAAAATGATGTTCAAGTATTTTTTGGTTCAAAATTTCCTAGCGAATTTACTCAATACCCTTGCAACGACAGTGAATTAATGAATGCGCTGAGAAATGATCCAGTAATGTCGCGAGAAACAGCGAACGAGCTTATAAATAAAAATCTGGAGCAGATTAATCATCGCAATATATACTCTGAAACTGCGCTTGAGTTGGCCATTAGAGAAGGTAACAATAACGTAGTTCAGCTATTAATTGACAATGGAGCTGATCTCAATATGTTGTATGCACGAGAAGAAGTTACCGCAGAAGGATTTAAGCCTGGATACTACACGGCATCTCATATGGCTGCGCTTGAGCAGAATGAAGAGATACTTACTTGCTTAGAGAATGCCGGTGCAGATATAGGCGTTAAAGACAGTAATGACGTTACCGCGCGAGAACTTCTTGAGTCCACAATTTATATGCCGGAAGATGAGATCGAAAGCACTGGTAATGAAATGTAATAAACACGGTATCAGGTCGATTTTATGACCTCTTATGTTATAGCTTGATTGCTAATATAGCTCTTGTATTTACAGGAGCTTTTTTAATGAAAAAATTAACCAAAGTTGACAAAATAGTAATATTTTCTAGTCTTGCTTGCGGTATCGTAACACTCATTCCAACATTAATATTTAATTGGCCATTTGCTATTGTATTGGGTGCAATGCTACTTTCTACATTTATAGCACAATGGTATATCAAACTAACTTTTAGTGACTACAAAATAAAAGTTTCTTTTCAGTCCGGAGTAAAAGGACCACAAATTATTTTTAGTTTAATTGGCGACGAAAGCAGCTTAGTTTGGATCACTATTAAGAACATCAATGGTCCAATTTATCTGGACAGGATTGAAGAAGTGTTATTGAAACAAAATCTAACATTCTTCGATGGCTATCTCATAGACAACAATCACATGATCCAGGCAAATAAATTCCTTCAAGGTTATCAGTTATTAGTTCAGTACAAAGAAAGAATAACGAACCTTGTCAATATTTACCCAATCAATGATAACAGCAAAAAACGTAAATCATTTTTATTTTGGAGATAACCAATGAAATTAATAATCGCAGAAAAACCATCTTTAGCTCGCAATGTAGGAGCAGCAATAGGTGTTATAAAGTCTCATAATCTAGGTGAAGGTAATGGATATTTGGAATGTAAAGATGGTTACTTTGTTACATGGCTTATTGGTCATGTATTAGAACCAGCAGAACCTGAAGCATACAACGCAATCTTCAAAAATAGAGGTATAAACCACTTACCAATTAGCCCTGAAACATGGCTGTTGGTAGAAAAAAAAGATACTAAAAAACAATTCAATATTGTTAAAGACTTAATTCAAAAAGCCGAGCTAATTATTAATTGTGGCGATCCAGACCGTGAAGGTCAATTATTAATGGATGAGTTATTTATTTACTTAAACATTAAAAATAAACCGATAAAACGGTTATTGATTCTAGATCCTAAACCTTCAGCAATTCTAGATGCACTATCGAAAATGGAAAATAACTCAAACTACGAGTCTTGGTATCAAGCTGGACTACTTCGTCAACAGGCAGATTGGCTTATTGGCATGAATTTCTCTCGTGCTTTCTCCGCCCTTAATTTGGTTATGACAAATCAATCTGAATCGTTCCCTGCTGGACGTGTGCAAACGCCAACACTTATGTTAACTTATCATCGCGATATGGCAGTTGAGAATTTTAAAGCAGTAAACTTTTACAATTTGTTTACAACTTTTAATACTGCCAATAATGAAAAATTCGTTGCGAAGCTTGATTTAGCGAGTGTAGAGAGCATTGCTCTAGACAATGGATACTTAGTTGATGATAAGCCATTAAAAACGATAATTGACGAGATTAAAACTAAGAGTGGCGGTGTTGTTAGTTATGAAAATAAAGATTCCGTAACACACCCACCATTACCATTTAAACTGTCAACAATTCAAAAAGAAGCAAATCGCCAATTGGGAATATCAGTTGGTCAGATTACTAAGGCAATTCAAGTCCTATATGAGAAGCAATTAATAACATACCCAGGGACTGATTGTGAGTTTTTACCTGAGTCATTTCATGCAGATGCACCAAATATATTAAATTCTTTAAGCAATCTATTTGCTAATGAAGTAAAAGGTGCTGATGCTACAATCAAATCAAAATCATTTAGCGATAAAGATCTAGATGGAAATCCTCACTTTGGGATTATTCCAACTGGAGAATTAAAAGGATTATCTGACACAGATAGTCATTCACAAGCGATTTATAAAATTATTGCTATTCAATATATAGCACAATTCTATAAAACATTGAATCATAATAATGTGTCCGTAGTTGTATCTGTAGATAAATATAACTTTAAATGTTCATCAAAATTCATTACTCAACTTGGTTGGAAAGCATTATTTAAAGCTACCGATGAAGTTGACGACTCTGAAGAAAATCAAAAAATCCCTAAATTATCAGTGAATCAACAAATAAGTGTTGCTGATAACGAAATAAAGGCATCTAAAACTAAAAAACCTCAATACTTTACCGAAGGTACATTGATTGATGCAATGGTTAATATTCATGCAAGTATAGAAAACATTGTTCGCCTATATGAAACTGATGAGGCAAAAGTTAAAGAGATGGTTAGCCAGTATAAAAAAGTCCTTAAAGAGACTTCTGGACTTGGTACTGGCCGTACTAGAGAGAGAATATTAGCAGCATTGAAATCTCATGAATATTTAACCGCAAAAGGAAAAAATATAATAACCACAGATAAAGGACGAAGATTTGCTAGGTTCTTGATGGATGGTGAAAATCTACATACATTTAGTATGGTTAGTAGTCCGTTAACTACAGCTATCTATGAGCAACAGCTCGACGGAGTTTATAAAAAAACATATTCAGCGCAGCAATTTAAAGTAGAGCTTGATAATGCAATAAAAGAAAAGATTGCATTTACTAAATCATTGTACACTAAGCTTATATCTTCTGCCAATGTTGAAAAATGTCCAAAATGCGAAGTTGGTATATTGATTGAAAAATCTGGAACATATGGCAAGTTTAAAGCCTGTAATAACTACCCTGAATGTGATTATATCGCCAAAAAAGAAAAATCACCACAATCCACAACTGGAGAAAAATGCCCTGAGTGTGGTTCTGAGATTATTGAGCGAGAAGGTAAATTTGGAAAATGGAAGTCATGCAGTGGCTACCCTAAATGCAAATGGACACCGCCCAAAGCGGATAAACCAAAAGCAGAGTCGTCAGGCAAAACGTGCAATAAATGCGGCAAAGACATGGTGAAACGTAAGTCTAAGGATGGTACAAAAGAGTTTTTGGCTTGTTCTGGTTATCCTGATTGTAAAAATGTGGAGTGGATAAAATGACAATACTAATTTTGAAGTATGGATTTATATTAATCTTTATTTTAACCGTTGTAATTCATTTCTTCATTCTTAGAGAATTGAGAATAGCTGAAGCGGAATGGTTCTCAGCTAGAACTAAGCGGTATCATACATTGAAAAAATACAACACCATATGCACAAGAATAACATTTTTATTAGGTTTAATTCTGTATTATTAATTTTTTTAACTTAGGAGTTTATTATGTCAATAAATAAAATTTTTTTAGGCGGTTACGTAAGTGATGAACCTAAATGTTTTGAAATAAAGGAAGGTGAAAATGCAGGTAAATTAATGGCATCATTCACACTAGCTGAAAAAGTAGGCGAAAAAGATAATGTCGGTATTTATTCCTGGCATCAAGTGTCTGTCTATGACAGGTTAGTTGAAACAGTGGTTGAATATGTTAAAAAAGGCATGAAAGTCACTGTTGAAGGTAAAGCAAGTACGAATGCATACATTAATAAACAGAATAAGCTAGTTAGCCATTTAAAGATCAGATTAACTGCTATTGACTTTGTAAGTGATGCGATTGACAAGCAACCGCCAAGTGCTCAAGCTGTTGATGAAATTACTACAAGTAGTAATGTTGAATCAAGCCAAGAGCCAACTGAAAATCTCTAATGATTAAATCCCCACTAAAGTGGGGATTTTTTAATTAACTAACCAATTGAATATCGTTAAATATCTCATTTAATATTATTAATGAATAATCTAGTCTAAAATTAGCTAATCGAGTTTCTTGCATATTATCAATTTCAATGTATTGTTCTTGAGCGAGCTGTTCCAAAACTGGAAAATACACTAATAAATCTTTAATGTTAGCCTCATTATTAGGAAATAAAAATATAAAGCTATTTTTATTAGCGGAGTTAACTAACCTGAGTGCAAAAAAATTATTGTCATATATGGCTAGATCTACAGGATAATAACATTGAGTGAATAAAATTTTTTCTTTAATTATTTTACTAATATCACTAATAGTATTTTTCCTACTTATAAATTGTCTTGTCAATGCTATTTCAAACCCAATAGAATTAACTCCTAATGAATTACATCCCATAATAACACTTTTGTCATTAAGAATAAGCATAGGATTAATATCCTTATCTAAAGTTGATTTAAGTATTTTTTTATCTCGATACATAGCATAACTTGCATTTTGTTCTGATATTGATTTTATAGTATGTTCATCTGCACCAGATGGTGGAACTGTTACAATATTATCTAGTTTTATTAATAACCTTGGCCAGTTGTTATTGATAATATCAAAGATGTCAAGGTCAAAAAAATAATCATGACCTTTTATTGTAATCATATATATGGATGAATCTTTAATCATAAAGAATATTAATTCATTAGTCCTGTCGTCTTTATGGTCATCTCTCTGTTCTTTAAAATGCATATGATAAATTCCATGGTGGCGATACATGTTATCTTTATATGCTTCATTAAGATGTTGCCTACTACAGTATTTTGAATTATCAATCCCCATTTCAAAATTATTTTTAATTATTTTATAGGTTTCTTTGTAGGAATCAGGTAATGTGGCTAAGTCATTGAGGAAGTCCGCACTTTCATGTACTGTAAACTTTCTCTTATCTATCAATGGGTTTATCTTACAAATAAATGAATCAAATGCCAACATACAATTTATAAATTCTGGTTTATAATTAGGATATTTTTTCTTTAGTGAATCATGTATTTTGTCACAGTCAAACTCCCATGTTGACATTAAATATTCATAATAATTCTCGAATGCTTTATTTAATGCATTATCCATAGTCAATTGCTCCAGAATGTTAATAGTTAACTTATATTCTAACATATATCCAATTAATTAATATAAAATAGCTACTCATTTTTTGAGCAGCTATTTTCTTAGTGCGAGGTTATTTCATTGATCTTATTTTTTAACTCAAGATCAGTAAATCGCCAGTTGTCAGGTAATCCTGCAATAAACTGTTCTGAAACTTTAGTCATGTTTTTACAAGCGAAATCATCACTATAACCAAGATTAATTAACAACGCCTCCGCCAAATATCTAGGGCCGTGTCCATGATATCCCCAATTGAACGAGCAACCATGAACAATTAAATGATTAGATACTAAACTATTACCATTTATTGTTACTGCTTTTAATTCTTTTCCTGAATTTTTTGACGTTGTTCCAGCGATTATTCTCATATCATTTACTCCTTAATTTGATAGTGGTATTATATCATTATTTATTCAAAATTAGAAGTGAAAAGCAACACCGGTTTGGAATGTTTGCTGATCCCAAGATCCTAACGAGTTGTTGTTGCCACTTATTCCTACAGGGAATAATAATCCATCAGCAATCCATTCAATTTTGTAGGTCCAATTATTTGCGAATTTATATCGCAAACCTGCACCCAGAACATCTGCAAAATTAGAACCTGAAGCATCAAATTGTTGCCCTCCATTACAATTGCAACCAACTTGTCCGCCTGGAAGCCATACATACCCTACTCCAAGACGACCAAATACACTCCAGTTGGAATTAGAAATTGGCAGCATTGGTAAGTAGCTTATATCAAAAATTGAGCTTGTAGAGCTAAAATTATTTGCTGTAGGAGTACTGAACGTACTAGAAAGTGATTGACTAAACCCTGCTTCGAGCGCGTTATATCGATTAAAGTTATATCCTCCAAATAATCTACCGATACCAGTCCAGCTATTATCAAACATTGTAGTACCAAATGTATTAGTGTTAAATGCTGATGAATTATAATCAATATTCTGATTAGCTCCGCCTAATTCAATTCCTAAGTATGCACCAGTTGTTACAGTAGCAAATGAACTACTAGCTGCAAACGTACAAAGCAAAATGAGATATTTTGTTTTCATAAAAACTCCTAAAAAATCAAAACGAATAATAGCAATTAAATTAAAAATTAAGAGGTCATAAAATCGACCTATTTATTTTTAGTCTGAAGTTTGGCCAATTAGTCGATTTAATAACCTCGAAAACTTAATCTATATTGTTAATATATTATTTTTATTGAAATAATAGAGCCTACCATGAGAAAGACAATACGATTTAAACCTGAGCAGTTTCAAGAAATAGAATTAAAAGCAGCAGAAATGGAGATGACACTTAGTGAATATATTCGATTACGTTTAGGATTTCCATCTAAACGAGACTATCGAATGTTGTTATTTCATATTAGTAGAATAGGTAATAACATTAATCAACTGGCCAAAGCAATCAATATTGCCCGGAAGATCTCTAAGTTAGATGATACACAGCTTAATACTGCCCTCACTAGATTGCTATGTATCCAGGCTGAGTTAGAAAGTTTACGAATTGATTTTAAATCTGGAGAATTAGATGCTTATAAGAGTAAGTAGCGGAGCCGGTGGAATTGTTGAATACCTAGAAAAAGGCCAAAAGAAAGACCGATGGTTTGACAGAGATGAGCTTGATGAGCGAATAATTTTAGAGGGAGACCTAAATAGATTGCAAAGCGCAATTGATACCGTTGATGATGATAAAACAGATAAATATTTTCATTATACTCTATCATTTAAAGAACAATACATATCACAGGAACAACTTCATGAGATCACAAGTGAGTTCAAGCAATTCATTACAGCAGCGTATTATGATGAAGAGCTTGAGTTTTATGCAGAGGCTCATATTCCCAAGATTAAATCTTATACCGATAAAGACGGCACAATAATTGAACGTTATCCGCATATACACGTAATAGTACCTAAAATCAATTTACATGATGGAAACGTTTATGATCCGTTAATAAAAAACCAAATGCAGTATCTTGATGTATTTCAAGAGCTAACTAATCAAAAATATGGTTTAGCATCTCCAAAAGATAATTTGCGAGACAATTTCACCTCTTCGAGTGAGATTATTAGCCGATACAAGCATGATTTATTTACTGGTAAGAATGTTGAAATTAAGCAAGAGTTACTAGGCATTATATTGAATAATAATATAGCATCACAAAAAGAATTATTCCTAGAACTAGAAAAGCAAGGATTTAAGGTTAAATTACGTAATTCAACAAAACCGGAACAATCGTATATTAATATTACCTTGCAAGGAGAAACCAAAGGGATAAATCTTAAAGAAGCTGTTTTTAGAGATACGTTCTTAGAATTAAGCAAGGAACAAAAGTTGCAGATGATAACTAAGGATAGTTCTAAGACTTATAAAGAAGCCAGTGAGGATCAGCAAAAAATTGATGTGAAATATCAAAATAAGTTACATGAATGGCAAACATATAAATCATTAGAAATACGATATATTCCATTGCTTAATAAAAATGAGAGGACCAAATATAAAAACTTTACATTAGATGAAAAAATTGATTATCTAAATAATCTACACGCAAAAAATATCTTAAATACACAAAACAATGAAGGAACAGAACATGAGCGAATTGGACCAATTACAGAACGTGAGCAATCTCACCTTATTAGAAAAGTCGATAGAGATCTTGAGCGTTTGCAGCAAAATATTAAGCGAATTGGAATTACTGAACCAAACGCCAGAGAACGAATCCGACAAAACGCAGCTAGATCAAATTCAAGAGAATACCGAGCTGATTTTGAACTTAGTAAACAAGCCAAAAGAGCATCAAACGCAACAGAACAGCTAAATAATGACAACCAAACAAAACAATCAGCTGAGAAACATGAAGTAAGAATTACTGAGTTAAACAGCTTGATTAAAGCAGATGTTTTGTTAGAGTTAGCTCAAAAAACTCACGGTATAAATCCTGATATCTATGAGATTAATGTCGATAAAAATGGATTTGATAGAATTAAATGTGGAACACGTAATCTAAACATTATTGATTTTGCTACGAAGGAAATGAACTTAACATTTAAAGAAGCAATCCCCTATTTGAAAAATGTATTAAATGCACAGAATGATATTTATCGTTCGCAAAAAATTAATACAGATGGAAAAAAATATCTACATGATGAGTATCAAAAATGGTTTGAAAAATATAAAAATAGTAAATCGACTAATCTATCTTCACTATATAGTGAGTACAAATTCAAACGCGAGGAAATCATTAGTCAATATACAACTAGGTTGCAAAAAATCAAAACTGATACATCGCTATCACAAAAGCAAAAACAATTTGAGTTTGCAATTTTGAAATCTCAAAAGATATTAGAATTAAAAGCTCTTGATAAAGCAAATAAACATAATCAAGAAATTATTAAGAGCAAATTTAATACTGACATGCGTAAATCTTATCAAGTATTTTTACTTGAGAAAGTAGCTGAAGGTGATGACGAAGCATTGGCCGAATTACGCAGGCTAAAGATTAAATTTGAACCGCCTACAAACTCAATAACGTCATTAGATAAATATCACGAGTTCAAATTAAATATTCGCTATAACGTTGATGAACATGGAACTATCCGCTACCAAATAAATGATACTACTATTATAGAGGACGAAGGCAATCGCATCAACGTCAAGCAAGGTACTGAAGATAATATAAAGCTATCATTAGAGTTATCCATGAATAAATTTGGCAACAAATTAACTCTTGATGGTGATATATCGTTTAGAAAAAGAGTTGTAGAAACCGCTATTAAGAATAATATGAAAGTTGAGTTTTTGGATGAGTTTTCAAAAAACTATCAACAAGAAATAACCCAGAAATTAATAGCATCTACAGAAACAATAAATGCTTACAATCAGCAAGCATTGGAACAAATTTCTGATCAAAGAATACAATACATGGAAACAAAGCAGTTTGATATTATTGATGAACATAATAAAGTAAAATCAGTAAATTTACATTATTTTAAGGACCTAGATAGTGGCAAAATAATTCCACTCCAGAATAAATACGTTGACTATTTGCATAAAAATAACGATCTTGAGGCAGGCGTTATTTTCGATGCTAAAAAAGATAGTGAGCAAAGTCTAAAAAGATCTAAAGAGTCGCAAATTAAAAAAGAAATAAAAGCTGACATACTGGAGAAAAGATTAAATTCTTTTACGAAAAGCATTAATGAAAAGCATCAATCAACAATACATGAAAATGAATATCATGGAGTATTCATTAAGTTAGATAAAACCAAATACGGTAAAGAATACGCTGTCATAAAAACTGCGGATGGGTTTACTAAATTTAATAAACCTGAATTTATTAATAGCATAAAACAGCTTAATTTAAAAGGTGGCGACTTAGTTAATATTACTCACGTGAAGACAGATCCAGTATCAAAAACCAAACAGAAATCAGTTGCCAAGTATAAAAACCTGTCTAAGCTAGTTAATTATGATTCGCTACAATTAATCGCTGATTTAGAAATACAGCATAAGGGAAAAGTGAAAAAAGAATGTCTCGGTGAAGTGATTGAGATTCGCGAATTTAATCGACAAAACTCAAAGCTTTACCGTACCGTATTAAGAGACCAAGATAATCAATTACAAGTTCTATATTTGGATAGTAAAGACAATTTAAAGGTCGGAGATTTTAGCTATATTAGGCAAACTTATAATAAAACAGAGTTGGTAGATCTGACTCCAGAATATAAAAAAATGATTACTCAAAGTAAAATCGCTGACAATGTTGATGCAGTAGAATCAACTAATATTGCAACATTGGTGCAATATGGATATAGACAAATCAGAAATAAAGATGTTTTCTTTGCTGAATTCAAGAGCTTTGAATCTGATGGCAGTATTAAACATAATACGAAGTATGGCGAACAAATAAAGAATGATTTAATGAATGAAAATATAACGCCAGGAACGCACGTATTAATTAGTAATACAGTAGAAGATGAATTATATATAGAGCAACAACCTATTGTTGAATCTATTCATCTGGACAAAGATATTCAGATTGAAATTGATGGTGAGTACCAGAAACTGGTCGAAGTTGGAGAGGTAATCATTGATGCCGAACAATCAATAAAATCTGAAGAAGATAACACCGAAATCGAACTGTAATATTGTATAAATTTGTAAAACAGGTCGATTTTATGACCTCATAAAAAGCAACTAAAATGTTATCATTAGTTGCTTTTTTAATGAGCTTTGGGTTTTAAAGGGGTATCCCCTTTAGCACGTAGATTTGCAGCACTCGTTAGAGTGTCTGACAAATCACCATCGTGCCTCTATCAACTAACGCTCTGTGTGCCCTGAGTTGTCGTGGATACTTATATACTATCTTATGGGTCGTTTTATGCATAATCTTATAAATAACCAAGCATCTTATTGATTGTCTTATATATAATCTAAGACAGCGTTTTATATATCATCTTATATTGAGATTTATGAAAAATACTGAATTACTGCTAACTAATGTACCAATGATTTTTGAATTAAAAATTGCTGGATTAACGTACAAAGAAATAGCTAATGTACTGAGTGAAGAATATCGAATTAGCATCAATGAAAATATTGTAAGGAACTTTTTACATTATCTAAAGATAGATAAATTTAACAAGAAATATAACAACTTTGTTTTATTTGATGTTGATGGAGAATACTCAACTGAGTTTCTGCAAAAAACTATTGTTGCACATAATCTAATCATTACTAGCCCATTTATTGCTCGTTATTATGAATTTGATCATTTAGCACTCACTGCTAATAACTATAAACAAAAAACAACAACTGAAGAAGGAATATTATTTGCGAAACGTTTACTAAAACAATACAAAACCAGCGATAAAGAATTAATTCTTTACCTGAGACAGAAATACCCAACAATTGATAACGTGAACTATAAAAACGTGATTGATGAGTTACACGGTAAATTGGAGGAAGAGGTCTCATGTTGGATTCAAAAGCTTAAAAGCTATCAAATAGAACTAATCAAAGAAAAAGGAAAAATGTGATGCAATCAAAATATTATGATGAACAAAATGTAGAAAATTGTTTTGCTACTATATTACAACTTAAAGATAAAGTAAAAACTGGTCTTGATACGACTGAGGTACTCAATAAATTTAAACCGGTTTTTATAGAACTATTGGATGCTAAGATACCTGTAAAAATGATAGTTGCGCACTTTCATTCTCATGAGGTCAACATTGCACAAAATACATTAGCAAAGTACATTGCTACATTGAGGCAACAAAAAATGGCTAAATTATCACCAAAGAAAAAAGCCAAACGTAAGCAAACAACAACATTAGCAAATAACAGTGCTACCACAGAAGCAGTTGCGGAGTAATTTTATGAATATCGTAGAAAAAACAATCGCTGAATTTGAACAAGTTATAGCAACAGGTCTTGTCGATGAAAACTTATTTAACAACGACTTAAATACGTTAAGATTGATATTAAAAAATTGTCTAGAAAATAATAATCTTGCTTCTACTAAGATATTAGCTAGGCAATTAAGTAAGACATCATCTGACACAAGAACTAAGATAGAAGCATACATTGATCATCTAAAATCAACCACTCCTGTTACAGCTAATAATACAGTTGTAGAGCAAGATTTAACTAGTAATAAGGATGAGAATAGTAGCACTAATCAAGAGCTAATAACAACTATTACACAACCAGATCCAATACCAGAACAAAAGCAAAATAACGTTAATGAACAAACAGCTCCTGAAACTCCAACTAATTACCCTACTTCGCATGAACTGCTAAACTTAGTTTTTGGAGTATCTAATCAAATTGGTCAATTACAAAAATTTCTAACTAATATTAATGACAAAAATTCTGATATATATTTTCGTACATTAGATAGCATTAATACAATACAAAGAGTATTTAAAGAAGTTGAGGTGTTAACCAATGATGTTAAACAATCAGAGGTACGTATATTAAATGCTCAAGCTTCAATTCATAATGATGTGCAATCAATTACAGAAAATGTAACAAGTGCATTAATTAATGAAGAAGTTATTAAAGCGGCTAAGATACGCCGACAAGAGCTTGAGAAATCAATTAATGAAGCAAAAGAAAAAATTGAAACAGATATTGCAATCATATACGAAAAAACTAAGCGCAATGCGGATATTGTTGCATTAGAAATAGTTGAGCAAGCACAACAAAAAGCAGCGATAGCTAATAAAGAGTACATCGCAGAAGTTAATGCACAAAACCAAGAAATAATTGATAAATCAAATAAGAAAAATACAAATTTGATTTTATTTGGTTTAATCTTTGCATTTATTATGAATCTATTTGTGGCTGGGTTTGTTGCTAAACTGGTTGCTAATTACACATCAAATTCAACGAATGAGTACATTAGTAAAATTATGAATAATTATCAATCAAATACTCAAGTAGTACCGGATAATAGAAAATATAAAAAGTAATCTCTTAGTTACAGAATGGACATTATAATGAATCTAATAAAAAAGTTTTTTGCAAATAATTTAGTCAAGCCGAAAGACTATATTGTTCGAGATCTAATTGCAGTTAGTAGCCAAGATCCTCACGAGAGACTTCATGAATTAAGGAAACACAATCTACAGAAGGTAATCATTGAGTTTTACAATGGCAGCATGATAGATTTTGCTAAATATATTAGAAAGCATGAAAATTTTGTTCATAGCTTATTGCAACCACTGTTTATGCCAAACTCAAGGATTATCGAAACAAAAATGGCTAGACTTTTTGAACTACATATACGCATTAAAACTGGTTCATTAGATGAGGAAATGCCATCAATAATAGACAGAAATTATATTCCATTTATCGCGGTAGAAGAAATTCCATCACGCGCAATATCTGAACGAGAAAGCATAAAGTATTATAATAAAGAATATCCTGCTACAGCTCTTTATATGATAGATACATCAGGTATAGATCAGATTACATTTTCTAGTGGTAACACACATGATACACACCATAAAGATTTACTTGGACATATTATTGTGATAAATACTGAAACTGAGAAAATAATAACTATGATTCGAGGTAAACATAAAACGTCAATTACAGGAGAACTTATTGATACTTTGAATGTTTATTGATTAGTTATAGAATGTTAAAACAATATTTATCAAATATTAGAATATTAATTCTAGGTTACTAAATAATATTAACAAATTCTATAACATTGTTTAAACATGAATACAACAATGTTTAGATAATATTACAAATAAAAACTCATAACAATAACATAAAATTGTTTTAAACCTGTTAGTACAATATTAAGTAATCTTATAATCATGTTTTAATACTGTTTATATACCATTAATTAATTACATAATAATATATAAATAGTATCCTTAGATTGTTTAAATATGATATAATACATATTACCATCAACAAATAACAATTTATTAAGGATAATTACTATGCAAAATATAGCAATTGATTTAGGTTACGGTTCTGTAAAAGCGTTATCAAACAAATCTATGTTTAAGTTCCCAAGCGCGGTAGCGTTAAACAAAAGATCGCTAATTGATTCATCTGAACAAATGTACAATTACAATGGGTTTAATTACCTATTGGGTGAAGAAGCAATGCGTGATGCATACGGTACTAGAGACTATACGTTTTTGGAGAAATTTGCACCACTATTATTATTCAAAGCAATTGAAGATGCTAACTTGAATAAAAGTGAACAAATTAATCTGATTACTGGGTTAAGTTTACTGAATTGGGACAAAAAAGAACAGTTCGCAAACTCATTAGAAAACTTTATGGTTAATAATACCACATTGAATATAAGCCTTACTGTAACCCCACAAGGAAAAGGTATTTACCTTGATTGCTTAAAACATACACCATCAATAAAAGAAGGTACAACATTAGTAGTTGATATTGGTTATAATACGCTTGATGTGATACCTTTTGAGAATGGTAAACCACTAGCAAAAGAAGCCTGGGCAAATAGTCACGGTGTTAATATTATGGTGAATGAGTTAGATAAATATATCGTAAGCAAATTTGGTATGTCACTTAATGAAACCAAAGTAAATGAAGCTTTTCAACGCCAATCAATTACATGTGGTACCAAAAAAGATTTATCGCCTATTATAGATGAAGAAAAACAAAAATATGTTGATAGCGTATTCCAGTTAATTCAAACTAAAAATAGCGAAATTTATAAATCTGCGGATACTATTATTATTGCCGGCGGTGGCGCATACTCATTTAATGGTTCAATTCAACCTCAAGAAAAAAATATTATTTTCCCTCGTGGAGAATATGAATATTCAAATGTACGAGGCTACTACGAAAGTTTAATTAATGGCTAAAATACAATTAAATATTGAGGATGGTGTCAACGCCATCCTTGAGAAATTATCTCGGAGAACTGACAAAGCTCTTTTTATAGAGATAGCAATAAAAAAAGCTTACCAGAACCCTGAAATTAGAGAGTTATTCAGTTGGGTAGAAGAATCCGGTAGTCCGGAACTAAAACCGGCTAAGGCCAAAAGTAAAAAATCTAAAGATCAAGAAGAACCAAAACCAAAGCCTAAATTCGATCCTGATTTTTAGTTAACAATTTCTGTGGATAATGAAATTTATTACAAACACTACAAATAAATAGTACATAATAGATGCACTAAATAGTAAGCCAATATTTTATATCGGCTTACTATAGCTAAATAAGTCTCAAAACCAGAAAATACAAATTACAAGTTATCAAGATCTAGGTTACTTTTCACTGGCTCTATAAATTCATGACCGCGCTTCTTCTTTTTAGTACTTTCAGCATTATCGTCTTTTAAACACATCTTCACTATAAAACTTACCAATCCAACTAAAATAATAAGAGCAATTAACATTTTCATTCCTTACGAATAAATTATTGATTAATTAGAATTCTATCATAATTTGCCTTCATTCCCCAATTACCAACTAATATTAAGTAAAGATAGTTTTATTTCGCGGTTTAATCAAATTTATAAATACAATTAAATCGCGATACCCACAGGTTGCATTTGGCATTTAAAGAAAATATTTAGTCTATTGAGTGCAAAAATGCGACCGATAATTTCACTATTCGCATGCGAATTATTTTTATATTACGGGTTTATATTACACGGTTACGGGTAATATCTTTTAAGTTTATGTATATTATTGTTTAGCAACCGCAGCGACATGAAAGCCCTGATTTAACTGGTTTTTTTTCATAAGTCGGTTACATTTACCCGAATTTGGTAAATTTTGAAGGGTTTTTTGGTGATTTATATAGATGAAACTGCGAACATCACCCTATTTCATTAACAGGGTTATTAACAGGTTTTGATAATTAATGACCTGCAAATATTTAAACATAGCAAAAAAACTATGCTATAATAACTATGGTAGAAATTTTGAGATCACTACTTGCGTAGAAATAAGTGGTGGTCTTACCCTCTCCAATTCAAACATTTTAATAAAATCCGCCAAGATTTTATTAAAACTAATTAAACCAAAGAACTAGTTTGGAATAACTTTCATGAACAAGAAATATGAAGAAAGCTTTAATACTTTCTATACCGATATTGTATCAAATCTACAACAAAAAAACAACCCCCTAACCCTAAATAATTCATCTTTTTTTAGTGCAAAAAGCCATCTTAATTTAGGCATTTCTAATTTAGATCTACATTATAACAATAATAGTGAATTTAATGTTTAAAAAGCTTTTGGAAGTGTGACAAAAATTATACATATTTTTATCAGAACTCCATTCACAGTAAAACAACCCCATTGGATAACGATACTAGAATGATAATAATGTGGCTACGCGAATATATAGCTGTTGTATAAATGCATTTATTGCATATCTTGTTGTAGTATTAAGGTTCTTTATTTGGCTTAAATATAATAATTTATCTACTTCAAGTACGACAAAGTATCATTTTATTGCATATTCAGAATTTCTCCGCTCACCACCAACAAATTGGTGCAACATTCATCGGCAAAAATTCAATAATCCAGATTGGCGCCCATTTCAAAAACCATTATGTCTCTCATCCATTAAGAGAAATCTCTTAAAAATCCGACAAATGTATGTTTACTTATTTCATAGTGGCTATATTAATTTCAAGGTATTCAATCTACGATTGTGTAATTACCGACAGCACCCACCAGCCACTGAGGGTAAATAAATAAGCAAAATAGCGCCCACGACGACCGCATACAAGCAAACATTCATACTTTACAAAGTACAACATCCCGTTGGATGTTGATAACTACCCTGCTATCGGTGTTGACACCCCGATAGATTTAGAAATAATGGCCGTGATGGCCATAGTATATCTAGAAAATAACCTGCGGTGCATTAAGCAAAAGGGGTTCGACGAGCTCACCCCTTTCAAATCCCGTAAATAATGGGGGCTCATTGCCGCCCCCAAACCCCGCTAGGATTTTTTGACAAAGTACTCTCACAATCGGAGGATTTATTATAAATAATTTTCTACTGATGCTTAAGTGTGTGTATAATTATGTATATTTATGGGAGTAAGTTATTATGAGTAAGCGTGTAAATCTTTACATACAAGACGAAGTTCTCTGGGAGCATTTTACTCAGCTTGTCGGTCGTGGTAATGTGAGTAAATGGATTGAGAACTTTATTCGGCCATTCGTTGATAAATCAGATCTTGCCTCAGCATATAAAATGATGGCACAAGATAAGAACCGTGAGCATGAGGCTCAAGAATGGATAAGCGGAACATTTGGAGATGTTGGTCATGAATCGTGGTGATATTTATTGGGTGAATTTTGATCCGGCCGTTGGCTCCGAAATTCAAAAGAGGAGACCCGCAATTATTGTCAGCAATAATTTAAACAATAAGTACATGCAGCGAGTTCAGGTCTTGCCGGTAACCTCTAATGTTTCGCGGGTTTACCCTTGCGAAACACTTATACAGGTTAGAGGCAAACAAGGCAAGGTTTTGGCAGATCAAATTACTACGGTTGATAAAAGTCGCTTTGGAGATTTTATCGGCTCGGTAAATGCCGCAGAAATGGATAACATTTCAGGTATTATAAAAGTTCAACTTGGTTTATAAAAAGTTAGATAAAAATGTATAGATTGAATAATTGTTGACAAGACGTAAGTTTATTATTATTAAAATAGTTACTTAGATGATATGTCGACATTTATAAAGGTTAAGATATGAATAGTATTATTGCTATAACTGAAAATTTTACGGTAGATGTTGCTCCAGATATGTCAATGTACGGATTATTAAGAAATCAGTCTTATCAGAAGTCATATGCTCTTGCAGAATTTATTGATAATTCAATACAAGCCTATTTAGATAATAGAAAGTCAAATAATCAAACAATTTTGAAAATAAATATAAAATTCTATTCAAAAACATACTATGATAACAAATTAAAAAATTCTATTGTAATAAATGACAATGCTGGTGGAATAACTAAAGTTCGCTTAAAAGAAGCGTTTAAACCAGCTAATTTACAATTATCAGGTAAAAAGAAAGGATTAAATGAGTTTGGAATTGGAATGAAAGCAAGTGCAGTGTGGTTTACAGATTCTTGGTCTCTAGATACCGTTTCAACAGCAGATCCGTCTGTTAAATACACATTTGAATTTGATTTGAATAAACTAATTGCAAATAACCAAAAAGAGGTAGAGGTAAAACAAAGTAGCCTTTTTGAAGAATATAATCCTGAATATGGAACCAATATTCGTTTACATGATTTACGAGAACCAATTGATCATATTTAATACAAACAAATTTGTTCTGATTTAGCTGAATTTTACCAAAGGTATATATTAGGTGGAAATCCGCAAGTGAGCATTGTAGCATACTATGATGATATTGAAGAAAGTTTAAATTATGATAATACGGTATTGAAAAAATATCTATGCGCTCCATTTTATAAAGAAAGCAAAAAACGCTATTTTTAATTGGAGGTTCAAAAAAATGGTACATTAATATCGATTTTAACTATTTGAACTGTAGAGTTACAGGTTTCCTATCCATTTTAGAAAAAGGAAGTTATAGTAATCCAGGCATAGTAATGTTTAGACATAATCGAGTAATAATTGGTCTGACAAGAGAACCAATACTATTGACTACACCAAATAAATATGCTCGTCAGCGTGTTTATGGTGAACTCAATATGGATGAATTTGAAGTATCTTTTACTAAAGATGCGTTCAAATTTGATTTAAGTAAATTTTTATCTTATATAAAAGGCGCAAATTCTGAAATTGAATTACTACTATCTCAAGCAGAAAATTATCGAACAAATTTAACAGAAGAGGAAAAAAACAAAGCTATTCAATTAGAAAATCAAGCACAAATTAAAGAGTATTTTGCAGAAAAAAAACAAATGCAACAAAATGAACCGCAATCCGACCCGGTTCAAATAACAAATTCTCCTAATAAGCAAAATAATCCGGATAAAATAATCGTCACAAATATTGATGAAAATATAACAAGTCAAAACACAGAGGTAAGTAAGAAGGATACCAAACTAGAAAGACTTCTTATTATTAAAGAAATACTTCGTGAAGATGTAGAGTTAGAAACTTCAACTTATTGTAAATTATTAATTAGTCAAATAAATCGGGCATATAAATATAAAAAGCTATATTCTGAATTAATAGTAGCAGTTTTAAGAAATATATTGGAGAACCATGTTGATCATTGTTATGATAATTTATCGCTTAAAAGTGTAACAAAATTTCAAGATAAATTAGACGCGTTATTAGATATTATTAGAAATGTTAACAAGCAAGATTTGACCAAAATAACAACCGAATTAACTCAAAATTATACTAATACGACATTTGCATCACACCAAACCTTGGATAATTTATTTAAGGCTTCATTTAATAAAAGTGTCATAGATAGTCTAGTAAGTGCTTTACATTTAACCGCTCATAAGGGAACAAATATTATTTCTTTAGGATATTTTGAAACTAATTATGCAAAACAATATAATATGCTTTTAGAAATATTAGGATGCATATCATTATATAAAAATTGCTAATTTATAAACATAAAATTGCGACTTATTTGTTCAACAATTTTAGCATTAACCGCATTCCCTAATGCCTTAAAAGCAGCAGTTTGTTTTTCAGGTAAATTTTTTAATACGTGTAAAAATTGTAATTTCGCAGCTTCATAGGGCGAAATATATCGTCCCTCTGTTGGTATTATAGGGGTTTGAGTTGGCGTCATTGCTATTAGTGATGGCGCTATATTGGGCTTAATTATTCTTATGCCTGAAGCACGAAATTGGACGATATGGCTATAAATATCCAAATTATTGCTTTCTCCTCTCCATTCTAAAATTTGCCAGCTATTGTTATTTTTGTTTAATTTATTTTGCCATTTATCACATTCAAACTTGTTTTGACTGTATAAGTCTCGACTAAAATTAACCGACTTCAATATCCAATTTGGAATTTTTCTATTTTTCCTTACATAACTAGGTAATAGTAATAACAAATCATCCCATGATTTGCAACAATTTAATTGTATACCATATGCACCTTTAAAGGATTTCATTTCTTCTAACGATAATGAGGTAAAATTTTCAGGATATGTTGCACCAAATTCCGGAGCCACGATTGAAATACTTTGTATTCGCTTAATTGATAAGTTGCTTAATAATTCCTGCCATAGAGATAATAGTTGAGATTTAGATGATTAAAGAGGTTTTGACTCAACTCCACGGTTTAAGATATTTGATAAGTGGCATTTATTTTTTTTTATGACTTCCTGCACCGTCCAATTAAATGAAGGTGAATTTAAATCTGACCTAATGCCAATAATAAAAATTCTCTTTCTATTTTGAGGTATTCCAAATTCAACCGGGGATAAAACTTTATGCGTTAAATTATATCCAATAGAACCAAAAGTATTATTTATATATTTCCAAAATTTCCCATTCTCAATTGTTAAAACATTCGGAACATTTTCTAACATTATAAACTTTGGCTGATGAAACCTTGCTATTCTAATAACGTGGTCAATTAGCTTACCTGATTCAGGACATTTTGCTCCTTTCTTTTTCCCAGCTAAAGAAAATGGTTGGCAGGGAAATCCTGCGCATAAAATATCATGCGATGGTATATCTTCTTCATTTATAGTGCGGATATCATCATGTGGTTTTATACTATGATTATGTTCATATAAATTTCTTAAATCCTTATCAATCTCGCAAGAAAAAACGCACTCATGTCCATTTTCTTTTAAACCAACATGAAACCCACCTAAACCAGCAAATAAATCAATAAATTTCATTTTTAGGTCCTTCTTCACAAGTTATGACATCAATTATATTTTTAAGTAGTTTTCTTGCTTTTTCTTCTAGCAGAGGATTATTACTTATAATTTTCTCAAATTTAATAAACTCATCTTCAAGCAAAGTTACACAATTAACAACTTTATTTCTCTTTAAATCAATTCCTAAAAAGTCGCATAATGCTACTACACGTTTTGTAACAACGCTAAACTTATTATTTCTGACACGTTGAACAAAGTCTTTATCCAATGGATTGATATTTTGGTAATTGCTATCAATTAATTGAATGTTTTCATTATACATTTTGCAACAATGTCGTACAGACCATTGTTTTTGCTTCAGAGCTTTTTTGACGGCAACACTTATTTCATAATTAGTTAAATTACAGGTATTCATAACGGTATCATTATATTACTACTTAATTGCAATATTGTATCATATTTATAATACATGCTTCATTCTTTTAATTTTTAAGCTATTTAATATCAAAAATGGTGAAATCTGCCAAACGGGCAGATTTCACCATTTTTATTTCATGTAAAATATCACCACACGAATACCTAGGTAAATCAAGGACTAAACATGCATGAAATTTCTAATGACCAATATTTTCTAATATTACCTGAAATTAATTTACTCCCGGAACTAAGCAAAGTTCCTGTTCAATTGATTGAACAAATAATGAATGGGTTATTATTGCTAACAACCAATGAAAATATCGAAGAAGCACTTAACCGAGTGGTCAGCTTAGAAATTTCATGCAAACAATTTGATTTATTAACCATTAGCTTTAATGATGTACTCGAAGTTGTTTGGACTCTAGCCAAAAATCCGGAGAGGTTAATGCAAGGATTGAGTAAAATACTCAACTAATGATACTCTCCAAGGAAATTTGAAAATGAATACCCAAAATAATATACTTGAATCAGCAAACGGTTCTAATGGTAAAAAATCTTATCCGTCTGAATTTAAGGATCAGGTGATAGCAGTATACAAGAGCGGAATATATCCTAGCGTAGCTAAATGTGCAGAAACTTATGGAGTAAATGAAAACACCTTACATGGTTGGCTTGCTATAGTTAACCTATAAATAATTGAGCTATAGATTGTTCGATCGCTAAACTTAA
>CAZTBH010000003.1:0-17711 GCA_964611845.1 uncultured Neisseria sp.
GCCAGGTGGCAATTCGTCACCTTGAGTCAATTTACGTTTTTTCTCTTCAAACTTGTTGTCGAACTCAATACGCGCTTGGCTCAGACTGTCTTTCAACTGCTCAAGCTGAGCTACAATTGGCATATAATACCCGCTTAAGCTTTATTCAAGCATTATTTGCTCAAACTAAGCAAAACGCATTCAATCATTATACCAATACAATCCAAACTAATAGTTTGGCAAGCAATTGTAACTTTAGCTATGGTGCAATTGACTCGCTTAGCCCAGAGTCACTAAATGCAAGCATGTCTTCCGGTGGGAATTCTTATGCTTGGGATGGGCAAACCCGAACCGCGACCTGCAAAAATATTGGATTAGGAACAATTACTACGACTATCAATGTTTCAACTTTGTGCTTAAATCCAAGTTTACAGGTGTCCAATGGCTATATTTCCTGCGGGCCGTCTGCATCTAACTATCAAGTTTCAAATGAATTTATTAATGTTCCACAGTATTCAAATATTACTAATAATTATGGTGGTGCTTCTTTCAACCAGCTGTACTCATTCTATTCTAGTGGAACTCTTGATGTTTATTTCGATAGCAATTATCCATTAACCTATACTGGAGGTATCAATGATTTAATCAATGGTGCAACGCAAATCAGTAATGTTTCGAGTACTGGATTTATAGATACTATTGATCCAGCAAACCAAGCAGGGGCATTGCAAATGGCTCCAGTCAGTGATGGTGTGCATACATATCTAATTGGAGCAGGAGATATCTATCATATGGTATCCGATGATCAAGCATATATGATTTTGAGTTGCATTCCGGGAGATAATAATTGCCAAGTTGCAAATTTTCCGAATCCCAATAGTCCTATTCCGGGGCAAGAAGCTTATAATGCACTAGTGTTTAGTAATGGCGATATAATTTCAATGTACAATCAATTTACAGATTGCTATCATGGCAATTACTATATTCAGGACTATTACAATAATACTGCACCATCATATTTTACCCAGTACTTACAATAATTAGAGTAAACAGTGCCGCTGAAAATAATAAGTGGCACTGTTTGTATTTTCTGTCGTGAATTAGTCTGTTAGCAATTGAGGAAGCCGTATAAAACATATCATCGACAGCAACCACGCGCGTCAATTGCCCAGATATCAACCACATAATCATTTTCAGTAATATAAAAATAATCAAATAGATTAATTGTTGGGTCACAATGAGCCACAACTAATTCAAGAACTTCTCCAAGAGCTGGCAAATTTCCACTAACTGCAGTAACTTTACCATGCTCATCACCAAAACCATCCCAATCGTAATGAAGATTTTCGTGACTAATGATTCGTGGTTTAGTCGCAACTCTATAAAGCGCTTTAGTACCAGCATCAACTGTGACATGAGTTGAGTGATTATTACTGATTATGGTTGTGAGCATTGTCATTGCTGGTAAAAATTGCTGTTCTTTATATTCAATATCGCTATACTCTTGATCCATAACACAGTACGATCCAGGCTGAATTTCACTAACTGTGGTTAATTCGGCATCAAGACTAAAAGTTCCAGTGCCGCTACCTGTTTGAATCTGACAATCAATTCCTTGTGCTAATAACTGAGTTTTAATCTCACCTGTGGCTTGTAATATCTGATGTGAGAGCATGCGACGTTGTGCTAAATCGCTGATATGCTGTAAATGCCCGGCGTAGCATTGTATTCCTTTAAATTTTAAATTGCTAAATTGGCTTATTTTATGTGCATGATCGACAGCTTGACTTAAATGTACTCCGGTTCTTCCGATTCCAGCATCAATATCCAGTAATACATTGAGGAATAGATGGCGTTCTTGAAATATTTGATTAAGTTTTACCGCATTCCAAAGGTTATCAATGACAAGCATTGTATCTGGAGCTTGTCTAATAAGATCAGGTAGTTGCTTAATCCTATTATCCGCCACCACTGGGGATGTTATCAGAATACCTTTGATTCCTGCTTGTGCCATTACTTGTGCTTCGGAAAGCTTGGCAACACATATGCCAATTGCTCCGTGTTCTAATTGTAGTTTAGCTATTTTGCTACACTTATGTGTTTTGGTATGCGGGCGGACATTAACTCCTTTGTCTTTGGCTAATTGTTGCATTAGTAATAAATTGCTTGTTAATTTATTTCGGTCAATGATTAAGCATGGTGTAGGTAACTGATTTTTGTGAAGCCTTAAATAATTGTGTGGCATAAAATGTCCTTGTTGCTATTAATAATCTTTGAGTATCAGGCTTTATTGTACCGTAAAAGTTAATCATTATGTTTTCGTGAATTATCTCAGGTTTTCAAAAATATTCTTTATAGTGGCAGGTTTGATTATAATAATGGATATTTTGTAACTATTTTTGTTTCTAATTTGAGAATCAAATAATTCATGTCAATCATCTTGTGTTACAATTGTCGCTCTTTTTTATGGAAGTTAGAAATATGGAAAATAATATCAGTACAAATAAATTAGTTTATCAAAAACCTAAGATCGAGTTGGTTGATTTTTATGAGGTTGTTAAATCCTCAGCTAGTGCTGGTGATGATGGTTTTGGTGGTGGTAATCTTTTGGGTAGTAGTTAGCCATAAAGTCTATTCCTAAGTTATCTAAGTATTATGCAAGAGTATTTATAGTATCTGTTTATGCTGCTTAAAAAGGTTTTAGGATGGAAAATAGTAATAATTTAAGCAAATTAGCCTATACAAAGCCTGAGATTCCGTTACTATACTTGACTAATTCAATTAAGAGTGATCCAACGATTGATGATGTTCTTGGGAATGGTCTTTTCTTTTCGTAATAGTAATGTGGATCATTGATCTAAATAAAAAGCAAATGACATACAGCGAGATAAGATCATCAATTGAGTTGTTATTTCATTATCTGGTTTATCTGGAATTTGTGGATATTGTTTAAAAAAGCCTAGCATTTTGTTTTTATTAAAATATTTCCAAATTATGGCTTGTGTCGCTGGTTTAAGATTATTCATGCCATGTAACCAGTCTTGCTGATGAATATTGTAAGATAAGTAAAAATCAGAAGCTTGCTCACCACGGTAGATACTCCCCGTGATAGTACTTGGTAAGATATCTTTTAAACCTTCGCGGACTAATAGGCGACGATTTATCGTTTTGTTGTCTTTATAGAAAACCCATTGTGGTAGGCTATAACAAAATTCAGTCAGCACTTTGTCAATTGTGGGATCAAGATTTCTAGTTCCATACCATAACTGGAGTGCATAAGCAGTTGATTTTAGTGCTGTTGATGACTTAGTTAACATGTAGACTTGAGTATCTAGAATAAAACCTCGATTAAACATGAGCCGTTGTCCAGCTTTGCTTTGCAATACCTCATGATTGGCATAAGAAAAAAAATTATTGAAAGTGCTGCTTGGCTTTAATTTTAATTTAAGGTAGGAGCGAATTTTACCGAGCTTATTACGGAGTGAGATACCTTCCCATGAAATTGTCGCATTCCCCGATGCACCAGTTAGGATAATTCTTGAATCATTGTTGGCTGCAAATTTATATGAACTAAGAATCCACTCTAAATTAGCTACATTGCGGATTGGCTGATCAAGATATTGATTTAGTAAGTCTAATTCTTGATAAATGTTTTCATTAGTTTTTGAATAGTGTTGATGATGAATGATGTTAGGATACATTGTAAGTACTGATTCGACAATTGGCATTTCGTGATAATACCAGTTTTTACGATTGCTCAGTCCTTCCAAGCCATTCGGTAAAGCGGTAAATGAATATAGCTTTTTATTCGCTTTAGCAAGGATTATTGCTGCTTGTGCTGTTACTGACGATGAATCCATTCCGCCACTAATATGACTACAGTTTTCTCCATCATTTCTTAAACAAGAATTTACCGCATTATAAAATACTTTTCTAAATTCCTGATAGTATTCTTCGCGATTCATCTTGGGTAATCTGGATTTTTTTAGTTTCCAATAACAATATTCTTTACATCCTGTTTGATTAACAATTAAATAATGTCCCGCTCTAAGCCTAAAGACTTCTTTATAGCTAGTTTCAGTTAGTGAGAAAGTATCAAAGGTCATTTCCATAAAGTGTTTTTCATTAATCGTTAGTTGTGAAGATAATTTCCTAAAAGGGGAAAATTCATTGGCGCAAATAAATTGTTTGTCAGCTTCATAGCTATAAAAAAGAGGATTATTACTGAATTGATCAACTGCAGCAAATAATTCATTTTTAATTGGATCATAAATAACAAAAGAAAAATATCCAGATAAATAGTTTAAACAATCATAGCCGTATCTGCGATATGCGCTTAAGATTAGTTTGGCATCTGCGGTTGATTTATTTACGCCAAGCAATTCACATAAATAATCATGATTAGTCAGATAAACATCAGCATTTATCCAAATTTGACTTTTTTGATCCTGATAGGGCATTAGGCAATCGGCGCACTGCGGTGTAATAAATCTTTGCGTTGCGGATAAGCCAATTTTTTCATCATTAATGATGGCGTGATGATCTGGGTGCCAATGCGGTGTATCAAAAGTGCACTCAGATAATTTGTTATGATTACTTAAAGAAATATTACTTAAATTTAGCTGTGCGATTATTCTATTCATATTTAACTATCGGCTTATGATTTATGGTGTTGATATTATAACAAAAATTGATAGTCTAGAGCGTTGTTTAATGCTATAATTGTATTACAAATTAATTTTTTAAATTACTAGAGGGGCGTATGGTAGATAACATTATTCTTTTTATCCACCTTTGTGAAACTAAAAATTTTTCTGTATCTGCGTCATTACTAAGTATGCAACCTTCGACTTTTAGCCGAAGGATTAAAAGTTTGGAAGATGAATTAGGTAGACAATTGATTGTTAGAACATCCAAAACATTTGAAGTAACAGATTTTGGTAATTATATCTATAATCAATTTAAGCATCTACCAGATTTCGTTGATTATACATTAGAGAGATATGATAACGTTGTTAAGACCAATCAAATAAGCGGAGCTATTAATCTAGCATGTGGTGAAGCCATAGCAGAAAAAATAATTGCGCCGAGATTGCCGGAGTTTCTTGCCAAACATCCCAATATCAGTCTCAATATAAGTTGTATCAATAATATAAGTAAATGGCCATCAGAAAGTATTGATATTGTTTTAGCTCCTATTAATATAAAAGGCAATAATTTGCTAAATCGTTTTGTCAGAACTGAATATATGCAATTATTTTGCTCTGCTGATTATGCGATTAAAAATGGTATCCCTAAGGAAATTGACGAGTTAAGAGATCATAGAATCATTGGTATGGTGGATGATAAATTTCAGCCGATGGAGTTTGTTAAAGTATCTCATCTTGATTCAAAAAAAGAATATATTTTAGATTTAAGGCACAATTTCCTGAATATAAACAGTGGAATTCAGCAATATAGAATAGGCAGTAGCCTAGATTATTTATTTTATACTTTTAGGTCAATTGTTAATCCAGAACTGAAAAATGGCACTGTCATACCTCTTCTTCCTAATTGGTCATTTTATGAATTAAATTTTCATATCGTTACAAATAAAAAAACATCTCCGGAAGAAGATATTGTTATTGATTTTCTTTATTATTGCTTTAGATTAAGTTCTTAATGGGCGGAGAAAAGCCGAGAACTAGCTAGGAGTAAAAAGATCTACAGACGATAAGTAGTTTATTTTGCATATCGTCTGTAGATTTGGAGAATTTAGCTTATTATTGTTTTGTCACTATAATGTATTTTTATCCTTAACTTTACAAACTTATTATTTGAAAAAATTGCTAGTATCATGGATGAACTGATACTAGCCAAAAGGTTAGATTATTGTATAAAGTTGACGAAATGAAGAGCATCTAGCTAGAGTAATTGGATAGATCAGCCAATTACTCTAGCTTAAAGACAAAAACACTAACTACTTGATCGTGATACAGCCAGATAATGCACCCGTCGTAGGATTTACTGTACACCTAGTGTAGCTATTATCTGCAACATTTACAATATAGGCATAGCCATTATTTATAGCGATATCATAAGGTTGAGTAAGCGCACCAGGGGCTGCTGGCGTTATCGTATTACACGCAGATAATGCACCAGTTGTAGGATCTACTGTACACTGAGTGTAACTATTACTGTAGGGATTAATGATATAGGCATAGCCATTATTTATGGTAATAGCAATAGGGGAATTGAGTGCGCCTGGAGATGATGGCGTCACCGTATTACACGCAGATAGTACACCTGTTGTTGGATCTACCGTACATTGAGTGTAACTATTATTGCTGGAATTAGTAATATAGGCAAAGCCGTTATTTATGGTAATGCCATTAGGAGAATTGAGTGTACCAGGAGATGATGGCGTTACGTTGTTACACGCTGAGAATACACCAGTTGTAGGGTCTACTGTACATTGGGTATAATTATTAGCGGTACTATTAGTAATATAAGCAAAGCTATTATTTATAGTTATAGCTACAGGACCATTAAGTTGGCCCGGAGATGATGGACTTGCGGTATCACACGCTGATAATACACCTGTTGTAGGATCTATTGTACATTTAGTATAACTATTACCAGCAAAATTAGTGATGTAAGCAAAACCATTATTTATAGCGATACGAAGAGGTGAAGAAAGTGCACCTGGAGATGATGGTGTTACGTTGTTACACGCTGATAATAACCCAGTTAAAGGATCTACTGTACATTGAGTATAAGTATTATTAAGATTAATAATATAAGCAAAGCCATTATTTATTGTAATTCCTGCAGGGGTAACAAGTGAAGGTGGAGTTGGTCTCGGAGTAACCGTTATATTTAATGTTCCACTTTCATAGGCTGTAGCACCTCCAGTGACAGTGAAACTCTGATTTGCAGAACCAACTGCCGCGCATAAATTATCGCTATTGCTAGTCGTACAATTTGTACTGCCCAAAGCTATAGTACAACTCGCCGTTGGTGAAAATGGGGTAGCACTAGCACCAGAAGAAAAACCATAACCGCTTGCTGACTCCGGCGTAATTGTTAATGTGACAGCAGTATTCGCTGTAACCGCACTTGGAGCTGTCGCGGTAATCGTACCACAGTTTAAACCCTCTATTGGATTATGATTTATAGATAATGCTATAGCCGGTGTCGGAGGTGGTACAGGCGTAGGAGTCGGTGTTGGCGTAGGACTTGGTGTTGGAGCTGGATCTACATTCTGATCAGTTTTCGCTTCTACAGTTACTTGTGCTTGTCCGTTGTTATAGGTAAGGGCTATACTTCCCGAACTACTTCCTGCATTTGGATTTTTTAGCTTTAATGTTGCGGTCGTTATTGAACCGCTAACTAAACTTGATGGATTAAAAACTACGTCTATATTTGGATTAGTTGATACCAGTTGCTGTAATTGTGCTGTTACATCTCCAATATTGCTAAATGTTACAATTTGCTCTGGATTAGCTGCGGTTAGATATACTGCTGATGGTAACATCTCGGCTATACCAATATTTGATACAGTACTTAAGCTGCTAGCTGTTGTTGCTGTCGATACTGCACTTACTGTACCATCGGTGCTTACTTGTTGTGTTTGGGCTTTTAATACTTGATTTATATTTAGTCCTGCTGCTACTGGCAGAAGAATACTGAAAGTTGAGCCTTGTGCACTACTTACCGAGCCGATTAGTTTCTGATTCGCTATCGGATTACCATCTGCATCGACTATCGCTACGTTATTAAAGCTTCCAGCATTAGCTGAGGCTACTAGTCCACTTACCAGTATATATGAAGTACCATTGAGCACGGTGTGATAAAAGCTAAGAGTTATACCATCTGCTCCAGTTAGGCTATTATAAGCAGCTTGTTCGATACCACTCGTAATTACATTTGATGCTGCGCTTTCGATAGCTAGATTTTTGAGCTTCTGTGCTAAGCTCGTAGATTTATTTTGAGCTGTAATCCCGATACTTCCAGCTATCGCACCAGCTGGTATATTTAGTTTTAGGTTACACTGACTATTTGATTCTACTACTCCACAAAGAGCTGCACTAGCTGGGTCAATCTCTGCGCTTTGACCACTACCGATTGGATTTGCTAGACTATAAGTCAAATTTTTAACTATGGTATTTGTTGGATTATTTATTACAACATAAGCACTATTAGCTGCTGAAGGTAAGCTAAAAATTGTTTTCGGTGCAATTATCTGCAAGCTACTAGCATCGCCATTACCGCCATTGCTATCACCACCCGAACTCCCATTACCAGTACTACATGCAGCTAGTGATGCCGCAATAATTGAGATTTTAAGAATTGATTTGTTTATCATTTAACATTCTCCTGATTGATTTAAAAACATTTTTAATTACTAAATATGGTCAACTGTTAAGTTCCTATTGAATTAGCAGCAATTTAAATTAAATACCACTCTCATGATACCTCCTTTCATTTTGTACTGTTGTTATGTGATTAGTGCTACCATGTATAAAGCTGAATGCATAAATTTATGCAACATCTTTTGGACTGATAGCAGTTATTTTTTACTTCTAAGCATTTTTTTAGCTTAATTAGTAAAGTAAAAATTATTCTTATATAGCGGGTAAACCATTCCATGGTTTTTAATAATATTCTATTGGTATAATTTCTGATGGAGTTTATGGTAACTAGCTTTCTCAGCATTACCATTTCCAAGTTTGGTAAATATAATTCAGGCGGCGGTTCTTATGTCTTGCGGGATAATCTTTTGATGGCGACGAATACCATATCAGCATACTTTATCTTCATAATTCTATTTAGCTGTAGTTTGTTCCTTTTAATTAAATTTTATAGTTTAAGATATAGTATTGATAATATCGTAAATACATATATGATAAAATCAAAATAATAGTTAATTAAGCAGAAAAAGTAGCTAGTATCATGGATGGGGTGATACTAGCCAAAAGGTTAAACTTATTATATAAAGTTGACAGAATGAAGAATAAAGTGTCTAATAGCGTATTTCTTCTATTCGTGTCCAGATTTAAGGTTAATTTCAATATTGATGTACCAGCTTGTGCAGTTGAAGCTGTGCTTCGAGGATTCTATTGAAATCTAGTCATAGGTGCACATTGTTTGTTTTCATATAATGTACTACAAACTAATCCACGACTATAACCATCACTCAAAGTCACCTGTATATCACTACGACTATTATCCTGTACAAAGAAATCACAACCATAAAGAACAAATTCTTGTCCAGCTCCCCATATATCTTTAGTTATGATAGTTGAATTATTATTGGTACCATTTCCATAACCTACAAAATCACCATTATTTTGGAACATTGCATAGAATGTTATTAACGGATTAAGTTGAAGAAACTTTGAATTATTTTTTAATAAATAAGTTGTAAGTTGTTTGCTAGTAGGGTCTATAGCTATTTTACAGTCTCTTGATTGATAAATTTTTACATTATTTGTATCTGAGGTATACGGCAGGTAAAATGTATCTCTCTTAAATTGGACTATGTTTGGATTTGCGATTAGTGTATAGTCTTTTTTACTACCATCTTTAGCTACTACCGAGATTATAAATGGCTTAATAATGCCAGTTGATGGATTACCATAACGTGCCAGATAGTCGTTCTTGGTAACCCTATTGATTTGCTCTACACCATTTATAAATACTTTATTACCAGTAAAACTAAATGTGGCTGCATGTCCTGCTGGATCAGTTAACACGGTATCATAAGGTAGATTAAGCGTAACCGTATTTGCTGTATTATCTATAGTCGAAGTCCCGCCATAAACAGCAAATGAGGTCAAAACTTTTCTATCATCATTTAGATTACCCGTGATCGGACGTAAAATCGAGTTATAGGTAGTACTACCATTATTAACTGTAGCTACCACATTTATAGAGCTAGTTCCATAGTTAGCACCATTACCTTGCATAGTCAGCGTTGCCTGACATGAAGAATTAGCTGCAATCGTCCGGCAGCTATTCCAGTTTAGTGTGGTATTAGCTGGGATAGATGTCGTTACTACTAGGTTTTGGATATTAACGCTCTGATTGGATAAGTTATCTATTTTAACCGTGGTCGCCGCTGATGTTTCAACACCGATATTCACAGTCTGGATTGGACTGCTTAAAACTACTTTACCATTACTAATCGCACGCTGCCAGCCAACATATTGCGTAAGAGTTACACTCTGAGTAGCTGTTCCACTTTCTTTATAATCTGCCAGAACTTTAAATGTTGCTGCTCCTGCATTTTGTGATGAACTCTTAAGTGTTACATTTACTGTGCAGCGACTACCTGATTCTAAAATATTATTTGGTTCGTTTCTAAAGCAAGTTCCATAATCAAGACCAACTACAGATTCAATACCAAATGATAATGCTGATTCAATGTTTCCACGACTAATCGTAACCGGTACATTACCGCTATTTGCTATAGTATGAAAAACATTAACCGCAGATGTTCCGGTAATATTTATTACTGAAGCCCCGGTGGTAAAGCTAACTACAACTGCTTTATTTTTAGTTGGTGCAGTTACATTTAATAGCTGATCTAAACGGGTGATCTGTCTAGATATGCTATTCATTATATCACTTAGGAATCTAACATTGCCCGGAGTCAGTTTAGTTCCATCGATATAAACTGGAACTATTTCACCAGCTTTAATTTTAGTTAGTTCGTTATGATTGATAATCGCGCTTTCATGATCAACAAAAGCTGTATTATGTAAATCATAAGATGCACCATGAGTACCCGTGGCATAAAGATACGTTGTCGATTTATTATTATTTTCAATGAAAGTATTGGCTAGATAAACCCCAGGCTGTGTCCCATCCGCAACTCCCTGAAACTCAAGTAAGTGCTCAGTACTAGCCAAAGTATCATCTAGCGCAAAATTTGCGTGTGCCGTGTATGGTAAACTAGGATTTGTAGATCTTTGTAAATCCACATGTGCGGTTAAGATACAATCGGTATGTGCTTTAATCGTTTCACAGCCAGTTATCATAACTGGACTACCTGGCATATTGTCAAACTCAAGGTTATTAATATCTGAACTGGTATTATTGCTAACTAGAATCTTGATATCATTTGCTTTATCATAAAAAACTGGTATTACACCTGTTTTTGAGAAAGTCAAATAATTCACTTGTTTACTAGCTGGCTGATCTGCAGCACCTGAACCACAGGCACTAACCAATACACTTATTGCTAAACTCGTTATTGAAATTAGTTTTCTTTTTAAGAACATTGTATTCTCCATCTAAGAATTATTTTCAATTTTATCCTTAGTGTTATATAAATCTGTTACTAGAAAACTGCCAGTACCAATGATACTGGCAGAAGTTTTAGACTATTGTATAGTCATTTCTTGCGATTATTCCGCTGCTTCGCTACTGTTTGATTGTATAGTTGACTGCACAAAGGTAGGAGTATTTAATACTGCCTGTCCATTTGTACCACTAATTCCGAAGTTTACATTTAATAATGCACCAGCAGCCCAAGATGCATTTTGTAGGGTAGGTGAGAATGTCCCATTACCACTTACTGGACAAGACTGGTTAAGTACTGTATCTGTCGAAGTGAAGTTACAACCAACTGCCGCTACCGGATTATTGAAATAGTTCTCTGCATCAAAAGTAATTTGGAATGCTGAATAACCTGTAGCATTAGTGACTGTTTGATATATCAAAGTATTACCAGAAGACTGATTTACTACATTGGTTACTTTTGCTAGCTGTGTATTTGCATACAAAGTTTTACTATTGATAGGTGCAGGGAAAGTATCGTCTGATGACACAAATATCTCGCCAGTTACATTGTCTTTTAAAGCAATTTCTGGAGTTGTGATATTCATGTTGGTATTATCAGAATAACCAGAGTATCCACTATCTGCATAAGTAGCAACTACACTAGTGTAAGTAATCGTACATTTAGCACCAGGTTGTAATGTAGTACTTGCAGTACAAGTTCCACCAAGACTCCACATAAATGGATTAGCTGTATTATTCAGTGATATGATCGAAATCGGATTTGTACCAGTATTGGTGTATTCTATCGATACAGTTTTTGCTGAAGTATCCGAACCTTTAAATACCGCAGGAGTAGCTTGACTACCATCACCACTAACTGCACCAGTTATACTAAAGTTACTAATACCAACATCTTGTGAATTAGCCAAAATAGTATAGTCATAAAGATTTGAAGTTGATTTTAGATCTGGAGCGCCTGTTTGATAGTAAGTTACCTTAACTGGAACTATACCCGTGTCAGTTAATGGAGCAGTAATACTTGAATAAGCAACAGGACCTATTGCTATAGTAAAGTTACAGCTATCACCTTGATTAAGTGTTATACCTTTTTTGCAGATTACCGGACCACCAGATTCTTTAGTACTAAACCATGATGTCTGAGCGTTAGCAACGTTTTCACCTGCTACAAAGCTTTCTAATACCGCAGGTGCTGCACCTGTATTTATCAGCGTGAAGACTTTTGATGAAACTGAAGCAGAATCACCAAGTACTTTAAATGCCGGTTCAGAAGAAGTTAGTGCTAAAAGACTATTATAAGAACTAGCAACATAGTTAATATTCAGATAACGTGTATATGAGCGTCCATCTGGTTTTTTACCCGTAAGTAAAAATACCCCATTACCAGACTGAGCTTGACTATCATTTATGTTTATGCTAAACGTACATGAGTTTCCAGCACTTAGCACATTTGAACTACAAGGTTTTAGTCCTGTTGTAAGATTTACAGAAGCTGTTGCTGTTGCAGAACTCGCACTTGGAACAAACTGTATACTTTGTACTGTTACTGCTAAAGAACCAGTTATCTGATTAGTCAAAGTTACATCCAGATTAGTACCCTGAGTGGAATAGAATGTCGGTAAAGTATAGTTATAACCAATGACTGGTTCTTTACCTGATTTGTACCACGCCAATGAAGTATTTGCTGAACTTAAGGCCTCAGAACCAGATGGTGCGTATGTAACTCTTAAGTTGTCAGTATTTGTTGAGTTTTGAGGAATAGCAACAGTCACCAGACAACCAGAATTAGCCGTCAATTCAGAAGCACAGTTATTAGCTAGAATACTAGCGCCACTATTTGTACCAGTCAAAGAAGCTTGTATTTGAGTAGCTGTTGCTGTACCGCTATTAAACACAGGAATTTGTATCTGACTTTCTGAAGTTGAATTAGCAACTGAAGCTAGTCCAAGCGAGATTATTGGCGTGGTAGCTACTGTTTGTGCTCCAAGTTCAACACTACTAAATTTTTTCCCATCAGAAGAAGATTGTGTGTCTACTTCGATAAGGTATGAACCAGCCGAAGAAAGCTTAGAACCTTCAATACTTAGAGGAACATCTATATCATATGCAAAAACAGTAATATTACCAATTGCTTCTTGGTTGTCAGCTAAAGTTCGGTCTCTAATTGTTATTGCAGGAGAGCTTGTTGAAGTAGACACTTTATATGTCGAATTACCTGGTATATAATAATAAAGTGCACGCGAACCTTTGCCTTTTCCATCTAGAGCTAAAGAGCCTGTATTTGTAGTGAACGGTACTCCGTTAGTTAGATTATTCATCTCTTGATATTGGAAGAGCTGAGTATAAGTTGCCTTAGTTTTGTTATTTGGATTTTGATATTGAGCTTGAATCAAGTTTGAGCCCTGGCTAGAGCCGATAGGAGTAACGATCCCAACACGACAAACACCGCCCGCAGGAATCACACTACATCCATCTGCACTTTGAGGGTCTATTATAATTTTATTGCTGCCATTACTACCAAGTACAGAATAATTAATATTACTAATTGATTTTGTTGTGTTATTATGAACAAACATTACTGTATTGGTAGAATTTTTACCAAGCACCGGAATAATACTTGGCGCTGAAATAGTTAATGGAACCTCGTTATAAGAATTTGTGCCGGGTGTCGAGCTTCCACCGTCTGATTGCCCACCACTGCTGCTACTACAGCCGATTATTCCTGAGGTTACTATTATGGATAAAAGTAAACTTTTTGATCTCATTTTGAGTCCTTATCTAAAAATTTTATTACATCAAATCATTTTCAAGGTAAAGTAATTTAAATTCATTTTAACTCTAATAATAATAAAACTATCAATAGCTTGAGACTAATTAGATTCTTGATGATGCCATTATTATATGATATTAAAATTATTTAATTTATGCAATTATTGGCACATTGAATGCAATTTTTGCAATGTTGAATAATAAATAGTTATTCTCTATAACATAGTATTTTGCATACAAATTTGGAGGGTTTTCGTGGGTAAGTATTTTGGATTTAAGCCGATTTTAAACACTTTGAAATAATGTTGAATAAACATTGTAATAATTAATGTTAATGTATGGTTTTTAGCTATTAAACCTCAAAAATATACGCTTGCATTCAATAGCTGCTGCAATGATCGCGCATAATACAAGGGAATAATTATGAGTAATACAGGTATTTTAGTTTTAAGTTCTGGTTCAAGCAGTTTGAAATTTGCTTTATACTCTTAGATAAACATACAATTACACGTTGTTGCTCAAGGTGGTTTTGCTGACATGCCAGCAAATGCAACGCTTTCTGCCTGTGATAGATCTGGGGTAAATTTATTATTCAGGGCAATGAGGAGGTGGCTTTGATTTTTCTTCGGAAACTAGTTGATTTTAGCTTTGATCTTTAACTCTTTTATTTGCGAGCATTTAACGGTCAAATATTAGCGTTAACTCTGATTCCAGTTGAATGGTTAAAGTTTCCATTATAATTACTACAGTATGATAAAGTTCCATTTTGTTGATTTACTTGACATACTGAAATACTATCGGCATTGCTAATATAGGCAAGTTTGTGGCTGGCGCTAAAACTAAAATCAGATGGGGCGTTGAAACCATCACCAGTTGGTATGCAGTTCTCAAAAAGACCATTACTGGTACTTATTGTGCACAAGCTAACGCTGTTTGCAACCTGATTTGTGATGTAGGCAAATTGTCCGCTAGCGTCAGCTGTAACAGACTGTGGCGAATTCAGAGAATTACCCGTAGTTTGGCAATTGGTGAACGTGCCTGCTTTGTGATGTAAAGCACAGATGGTAATTGAATCACTATTACTATTGGCGATATAGACAACCGAATTAGCCCCAAAATTAATATCGGTAGGTGCACTTAAGTTATCAACGATTTGCTGACAATCGCTAAGACTTCCATCACTGGAGCTAAGCGCGCAACGACTGACAGAGTTACTGTTTTGATTGGTAATATATGCAAAATAGTTTTGCTGATCAAGGATAATTCCTGATGGGTTACTAAATCCAGAACCAGTTAATTGGCAGTTCTCAAAAGCCCCAGTCTGAGTATTAATTGTACATAATGAAATACTATTTGAACCACCATTGGCGATATAGGCGATATTTTGTGACGGTATTAGATTTATTCCATTCGGTGCTACAAAGCCGCTTCCTGTGGTAACACAATTTCCTAAAGCCCCGCTTCCCTGCATAATCTGACACTGTGAAACAGTTGTTGTATCTGAATTAGAAATATATGCATAACCAGCAATACTGTTACTCATTGTATTAGCTGCTGCAGCTTGCTTACTTTTGCTCGTAGGCACTGTTCCATCTTGCATGTTAAACATATTTGAGCTAGCGTCTGGTTTGTTCTCTTGAGGTACATTTGATGTACTTGCGGAGTTATTGGTAAAGTAATAAGTTCCAAGAACGATCATAGCTAATATCATGGGAATTAAATATTTTTTCATGAGTAATGATACTTTCCGATTACTGAATACTATATTTTAACGCATTAAATTTGATCAAATATTAAATTCATATCTGGTTCAATAAATTAGTTCAACCATTATGGTGGCGAAGATTCAATGCAAAAATGGGAATCAAATTTTCAATAACGGCAAACCGTCGATGGTGTTAATTGATATTATATTGATCTGCCTGAGTTCGCACTTTTTTATTAAATATAAAAATGAGAATTCAGGTATTCTCAGCTAGTTATGTGGAAAAAGTAACCAAAAAAGGGAGTCTGCCATGAGAAATATTATAAAATTAATTACTACTTGGTTAAGTGTTGCAATTCCTAATCCTCTTACTGGATCACATATTTATAATTTTTCTGCTGGGTACAATGGAAATGTTTATGCTTATACTGCAAATGGCAATGCTTCTGCAGTGTACTCATTAAGTTTCTAATCTAGTCTTTATTTTTGCGAACAAATAAACAACGCGGAATCTGGGTCTCTGCGTTGTTTTAGTTTAGCTCATTTTTTATGGTGGTTAATTGCAACATTCTATTGCCTGCTAAACCCAAAATGTTAATTATGTTTTTAGAGCCAAATTGATTTAACTGAGCTGCTCTGTATTAAACCTGTCTAATGCAGTCTTAAAACAATTCATGCCAAGCATAATATCCTCTTCAGGGATTATCAGTGATGGGGTAAAGCGAATTACATTGGGTGATGCGTTTAGTAGCGCAACGCCGTGTATAAAACCTAGATTCATGATTTCACGCGCTCGTCCGTGATATTGTGGTTTAAGTGCCGCACCGATTAATAATCCTTGTCCGCGAATCTCATCAAATAAATCGAACTCCTGATTTAGTAAGTTCAGTTGCTCTCGAAAGAGCTGTTCACGCTGTGCTACACCTGTTAAAACCTCAGATGTATTGATAATATTAAATACGCTTAACGCAACGGCACACGCTAGTGGATTACCGCCAAAAGTTGTGCCATGCGAACCGATGGCGAAACCTGAGCTAAATTTTTCTTTTACTAAAATGGCGCCAATGGGAAAACCTCCACCTAAAGCTTTGGCGATACTAATCAGATCTGGTTGAATTGGATAATGCTGATAGGCAAAGAGTTTACCTGTTCGTCCGATTCCAGTTTGAACCTCGTCAAACATTAAAATTGCTTGATGTTTATTGCACAATTCACGAAGTTTGAGTAAAAACTTTGTTGATGCTTGGATAACTCCACCTTCCGCCTGAATTACTTCGACAATCACCACCGCGGTGTTTTCATCAATTAACTCTTCAGCACTAGTTGAATCATTAAATTCACCATGAACTATTCCTGCAGGCAATGGTGCAAAATCTGCACTGTACTTGCTTTGTCCTCCTGCCGATACCGCAAAAAGCGTCCGTCCATGAAAACTATTTTTGAAGGACACAATCTTATGTTTATGCGCATCAAAATTAACTAAGCTGTAACGTCTGGCTAGTTTTAACCCCGCTTCAACTGCTTCAGTTCCGCTATTACAGATAAATACTTTATCAAAGTCGCTGGCATTTACCAACGCTTTACCAAGTTCTACAGCGGGCTGATTAACCATGATATTGCTGACATGCCACAGTTTTTGGGCTTGTGTAGTTAAAGCTTCAATCATTTTTGGGTGAGCATGACCGAGGGCATTCACTGCAATCCCACCTGCAAAATCGATAACTTCTTCATCATTCGCACCATAAAGACGTGAGCCAACTCCACGCACGGGTACGAAATCCACTTGACCATAAATATCAAGGAAATAATTCGGGTATTCTTGACATAAATTTGAACTCATGTTATTGCTCCAAAATTAGACATTCTAAAATTAAATTAGCCAGTTGTAAATTAGTTATCAAGGGGATATGATAATCAATTGCTTGACGACGGATAGTAAATTGTTCCTGATTTTGGTGTGAATCATAAACAT
>CAZTBH010000003.1:17721-155402 GCA_964611845.1 uncultured Neisseria sp.
ATTTGAATTAAGCTTTATTTTCTTTTCTGTAATAGCCATCCCACATAACATATTAATAACTAAATCAAATTGTTGCTGTTTGATTGCGCTAGGTATGTCTGCTACTGAATGTGTAAAATTCCTAGCCTTAGCATTTAGTTCGTTACAGGTTGAATTATCCGCGCTGATTAGCCAACCTTGCTTGTGCAGTTTAGTTAGTGATGGTGCTAACTTTTGCAGTACGCTTTGAGGTGCACCAATTAGTAAATGTTTGCCATTAATCGTTTGTCCAGCTGCTTGCCATGAGCGATAAAAGGTAGTTAATAAATCTGTACCAATGCAAGCAACTTCACCAGTTGATGACATTTCGACTTGTGCCACCGGATCGCAGCCTTTGAAACGATTGTAGGAAAATACTGGAGTTTTTACCCCCAGATGTTTGAGCTGTGGTGTTGCTATTGGTGCTACCGCTTGCGGATTTAGAAAAACCTGAGTGACTAATTCAATTAGATTATAACCACTAACTTTTGAGATGAAAGGAAATGAACGCGAAGCACGCACATTACATTCAATAACTTTGAGCTGACGGTCTTTAAGCAGTAGTTGCATATTAAACGGACCATGAATATTGAGATTGGCAACAATTTTGCTGGCGATAGTATTGATTTCTTTAATTACCTCTGGCGCTAAATTTTGTGCTGGATAAACTAAAGTTGCATCGCCTGAATGGACACCAGCATTTTCAATATGTTCGGCAATTGCGCTAAAAATAATTGCTCCATTTGCTGCTACGCCGTCAACTTCGATTTCTGCAGCATCACTAATAAACTGACAGACTACCACCGAATTAGCTGGCGATACTTTTAGTGCAGTGGCTAGATACTCAGTTAAATCCTGATGATTAGTCGCAACTTTCATGGCTGCACCAGATAAAACATAAGAGGGGCGCACGATTACTGGGAAACCGACTTCGGTCACAAAATTAATAATCTGTTGGCTACTGGTGGCGTTAATCCAACGCGGTTGATCAATTTCGGCATCATGGAGTAATTGCGAAAATAACTGCCGATCTTCGGCTTGGTTAATGTTTGCCGCACTTGTTCCCAGTAAACGATGACCAAGTTTACTAAGCGGTAGCACCAGATTATTAGCTGCTTGCCCGCCGACGCTTACTACGGTGGCTTGCGGATTTTCAAATTCCAAAATATCAGCCACCCGTTCCAATGATAATGGTTCAAAATAGAGCCGTTCGGATTCATCATAATCAGTTGAGACCGTCTCGGGGTTGGAATTAATGATGATTACATTTTGCTTCTGTTTGCGTAATTCACGCGCGAGATTGACGGTGCACCAATCGAATTCCACAGATGAGCCAATTGCATACGGACCAGAACCCAAGATACAGATATGCTTAGACGAGGGTGCTAAATCATGATGTGTACCATGATAAGTTAGGTACAAGTAATTACTCTGGGCTTGAAATTCACCCGCAACTGTATCGATTTGTTTAACAACTGGTTGGACGCCATATTTAAGGCGTAATGCGCGGATGGCTAATTCATCCAAATCATGAAGCTCCGCAATTGCTTTATCACTGATCCCTAATTGTTTAGCAGCGAGTAAATTTGTAGCGTTTAGTTTCTGCTTGGCAAAGTCATTACTAAAATCTGCAATTTGCTGGATTTGATTGAGAAACCATGGGTCGATATGCGATAATTGTGCGGCTTGAGTAACGCTATTGCCTTGTGCAAACCATTGGTAGAGTGCAAAAATCCTTCTATCGGTGGCAAATTCGAGCTCATCGGCTAAATTCGGGGTTTGCTTTGGATAATCTAGTAAGCATGAAGCACCGATATTAAGCATTTGTACCGCTTTTTGTAATGCTTCCGGAAAACTCCGACCGATTGCCATTACTTCACCAACGCTTTTCATTTCGCTGCCAATTTTACGTTCAGCTTCACGCAGTTTATGGGTATCCCAACGCGGAATTTTTACCACAATATAATCCAGAGCAGGTTCAAAAAATGCGCTGGTTGCCGCAGTCATATGATTGCGAATCTGGTAGAGTTGATAGCCCAGACATAATTTAGCTGCCACATAAGCAAGAGGGTAACCAGTTGCTTTGGATGCGAGAGCTGAAGAACGCGATAGGCGTGGGTTCATTTCAATTACCCGATAATCACCATTTGCTGGATTCACCGCAAACTGAATATTACATTCACCGATAATCGCGAAAATCTCGGCAGCCTGAAGAGCCACGTCGCGTAATTGTTGATACTCTCGGTCATTTAATGTTTGTGCTGGGGCAACCACTATGCTTTCTCCAGTATGGATTCCCATCGGGTCAAGATTTTCCATATTGCAAATAGTTAGTGCATTACCCGCCGTATCACGGACGATTTCGTATTCAAACTCTTTCCAGCCAGTCAGATACTCTTCAAGTAAAACTTGCGGAGTAACACTGAGTGTTTGAGTTACTTTGGTGATTAATTCTTCCTCGGAACTAATTTTACCTGAACCTAGTCCACCAAGTGAAAATCCCGAACGCATCATCAGTGGGTAGCCAATTTCTTGTGCCATCGAAACGGCTTGTTCGCAAGTAGTTGCTAATTTACTAACTGGTGTTTTAATTTGGTGTTTCAGGAGGGTATCACGAAAAAGCTCACGATCTTCAGTAGCTAAAATTGAAGCGATTGACGAACCTAACACCTCGATATTGTATTGTTGCAAGATTCCGCTTTTATGTAACTCCAAGCCCAGATTAAGCGCTGTTTGCCCACCAAAACCTAGTGCCAGCAGCTCGATTTTTTCTTTAATCAGAATTTGCTCAAGTTCCTTAATTTGTAAAGGTACAAAATAGGTTTTATCTGCCATGTTTTTATCGGTTTGTACCGTGGCAATATTTGGATTTACCAGCACTACCTGATGCCCATCATCTTTGAAGGCTTTAATTGCTTGCGAACCAGAATAATCAAATTCACCTGCTTGCCCAACTCTTAGCCCGCCCGAACCAATAACTAATATTTTGCTCATTTTTGCTGCGCTCCCATCATAATTTGCTGGATAAAATCATTAAATAAAAATGCGGTATCATGTGGACCTGCTGCAGCTTCCGGATGAAACTGTACTGCTGAAAAAGGTTTACTCTTATGTTTGATACCAGCAATACTATTATCATGAAGATGAGTAAATGTGATTTGCCAATCATCGGGTAAGCTATTGTGACACAGGGCATAGCCATGATTTTGTGAACTTAGATAGCAACGTAAACTTTGTGTATCCTGCACTGGCTGATTTTGTCCGCGATGACCAAATTTTAATTTATAGGTATCCGCGCCAGCTGCTAAACCAAGTAACTGTGAGCCCAGACAAATCCCAAAAATTGGAATATTACTCCTTAACGCCGCTTTGAGAATTGCAATACTTTGGTTACAAGCTTTGGGGTCGCCTGGACCATTGGAGAGTAAAATGCCATCACATTGTTCGTGGCTGTAATCATAGTCAAATGGCACTTGCTTAATTGTTACATCGAAATTCAGTAATGAGCGAATTATGTTTTGTTTAACCCCAAAATCCACCAGCAAGATTTGGTATTTACCAGTGCCATGGTAGCTGATTTCTTTAGTTGAAACTTGCGCTACAAAATTTTCCGCTTGTGTGGGTTGCGCTTGAGTCGCTATATTATTGCTGGTTAGTTTAATTTGCCCATTCATTGTACCGTTATCACGTAAAATTTTAGTTAGTTCACGGGTATCAATTCCACTTAAAATTGGGATACCTTGTTTATGTAGGCAATCTAATAAGGAGTGTTCACAGTCATGATGCGCCGTTTCGTGAATTAAATTTGCACAAATCACTGCTTTAACTTGGATTTGCATCGATTCCCAGTTTTGCGCGCTACTAACTCCATAATTACCAAGTAGCGGATAGGTAAAAACCAAAATTTGCTCAGCATAAGATGGATCGGTTAAGGTTTCTTCGTAGCCAGTCATGCCGGTATTAAATACCACTTCGCCACTAATTAGCTCATGGGCTAAATTATGTGCAACGGCATTGAAGTGGCTACCGTTATCTAAAATCAAAGTTGCGGAATTCATGAAATTTCCTAACATAAATACTCTTACTAATTGGCTAAATTGCCCGAAGATAAAGTTATAACTAGGCGCAAGACTCCGCCGTATACATTGAGAGGGGTACACAAGGAGCCTTGCAACGACGTTATTACGATATATTCGGAGCAATGGTTTGTTTTTTGAGGCGAAGGGCGTTTAACTTAATAAACCCTTTAGCATCAGTTTGGTCATAATCTCCCAAACGATCCATACTGGCAATATCATGATCATAGAGTGAATTTGGTGAATTTCTACCCAGAATAATCACATTGCCTTTGTAGAGCGCCAAATGAACTACGCCATTAATTGCCGCTAAGCTTACTTGATTGGCTGCCATTAACATTTTCATTTCTGGGCTGAACCAAAAACCATTATAAATTAACTGCGCAATCTTAGGTGCTGCGCAAGATTTCAGCAAGATAACCTCACGATCCAGTACTAGGATTTCCAAATCCTGATATGCTTTGTGGAGAATAGTTCCACCTGGTGTTTCATAAACCCCACGTGATTTCATTCCAACAAAACGGCTTTCAACGATATCAATTCTGCCAATCGCATTGTTACCGCCAATTTTATTCAGATAGGTAAATATTTCCAGTTGTGTGCCACTGATTACTTTTTGGCTGGCATGCTCAGTGATTTTTACTGGTAATCCATTACTAAATTCAATACTAATCTCAAAGGTTTCATCTGGTGCATCTTGTGGTGAGCGCGTTTTTTTGAACATCTCGGCTGGCGGTGCTAATTCCGGATCTTCTAAAATTCCTGCCTCATAACTGGTATGCATTAGATTTTCATCAACGCTATACGGTTTTTGTAGGGTAGAGGTAACCGGGATTCCTTGTTCGGCTGCGTAATTAAGTAAGTCGGTTCTTCCTTTAAATTGTGCTAAAAACTCGGGTTCTTTCCACGGTGCAATCACTTTAACTTCTGGCATGAATTGCATAAATACTAATTCAAAGCGAATTTGATCATTCCCTTTACCCGTTGCGCCATGTGAAATATTCTTAATTCCATGGGCAAGCGCATATTCCACCAGTTTTTTGGCAATTAGCGGACGAGCAAGAGAAGTACCGAGTAAATAACGGTTTTCATATAATGCACCACTTTGCAGTGATGGGTAAATATAATCATTAACAAATTCTTCTTTGCAGTCTTCGATGACCACCGTTTTAGCGCCGATTGCCAAGGCTTTAGCTTTAGCCGCAGCGAAATCCTCTTCCTGTCCGACATCAGCAATAAATGCGGTAACCTCGTATCCTTTATTGAGTAACCATTTTAAAATTACTGAAGTATCCAAACCGCCACTGTATGCCAAAATTACTTGTTGTTGCATGATAGTCTCCTAAAAATTTAATTTAAATATTTGTGTCTTTGGTTTTAGGGCTTGAGTAAACTTTGCCGCTCAAAAGTTACGAATTTAAGAGTTTGTATTTCCTGAGAACTATTTTGCGAAAAACTCGCTAATGCTCAAACAGTTCGCAAAATTACGTTCTTAGCGTCAACAAACTCTAAAATTCTCCACTATTCGTTTTAAAGTTTACTTAAACCCTAAAACAATTAAACCATTTTATACTCTAAAAACTACGCTAAAAACTACGCTAAAAAATTAAAATTTAAACTGCTTTAACTCCTCTATTCGATTTTTGATGGTATCTAACCCCAAATTGCCAGTTGCGCCGAGATGGGTTTTTGCCAAAATATTTTGTACTGGATCATTTAAGCCAGAATCCTGCAAATTTGCTGCAACTTGTCCATAGGCATCACGGAACGGAACACCTTGTACCGCAAGTTGTAGTGCGTAATCAGTTGCAAATACTTCTGTGCTAAATCCTGCCAAACATTTTTCTTCATTAGCACTAACTTGTGCCATAATAATTGCAACTACTTCCAGAGTTTGTCCGACCGTATCTAAGCTGTCAAATAAAGGACGCTTGGTTTCTTGCAAATCGCGGTTATAACCCGAAGGTAGTGCGCGCGAAATTTCCATTACCTGCCAGAGATTTGCCATCACCGTAGCGCTCTTGGCACGAATTAGTTCAAATGGATCAGGATTTTTCTTATTCGGCATTAAGCTGCTACCCGGGCAAAATTCCTGCGGTAAATTAAGATAGCCCATTTCGGGTGCACTAAATAAAATCACATCAGTTGCGAGTTTGGATAAATCCAGCATAATCTGACTTAGTGCATGAATAATCACGCTTTCAAATTTACCGCGGCTATTGTTGGCATAGAGCACGTTATTCTGTACTTTGGCAAAACCCAGTAAATCACTACACAGCTGACGGTCAATCGGTAATGATACGCCATAGCTGGCTGCCGAACCAAGTGGTGATTGATCAATCAGTTTATAGCTATCAATTACGAGTGTGGCATCATCGAGTAATGATTCGAGTAAAGCACCCATCCACAAACCTATTGATGAAGGCATTGCTTTTTGATAATGCGTCCGTCCAACATAGGGGATATTTTGGTATTTAACCGCAAAATCATGTAAAACTTCCATAGTTGCAATTAGCTTAGCCATAATTGTCCGTAGTTCATGCTTGCTATATAAGCGGAGCGCAGTTAACACCTGATCATTCCGTGAGCGAGCGGTATGAATTTTTTTTCCGACATCACCCAGCGCATTTACCAGATAATTTTCAATTGCGGTATGGACATCCTCTTGTGAGTTTTCGATGGTGAATTTACCATTGTCAACTAATTCGAGAATCTCACCAAGCGTTGTAACAAGTTGCTCACATTCGAGTGAACTTAGTATGCCGATAGCTGAAAGCATTTTGGCATGAGCAATACTCGCAATACAATCATAACGCGCAATCCGTAAATCCAACTGAGGATCATCGCCAGTCATAAAATCTTCAACTACCTGATTTAGTTGATAGCCTTTAGCCCAAAGTTTAGTCATTATTATTCTCCATCTTTTTTATGCTTGAATATATTTTATGGTACAAAATTAATTTACCACTCGAAAGTTACGAAGCTAAGAATTTGTATTTTCTTAGAACTATTTTACGAAAAACTCGCTAACGCTCAAACAATTCGCAAAATTACATTCTTAGCGTCAACAAATTCTAATCTTCTCCACTACTCGTTAAAAATTAATTTTGTAGCATAAACTTGTTAAGGATAAATTGCCAAAGCGGTTAAACCAGTGGTTTCGGGTAATTGATACATCAGATTCATATTCTGCACAGCTTGTCCAGATGCACCTTTGAGTAGATTATCAATTACACTAACAACTACCAGATAATTAGTTCTTACATCAAGATGCAAACTAATTTGGCAGAAATTAGTTCCAATTAGGGGTTTTACACCTGTGCGTTCCTGATTGTTAAGCGAAACAAAATAACTATCTTGATAATATTCAGCATAGAGTTGACTAATTTGCTTCAAATCCTGCGTTGCATTTAATGGGCAGTAGGCGGTCACCATCAAACCTCGTGGAATCGGAATTAAATGCGGTGTAAACTGAATCATTAGTTCTTTTCCTGCTAGTTTGCTAAGCTCTTGCTCAATTTCGGGGGTATGGCGATGGACTCCACCGACTTGGTAAGCTGAGAAATTATTACTGGTTTCGCAAAAATGAGTAGCAAGACTTAAACTCCGTCCAGCACCTGATACCCCTGATTTGGCATCGATGATAATTGGCGCCGCAGACAAATTTAGCAACTTATTTTTAAGTAACGGCGCGAGTGCTAACAGAGTTGCAGTTGGATAACAACCTGGGTTTGCAATCAAATTCGCGCCAGCAATTTGCTCACGATAACCGATTTCAGCTAAACCATAAACCGCTTGAGTCAATAATGCACTGTCTGCGGCAGGATGCTGATACCATTGCTCATAAGTTTTGCTATCATTAAGACGTAAATCAGCACTTAGGTCTACTATCTTACAACCATACTGCATTAACTCAGCCGCGATAGCCGCTGCTTTCGTATGCGGTAATGCTAAAAAAACAATATCGCTTTCTTGTGCCAGTTGTGTCAGGTTCAGACTGACAAATTGGTGCATGAGATGAGCTAAATGCGGAAAAACTTGTGTCAATTCTTGCTGTTGATAAGTCTCAGAAACCAAGTGCACCAATTCTACTTGTGGGTGAGCACTAAGCAAACGAATTAATTCTACTCCAGTATAACCAGATGCGCCAATAATCGAGGCTTTGATTTTTTTCATGATACTTGTTCCTTAGAAACAGTAGTGCCAACGGTTTGCTTATGTTGTAATAATTCAATTAATAAATGTGGTGTATTACCATTGAGTATATGTGCTGTTTTTACTCCAGCTTCAACGGCTTGAACACAGGCGCTTAATTTAGGGCGCATTCCGCTGTTAACGATGCCTTCAGTTGTCAGTAATTGCATAGCATATGAACTATCCATTTGTGTCAGCAAACTTGTTGGATCAGGGTAATTGGTATAATAACCATCAATGTCACTGAGTAGAATTAATTTCTCTGCTTGCAGGCTACTAGCGATTGCTGCCGCTGCCAGATCAGCATTAATATTGAGCGTGATATTTTGTTTAATCGCCAAAGGTGCAATTAACGGGGTTATTCCCAACGTTAATAACTGGGTCAAAAATGAGTGATTCACCTGAGTAATTTCGCCAACAAAACCCAGTTTGTCCTGATTAACAAACTCACCTTGCAACAGATTGACATCATGCCCAGATAGTCCTAATGCCAGAATTCCAGATTGGTTAAACTGTTGTGCTAAGATAGCATTGGTTTTACCGAGCAATGCCATTTGCGTGACTGCTAAAATTTCTGCACTGGTTACCCGTAAACCATCGACAAACTCAGAGCAAATATTTAATTTTTGGCATAACTGATTGATATCTGGACCACCACCGTGGACAACTACGATGTTATAGCCACTCTTTTGTAATTGCTGAATATCTTCAATCAAACTATTTAGCTCAACGTCATTATTAACAATTGAACCACCACATTTTAGAACTAATAAGCTTTCCATGATTTAAGTCCTATACGCCGCATTAATTTTTACATAATCATAGGTTAAATCACAGCCCCAAGCAGTACTGCTATGCTCACCTAAACCTAAATCAAGATTAATATTAACTTCTTTATTCTGGAGTAGTTTTAGCGCCTCATCTTCCGAAAATTCGAGCGGTACACCATGTTTGAAGAGCATCAATCCTTCTAGTGAAATATTTAATTTATTCGGATTAATTGCGGCATTCGCATAACCAGCCGCACAGGCAATCCGTCCCCAGTTGGCATCATTACCAAAAACCGCTGCTTTAACTAAAGAGGATGAAACCACTGATTTTGCAACTAATTTAGCTTGTTTATCGCTTTTAGCACCACAAACATTTACCGCGATTAAGGTCGTAGCACCTTCGCCATCGGTGGCAATTTGTTTCGATAAACTAATACATAAGCAAAGTAATCCTTCATAAAATAATTGCCAATCTGGATGATTAATATCTTCAATTGGTTTATTTGCAGCACATTTATTTGCCATCACTAACACCATGTCATTAGTTGAAGAGTCACCATCGACACTAATCATATTGAATGAATTATTTACTGCTTTAGTTAAGGCAATTCGTAATGCTTCGGCGTTAATATCGGCATCAGTAGTAATGAATCCAAGCATGGTTGCCATGTTGGGATGAATCATTCCTGATCCTTTTGCCATGCCGCCGATTTTAATAATGCTGCCATCGCTGAGTTTCACCGATAGCGCAGCTTGTTTGGCAAAAGTATCGGTCGTCATGATTGCTTTTGCTGCATCCTGATCTTCCGCTGAGTCAAGTTTGGTGCTTAATTTAGGGATTGCACTGAGGATTTTTTCAATTGGTAGGGTAACGCCAATTACACCAGTGCTGGCAACTCCAATCAAAGAGCTGTCAATGTTTAATTCTTTGGCTAAAGTAACGGCAGTTTTTTTGGCATGCTGTGTGCCAAGCTTACCTGTGCAGGCATTCGCATTACCACTGTTGGTAATAATCGCTTGCAAATAGCCTGATTTAAGGTGCTTTTTAGTGAGCAACAACGGGGCTGCTTTAACCTGGTTTCTGGTAAAAACTCCCGCTGCGATAGCTGGTACTTCACTGTAAATTAACGATAAATCGAGTTTATGGGATTTCTTGATTCCGGCAGCAAATCCTGCAGCTTTAAAACCTTGCGGTGCGCAGACATTTTGATCGGCGATTAGTGTAATAAATTTACTCATGATTATGCTCCCAGTTGATTATGATTAGGATTACCTAGTGTTGCAACTAAAATTGCTTTAATCGAGTGCAGGCGATTTTCGGCTTCACTAAAAACGATAGAATGTTTGCTACGAAAGACTTCATCACTAACCTCACGCACGTCCACACCAAAATTTTGCCAAGCATCACTGACAAATTTAGTTTGGCAATCATGAAAGGCGGGTAAACAATGCATAAATAAAACCTCTGGATTGTTAGTTTGCTTTAACATATCCATGGTGATTTGATAATTTTTAAGTAAATTTGCCCGCGTCACAATCTGATCTTCTTCACCCATCGACACCCATACATCGGTGTAAATTACATCTGCACCAGTTAAACACGCTGGATCAGAACTAACTTCAATGCTTGCACCATGCTCATTAGCACAAGCAAGGGCTTTGTTTAAACTCTCAGGGGCAGGGTAGAGTTCTGCTGGTCCATAAGCCACGAAGTGCATACCCATTTTGGCACAACCATACATCCAGGCATTTGCCATATTATTTCTGGTATCGCCAACATATACTACCTTAACTTGATTTAACGGTTTGTGAGGTAATGCTTCTTCAATCGTCATTAGATCGGCTAATATTTGCGTCGGGTGATCTTCATCTGTTAGTCCGTTGTACACGGGTATGCCAGAATATTTTGCCAAATCTTCAACCGTTTTTTGACTATAACCGCGAAATTCAATCCCATGGTAAAAACCAGCGAGAACCTGCGCTGAATCTTCTACGGATTCTTTTTTGCCAAATTGGGAACTTGATACATCAATAAAACTCGGATGCCCACCTTCTTCTGCAACACCGATTTCAAAAGCACATCTGGTTCTGGTCGAAGTTTTTTCAAAGAGTAGCGCAATATTCTTGCCCCGTAGGCTGTTACCGATGATTCCAGCATTACGCTTTTGTTTTAGCTGATGCGATAAATCCAATAAATAACGAATTTCAGCTGGCGAAAAATCAAGTAAGCTTAAAAAGCTTCTATTGTGTAGATCAATTGTCATGATAGTAATACCCTATGCTGCAGATTAGGAATAATTACTTAGATGAAAAACTATATAAAACATAATGAAATTATACTGAGCGATGGATGTAGTAAATATTTTGCTTAAATAAAACTACAACAGATAGCTTAAAATTTCATAATGTTTTAGGTTTTAATAACTTGTATTGCAAAATAAGAAATGAAATACCAAGCTAAGTAATTATTACTAAAACTTTAAATTTATAAATTTGGAAAAATAGTGTTTACTAAGGCAGAAGATAAAGGCTATCTCTGATTAGTTATTGAGAGAAATAAGATTAGCGTCGTCGAGAAGAAGGAGCAGAAGATTTAGCAATAGTATTGTTAAGTAACGAAATTGTATTTTGTACTTGCTGGACAAATTCCATCTGTAAAATCTGGAGTAATTGTGCTGATTTCATGAATCAGACCTTTCGTTTAAAAAGAGGTTACTTAAAAAAGCTAAGTGAGGGGATTGTAACAAGATAAAATTGTATTTGTCAAATTATTTTTTCATTTTTGTTTGGTTGGGCACAATAAAGCCATAAATATAGCTTGACAAGTTAAGGTTATTAAATTACAATGATTAACTTCCATGATATTGTGATACATCAAAATTTAATATATGTATTATATGATGTTTATATACTAAGGTCGTTGAATTTTGGACGTTTTCGTATCGTAAAAAAGTTGGCAATATGCTATTATTGCATACATTACAAATGCTTTTTTACTAATATCAGGCGTCTAAATATCAAATACTTCGAGTATAGTTAATGGTGGTCTAAATAGATTATTGATAAAGTTTATTTAGTGCATTTTAAATTAATAATTACCTAATTTTTAGAAAGAACTTACAATTATGAAAAAAATTCTTCTTGCTCTTATTGCATCAGTAGCAGTTTCGGTTGCTTTTGCTGCTCCTATCGCATCTTCAACAGCAAGTCAATCTGAGCCTCAGTTTGATAATACCAAAATGAAATGTGGTGAACACACAGTTAAAGATGGTGATAATACCGATACTTTGACAGGTATCTGTAAAGGATTCAAATTTGGTAAAGGTAAAGCTGGTTTTCTAGATGAAAATTCTGGTAAAAAAATAATGTGTCAAGAGAAAAAAGGACACATTATCTTGTCTAGCTGCCAAGCTGCACCAGCTAAATAGTACGTAAAGCAATAAGCAGCAGCCTTTAGAATATAATGCTCTCTTTAGAATTCTCAAGTCTGCTGATTATGCTAGAGGGTTGATTTATCAACCCTTTTTACATCAAGTATTCCGTCTAATACAGATAGCTGAGCATAATCTGTCCCTCAAAATTATTACCACCATTGCCCTCATTATCTAGTGGTTGAACAATATAACCGTAACCTGCGAAAATTGTAAACCCTTTGATCTGTGGAACATTATAATTAAATGTAATATCATACTCATTACTTGCTGGCATGGTTACTGTATTATAGCGTGCTGCACTAACTCCTACTTCAAGCGCATCATCTAAAAATTTTACGGTTGGTGCAATCTTGTACGCCTGACCTGCAGATTTATCAATTAAGCCAAGCATCCAGCTCGTAGTATAGAGTGGATCGGTTGCTAGCGAATAGGTGTAAGGGGATACAATATTTCCACCCTCAAATGAGTCATTTGGTCCCCAGATATTGTTATAGCCTAATTTTAATTCAAGCCAATCATAGTTCATGGTTAGTTGTAAACCAAGCATATTGCTGTTTATATTGTTGGCTAAACCATTGTTACTCAATATATTTTGATCGCTACCAAATTGTAACGCACCCTGAACTCCAATTTCAAAACCTAATTTATCACTAGCTTTTAATTTTAGATTACTATCGGCATAAATGAGGTTAGAATAATCATAAAATTTGTAACCCCATAATCTGAAATCCAGTAATTCTGTCGGTGTATTCCATGAGACTCCTGCTGCAATGGTACCTGGTGTTGAATTTGAAGTTCCATCAGGTGTGAGACTTGGGTCAATTGAACTATTGTAATAAGTTTGATTATTAAAACCAGTTTCGCCAAGCATTTGAGCTTGATTGAATGCTAATGCGGTAATCAGCCAATGATTACCCAAATCAATATTTGCCAACGCTCCCTGATATGTCACTAGATTAAGTGCATTATTTTGATAATAAGTGAGCCATGGACTGTTATTAATACCAATTCTACCAGCATCAACTTGCAGCACGTCAGAATATTTATATTCTACAAAAAGCTCTTGCATCTCTAATTGTTCTTTAGTGGATAAGCCTAAGGCTTGCTGATCTGGGTCACTGGGGTTTATTTGTGATGTGTACGGGTTAACACCAGTTAAAAATCCACCGATAGAAAAGCCTGCTATTTGACCAGTTTGTGCAAAAATATTTACCCCATAGCCATAGTTATTAGCTCCATTTTGATCGTAATAACTTGCAACGCCCATCACATTCCATGTTCCATCACTAAAGATGCGTTTTGCTATTCCATCGCTGGCAATCTGACTTTCACTCAAGTTTGCAGTTCCACCTTGGCTGGGCAAACTTAAATATGGGTTTTGTAGATAGTTTCCGCGGCTTAAATAGCCACTTGCTACAGTCGTTGTTTGTTCTTGTGATTCTTCTTCGAGTGTTAACCCATAGGTGTTGGCGCAAATTAATCCAGAACTGAATAGCATAATTTTTTTAAGCATAATAGTAAAATATTCCCCCAATAGTTAAAAAGCTACATTAAGTTTAAGGGCATCAGTATACATGAGAATGATTCTTATTTGCAAATTTTGCCAAATGTGATTATTAATGCTTGCTAGTTAAGATTTTGTTTTGATATGATATATGGTTGTAAGTTTTATTGGGGATTGAAAAAACCTTGTACAAAATTTAAATTAAGGTATATAATAGCGGCGCTGATTAGCGCTATTTAATAACAAATAAGAGGATACACAAATGTTAAACATTGATGAAAAACAAGTCTGTGAAATTTTAGATAAAATTATTGCACATGAACTAGCTGGGGTGAGTCGCTATACTCACTATGCTTTAACTGTATACGGTTTAGAGCGTTTGTCACTAGTTGGCTATTTCAAAACTCATGCTACAGAATCATTGGATCATGCTTTAAAAGCTGGTGAATTAATGACTGGCCTTAATGGTCATCCAACAATTAAGGTTGCGGACATAAAAGAAACTAACAAGCATGATTTAGTAAGTATTATTGCCGAGTCAATTGAACACGAAACTAAAGCTGCAGAAATGTATCACCAATTATTGGAGGCTGTAAAAGACAAATCAGTTTATCTTGAAGATTATGCGCGCACCATGATTGGTTCGGAAGAACAGCACGTCTTAGAAATGCGTAAGATTGCTAAAAAAGCTTAATTGCTTCTGTGAAACTACTGAATTGTTTTGATTCAGTAGTTTCACAGCTAAAGTTATAATTTTGATTATTATCTAGTAAGCAAATTTACATTTGGGGCATGGGTTTGAAATAAAACTCTGCTTGAACTGAAAATGTATCGTTGGTAACATCTTTACCGATAACATTATGGGGTAATAGTCAGATAATTTTGGGTGCGAGAGCAACAGCTTCAGCGCGTGTTTTATGAATAAGCGGAAAAATATATTCTGCATCCAAAGCTGCAGCGGGGTTTAATCTAGTTAATTCAAGTGTGGCTTGAATTCTCTCTAACATATCTGGCTGTGCAGAAATTTCATTTGAAACCCCCATTGCAATATAGCGAATTGATTGATCGTTATTTATCATTTGACTGGCTACAAATGCGCAAATATCAATATCATCAGGTAGTGAAGATTGTGGAGGTAGACAGCTAAAATTTATCTGATTCTCACTGACTGTGAATTTCTTGCGAGCAGTTTTCTGGATGATTTTTAATGCGTCTTTTACTGTTTGTGAGTTGCTTTGAAATTGTGTTGTATGGTTAATGATGTTAACATAATGAACCTGAATCATGTATTCTTGATATTGCTGGTTATTTAGTAGTTCAATGAGACATGCTCTGGATTTAAATCCACCAGAGTATAAACAAACAATTTTTCTTTTCATTATTAATCCTAATTTATAGTAAAACCTACTGAGGTATCCTGCCGTTTTTTTATTTTTTCAGTGCATCGAGTCTGTAGAGCTATTTTAACTTTGCTCTGGCGATGCAGGCACTACAACGCATGCAGGCAGAAGCAATTATCTTCCCATCTAAAGCTTGCTGATAATGTGGAATCCGGCATGACCAACTTGCATTCCGAATATCTTCAGGTAACATATTCCAAATTTGTTGCTTGGTGAGCTCAATAACTGGAGTAATACAAATTGCTGAGCTAGGGTTTTTTTTACCAATTTTGGCAATTGACAGCGCTTTTTCGACACAGTTGGTAATATGATGTAATGGATCACCACCTGTTGTCTCATCATCTGCAGTACGTCCAATTGCAATATACGCGATGTTTAAATCAATATTTGCCAGATTAGCAGCAACAAAACCATATCCATCAGCGTCAACAGGAACTTTGGGCGCCATAAATGCAAAATCCAGAATAGTCGATGATAAATATAGTCTACGCGCGGTAAGGCTACGAAATAGGGGTATGGTTTTATCTACGGCTTGTCTTTCCGCATAATAACGATTAGTTATATTTAATAATTGCACATGATGAACCAAAATTTCATATTCTGAGTATCGTTGGTCATGAATTAACTGCCAGAGAGCGCCAGCAGAATCTAGTCCACCTGAATACATGCACAGTATTTTAGGCGCAGTTGGCATTGTTATCTCGCTTTTTTTGTTTATGAAAATATCACTGATTTAGATGAAGCATAATGCTATATATACTCGTAATTGTATACATAATTCAGGAATAATACAGATTATTTGCTAATAAAGCTCCATATCTTGACTTGGCATCTTTGTTGAGATTATGCCTATAATATTCTGTTTTACATTTAATAAAGTCCAGTTCGCAAACATGGGAAGCCCCTCATTGATTTAAGATGATTTTAAGATGATATTATACTGTCATACAAAAATGGGTGTAACCTAATTTTATTAATACTTTCAATAACTGGAGTGGATCATGAAAAATAAGTTAATTATTAATATATTGCATCCCTAAAGTTTAGCATTGGCTTGCTAGATACTTATTTTTTTCGTTTAGCATTTTTATGGATAATGCATTCAGAAAGTTCTCGTTGAAGGGGGGCATAAGTAAGATTTTAACACAATAACCAGTCGCAGTAAAAGCTTTAAGGTTATGAATTTCGCTGGTAATCATTATGCACAAATTGGTGAGGTTATAACGAGATAAACTAAAGACCGGTATTTTACATCAGCCTTTAGTTTCGTTTAACTCCTTAGTATAAGATTATATAAATTATGGCATGATAATAGCTTTGGCGTAGGAGCTTATTCCTCCTGTTACACCATAACCGAGTTGTCCGTATGTATTTGACCCCCAGCAGTATACATTACCCAAATCAGACATTCCACAAAACATTGCATTGGCGCCACCGTCATCGTCATAACCACCGGAAATTGCGATCAATTTTGTTCCAGAAGGAATTTGGCTACTTCCTCCCATGACTATAGTTTGAGGTGTATTAACTGTCGTAGTATTACCCAACCCCAACTGTCCATAATAATTATTTCCCCAACAATATCCTAATCCTTGATCAGTCATACCACAGGTTGAATATCCACCTTGGGAAACAGATAACCATTTTGCACCCAGAGGTAGCTGGCCTTGAGAAACTAAAACCGGGGATAAACTGTTAGTATTAGTTCCATTTCCTAATTGTCCGCTACCATTATTACCCCAACAGTACATGGAACCTGCATCTGTAATTAAACACGCAGCCTGTCCAACATCATCGTGAGCCAATGAAACTGCTATTGTTTGATAGTTTGATGCTAATGCTCCTCCACTTAACAACACAGGCGTGTTTGATGAACTACCAGAGTAGTAGTCACCCCAGCAATAGGTTTTTCCATTTGATGCGATTGCACATGTTCCTCTAACCCCGGCACCAATATCACGTATGGTAATACCGCTTGGAATCTGTCCTTGTAATACTAAAACAGGAGACGAACTAGATGTTATTGAGCCATTCCCTAATTGACCTGAAGTGTTACGTCCCCAACAGTAAGCTTTCCCATCTGTACCAACACCACATGCATGATCTCCTGCGTTAGATACCTTAATCAATTTTACACCCACGGGGATCTGACCAGCTAATACAGCTATCGCTACATTACTTGTTGTGTAAGTACCATTTCCCAACTGTCCATAGTTATTATTACCCCAACAGTAGGTTTGCTTACTAGAAGATATTGCACATACTGAGCTATCTCCATAATTATCCCCGGCCACAGCCACAGAAATCTGATTAAATAGTGTGCCTACTGGAATTGCACTGCTCCCACCCATTAGGACTGCGGTAGGAGTATTCTGACTAGTAAATGAGCCAATGCCTAATTCTCCTTGATGATTATTACCCCAACAATATGGTTGACGATTACTTTTTAATATTAAACAACCAGCCTCAGCTGCTGCACCTAAAATTGTCTCGGAACCAACAGGGGCAGGATCATATACATTAAACATCACTAGAGCGCCAGAAGAAATTGAAACTCCAGCAGTTTGATTTACTACCTCTATAGTATAATTTTGAATTGTAGCATTGGCATCGATATCCACAGGAATAGCACATGTTGGCTGTGAAGAGTTAACTGTACAAGTACCTGAGATACTAATACCTGTATCACTTGGGGATAAATTTTGTAATGCTATAGTTTGATTTGCAATATTATACCCACCTGATAAGTTAGCTACTATATTAAAACTGCTTGCAATCACAATACTTTCTCCAGCCGTTAATCCGCTAGTGGTAATAGCAATAGTAGCAGGGGCATAAGCATTAAAATAGACTGGAGCAGAATTATAGGTATAGTTTCCATGTGTGTCACTATAACTAAATTGCCAGTTAGTTGTATCCAGTGGTAATGTTGTTGTTCCCGCAGTCGTAGGGGTGTACTGGAATACTTCATCACAAGTTTCATTTGGTGTTAGAGTTTTGCCTCCATTATCAAGATTACAACCATCAGTTACTAGAGTAAATGGCGTGCCGGTAAGCTTGCTGCTAATTGTTCCTGTTGTTAATCTGAAGTTTTGTGCATTCTCATTACCTTTATTTTCGTAAGTGAGAGTAACTTGTCCATTACTTCCTACTTGTAGCGCATAAGTAGTAGCTGGTGTTTGACCATTGCCACCAGCAAAGCCTGTTGCTCCTATGGTTTTTAAATATGCAATTGCATTTGAAACACTACCAGTAATTGCTATAGTTACTGGTGTTGCTGCATGAGTTGGATAATTATCATAATTCACTGTTAATGTAGTATTATAGCTCCCAAATGATGATGGTCCAAACTGTAAATTCAGATTACCATTTGTCCCTGCTGCTATGGTTGAACTATAATTACTTAAAATAGAGAAAATGGAGGTTGGATTTATGCTGCCAACAACATTGGTTGCATCAATTTCTCCTGAATTATAGAGAGTAAATGTTTGCGTTGCAAAATCAGTGCCAGATACTCCAGATATATTTATAAAATTATATGGGTCCAATGGGGTTGTTAATGATAGTATTGCCGTTGACTGGGTTACTCGGTAATTTACTGTTGTTTCAGTTGGCGTTGGCGCAGGAGTACCGTTATTGTAATTATAAGAAATACTTATGTCTTCGCTATTTTCATCTGTTTTGATATTATTGTTATAGCTTACCGTTATATTACAATTACCTGTGCTTGCTGGAAGGCTGTCACTGATTGTTGCCGGACTTGTTCCGCTAGTTACTGTGCAGCTATTATTTATGCCACTACTGATGGTAAAATTAGTTGGCAAAGTTAATACCAATCCATTCTCGGTAGTATTCCCTGTATTGGTAATTGTCATTTGCTTGCTTACGGTTCCAGTTGCCGTTGTTGTAAAGAAATCATTATCTGGGCTAAATACTGTGTAGTTAGACCTGCTCTTGGAGTTAGTACAGGACTAGGGGATGGTGTTGGGGTGGGTGTAGGTGTAGGATTTACATTCTGATCTACTATCCCACTAGTGGTAGTTTCACTTTGTCCGTTATTATAGGTAAGAATTACATTTCCTGTTGTAGTAGCTACGGAGGTATTTTTTAATCTTAGGGTCGCCATCGCCGTCGAGCCACTATTTAAATTTGTTGGATTAAACACTATTTCCACATTAGGATTATTTGATACTAACCCTTGTAGCTGGGCTATTGTACTGCCTATATTACTAAAGGTGATTATTTGCTCGGGATTTGCGGGTGTCAAATATACAGCTGAAGGCAACATCTCAGCTATCCCGACATCTTTTACTGTAGTTAGAGTACTACTGTTAGTTGCAGTAGATACTACTGTGACTTTACCTTTTGCCACCATCTGTGTCTGTGCTTTGATTGTCTGCGTCAGTCCATTAGCACTTGGCACTGGTAACAAGATATTGAAGGTAATACCTTGACTAAAATTTCCAGTTTCAGTAATCAGTTGCTGATTGGGCAATGGATTGTTACTGCTATCTACCAGCACTACATTATTAAAGTTACCGGTATTGACTGATGCAATTAATCCACTTACCAGTATATACGGTGTACCATTGATTACCGTATGATAGTAACTAAGCGTTATTCCGTCAGCTCCGCTCAGGTTATTATAGGCTGACTGTTCTACTCCGATAGTCAAAAGGCTAATTACATTTGTAGCTTGGCTAGTTTTACTTTGAGTGTTACTCTTATTATCAGCACTAATACCAAAGCTACCGGCAATAGCACCTGCAGGAATACTAACTTTTACATTACATTGACTATGGGCAGCAACAATTGCACAATTAGTCGCACTAGCATTATCAATACTACTGCCAATAGCCCCACCGATTTGATTAATCAGGCTATAATGAATATTGCTGACTGTACTCTCAGAGGGGTTATTAACTACAATGTAAGTATTAGCTGATTCACCTGTTTTACTATAGGCCGTTTTGGGTGCAATCATCTGTAGCGATGATACATCACCATTACCATTATTATTACCACCAGAGGTGCCGCCACTATTTCCCGAGCTACTACAGCCATAGAGCATAATACAACCCAATATCAGCTGGGTAATAAGCGCTAAATTCTTTTTATTGTTTGTGGATAATTGATACATGCTATGTCCTTATTAAAAACTAATAATTTGAGTTATGTATGTGTTTTAAAATAAATGCTATTTAAAAGTTATCGATTATTTTGTGTATTTATTTAGCATGCCTCATATTAATAGGCAGTGGATTGTATCAGAGCAAGTATTTATTGTATATAGATATTTTTGCATAACTGTTATGCACTTTTTGTATAAATAATCAAAGTTCACTTACCTGGTAATGTTAGAGGAATTATATTCAAACAGGGATGGCATCTGCCTATCTATTGACAAGTAATCTCTACGTATGGAATGTCGTTTTAAAGTAATTTTGTAGTTAATCTATAAGGGCAGATACGCAATAACAGTTAATAAAATCATCAATTCATTTTTATCTAGTGCCAGCTTCAATGTTAAAATAGCTGCTACTAGATTTAAAAAGCAGATGGACTATGAAATACCGCGATTTACGAGAATTTATAACTAATCTTGAAGCTCTTGACGAATTAAAACGCATCCAACAACCAGTTTCCCCGCATTTGGAAATGACTGCATTTTGTGATAAGGTATTGCGTGCTGGTGGTCCAGCAATTTTGTTTGAAAATCCAACAGGGTATCAAATGCCAGTGTTGGGTAATCTTTTTGGTACGACCAGACGCGTAGCGCTCGGTATGGGCAAAGACAATATCAGCGAATTAAGAGCGGTTGGCGAGTTTTTGGCTGAACTCAAAGAGCCGCAACCACCCAAAGGCTTACGTGATGCTTGGGATAAATTACCGTTATTAAAACAGCTTTATAATATGCTGCCAAAAACTATTACTAAAGCTCCAGTACAGCAAATTATCATTGAAAAAGATGAAGTTGACCTAGAAACTTTGCCGATTTGGCATTGCCATAGCGAAGATGTAGCACCTCTAATTACTTGGGGCTTAGTTGTTACCAAAGGTCCATACAAAAAACGCCAAAATCTGGGTATTTACCGTCAACAAGTTATCGGCAAAAATCGAGTAATTATGCGTTGGTTATCTCATCGTGGCGGAGCACTAGATTATCTTGAACATTGTCGCGAAAATCCAGATAAACCATATCCAATTGCCGTAGTCTTGGGCTGCGATCCAGCAACTATTTTGGGAGCGGTAACACCAGTTCCCGATAGTTTATCTGAGTATCAATTTGCTGGTTTACTACGCGGTAGTCGCACCGAATTAACCAAATGTCTTTTATCTGATTTACAAGTTCCTGCCTATGCTGAAATTGTTTTGGAAGGATTTATCTATCCAAATGATACGGCGGTAGAAGGACCCTATGGCGATCATACTGGATACTATAATGAACAAGATACTTTTCCAGTAATGACTATCGAAAAAATTACCATGCGTGAAAACCCGATTTACCATAGTACTTATACCGGTAAGCCGATTGATGAGCCTGCAATTTTGGGGGAGGCTCTAAATGAAGTCTTCGTTCCGCTATTACAAAAGCAATTTCCCGAAATTATTGATTTTTATCTACCTCCCGAAGGATGTAGCTATCGTTTAGCAGTTGTGTCGATTAAAAAACGTTATGCTGGACATTCTAAACGGGTAATGCTGGGTATCTGGAGTTATTTGCGCCAGTTTATGTATACCAAGTTTATTATTGTGGTTGATGATGATGTTAATATTCGCGATTGGAAAGATGTTATCTGGGCGTTAACCACCCGAGTTGATCCACTGCGTGACACTACAATGATTGATCGCACCCCAATTGATTACCTAGACTTTGCGTCGCCTATTTCTGGTTTAGGTAGCAAAATGGGAATTGATGCTACCAATAAAATTCATGGTGAAACCAATCGCGAATGGGGAAGGGTAATTACTCAAGATCCACTGGTGAAAGCTAAAATGGATGAACTATATAATAACATATTTAAATAATGATTAATTCACGCTTTGGAGTCTATTATGTTAGATGATATTTTGTTATTTGTGCATCTAGTTAATATTGGTAATTATAGTCAAACTGCAAATAAACTTCACATTAGCCAGCCTACGCTTAGCCGTAAGATTTCACAACTAGAGCAAAGTCTTGGTGTGCCACTGATTAAACGTAACACCCGTAATTTTGAAATAACTAGCGCGGGGTATAGATTGTATGAGGGGTTTAGTGGTCAGGTTGATCACTATAATAAGATTATTAATAGCCTTAAACGAGAAGGTGAGTCAATCAGTGGGATGTTAAATGTTTCATTACCAACTGCATTATCTATTTATGGAATTGCTCCATTTGTTGCCGAATTTATGCAGAAAAATCCAGGAATTGAACTGAATATCGCATACCAAAATCGTGAAATTGATTTGGTTCGTGAAAAATTTGATTTAGCGGTAGTTAGCGAGATTCCTAAACAACAAACAACGAAAATAAAACTCCTTCACTCAGTACCATTACACATTTATTGTACATCAAAATATATAGAGCGTTATGGTTTACCAGACTCGATCCATGATTGTATTGCCACGCATTTAACTACTGGATGGCTTAAAGAGAGTAGTACTCCTGAGCAAGATTATTTTTTGTATCATGATAGTGGTGAAGAATTACATTTAATTGGTAGTTCACGGCTTAATATAAGTAATAGTATACATGGTAAATACATGGCTTTAAGTGGACATGTTATTGCTGGTGGTTGGGATGAACTATATGCCGAAGAGCTTGCATCAGGTCAGTTAATTAAAATTTACCCCGAATATAATTGGGGTATGCTATCCTTCTATCTAGTACGTCTTGCAAATAGTGAAAGTGTTTTGACTGATCTGTTTATTCAGTTTATTGAAGAATGCTTTGCACGTTTAAAAAATCCAGTTACAGAATAAAGGTAAAAAATGGCAAATATTTTATCGTTACAATCGCATGTGGCATATGGCTACGTAGGAAATCGTGCTGCAGTTTTTCCTTTGCAGCGTTTAGGTCATGAAGTTGTCACAATTAATACTGTACAGTTTTCGAACCATACTGGTTATGGCTCATGGACTGGTGATATTATGACTGTTGAACATATTGATAAAATTTTTGCAGGTCTAGAGCAACAAGGTATGCTTAGATATATTGATGGTGTATTAACCGGATACTTAGGTGATAGCAGCTTGGGTGAAGTACTTTTAAAATGGTTGCAAAAATTACGAAGAATAAACCCGCAATTAATCTACTGCTGTGATCCAGTAATTGGCGATATTGGTCGTGGTGTCTTTGTTAAAGCTGGAGTACCTGAGTTTTTTCGCGACCAAGCATTACCTAATGCAACCATTTTAACCCCCAATCAATTTGAATTAACTAATTTAACCGGGATTGAAATCGCAACTCTTGCCGATGCCAGAGAGGCATGTGCTGTGCTTCATGATAAAGGCGCTAAACAAATTTTGGTAACCAGTTTAACTAGAAATGATGCTGACCCATTGCAGATTGAGATGTTATTGTCAAGCAAAGACGAAGCTTATCTAGTTGCCACTCCAAGGCTTGAGATGCCAATTGCCCCAAATGGATCAGGTGATATGACCGCGGCAATTTATTTGGCTAAATATCTTGAGACTAAAAATTTGAAATTAAGTTTAGAGCACACCGCCGCTGCACTATTTGCAATATTTGCTGAAACTTTGAAACTTGAAAGAAGAGAACTTGCAATTATACAGGCACAAGATGAATTATTAAATCCTAAGCGTAGGTTTACAGCATCAACTATTACATTATGAGATTTAGGTTGCAGAGAAGCACAAACAATATGTGATATAACACAATTAATAATTTATCAAAGGAAAATTCATGCAACAACAAGAAATTTTGGCACAGTTAAAAACATTGACTACTGAAAATATTAATCCTAGTTCTCTAAACATCGATATCGTAGCTACGCTCGAAAAATTGAAAATTATCAATCAGGAAGATCAAAAAGTAGCTTTGGCAATTGCGGAGGAATTACCGGCAATTGCTACTGCAGTCGATGCAATTACGGTAGCGATGAAAAACGGTGGACGTTTGATTTATATTGGTGCGGGTACTAGTGGACGTTTAGGGATTTTGGATGCAGTAGAGTGTCCGCCGACCTATGGAGTTGATTATAATACCGTAGTTGGACTTATTGCTGGTGGTGAGAAAGCATTTATTAAAGCTCAGGAAGGCGTCGAAGATAAGGAAGAACTTGGTGTTGAAGATCTTAAACAAGTCAATTTAACATCGCATGATATTGTGTGTGGAATCGCCGCATCAGGTCGCACTCCTTATGTAATTGGTGGTTTGGATTATGCTCGATCGCTGGGTTGTAAAACAATTGCAGTTGCCTGTAATAAAAATAGTGTGATCGGGGATCATGCAGATATAAAAATCGAAGTTTCCGCTGGTGCAGAAGTTATTTCTGGTTCAACCCGAATGAAAGCTGGGACTACTCAAAAACTAATCTTGAATATGCTAAGTACGACGACTATGATTAATCTTGGTAAAGTCTATAAAAACTTAATGGTTGATGTAAAAACATCCAATGCTAAACTAGAAGCACGTGCGAAAAAAATTATCATGGAAGCAACTGACGTTGATTATGCTACGGCGGAGAAATTTCTCAAGCTTGCCAATAATCATGTCAAAACTGCAATTGTAATGATTATCAATAATTTATCTTTCGAACAAGCTAGTGAGAAATTGTCTCTTAGTGCGGGGATAATTCGCGATATTCAATAAACATCCGGGTGAATAATATCATGAACATCGGCGCCATATTGCCAGACGCGATCGACATATTGTTCACCCCAATCACTAATTAACATCTCCATTTGATAACTAATTACTTCATCTGCAATTTTTTCAGCTAAAAAAGGATGTTCTGGATTATGGTGAATAAATTCACAGCCAAACAAAGTCTGACTCATTTGCATATAATCTTTAGTATGTAAGATGTAGGCATGCCAAACATCATCCAGATGATGCAGATTATCCATAGCAAAAAATATATCATTCTCAAGCTCGCTGCGATTAGCAGTGTATAACCAGCGCATAAAGTCATTAAACCATTGTGTGCTCAACTTTAGTGACCAGCGCTTTTCTACCATCAACCGATAAATGGTTGGTAAGTGCTGCCAGCTTTCAAGTTGCTGTTTAGTTGGTAAATGCATTTATTTTTTGCAACAGCTATGACACGATTCTTTAGCACAAGCTCGCGCTAATTGTTTTAGTCTCAGGATTTTTTCGGTTGTAGTCATGAAGTATACCTTTGGTAAATATTTAAAAATATCTAGCGAAATAAGGATTGGATAATCCAGAATTTTAGCATTTTGTAGTTAGATTTAACTAATAATTTTATGATTAAGCTTATATGCAGCTAAACAAATTCCGATAAAAATTCCTGAAGTGAGTACAAAACTTAGTAGCGGGTAGGTTGGTAGCATAGTAACCATATAAGTTGCGAGACTATTTACTGAAAATCCAATGCACATATTCAGCCCTAAAGCCTGCGCACTTTGGGTGTGAAAATGACTCATTATTTTGATTTGGGTCGGCGGATTAATTAGGGCATTAGCTACGCGCATCAAGAGTACACCCATGGTAGCGAGTATTGTAATAATAGTTAAGTTATCAAAAAACAATGTGATAATCAGTATAACAACGCCACTGGCAGTGGAATATACTCCGATACCAATAATATTTACCAGTGGTGATTTTTTGCGATTTAGGAATTGCATCAGTTGGTTGCCAGTTAGATAAGCTGCAGATAAACCAAGAAAGACATATGAATATTTGATCGGTGAAATATGCAGGTAGTCTATATACAGGTAACTTGAAATTCCAATAAATGCAAAATAAGCCCCAACTCCAGATGCATAAATCAGGGTTAGCGTTATGAAAACTCTATTTTTCAATAAGCTTAAATAGCCTTTTAAATAGCGCTGTAAGGAGGGTATCTTGGAAATATGCTCGAGATTAGTTTCTGGTAGTATTTTTTTTGTTATTGCTACTAATATAAAACCAGCTACAGCACTGAATAAAAAGCAATAATGCCAGCTTAAATAAGTTGCAATATACGCTCCTAAAATAGGTGCAATGGCAGGAGAGATTATTAATCCCATTAATAAAACCCCATTAGCATGGATTTGTTCACGTTCATCCATACAGTCTTTTAGGATTAAGCGCGGAACGATTAGGATAACCGAGCAACCAAAAGATTGAATTACGCGGAGTATTATAATTCCCCAAATAGTTGGGGTAAAGGTAATCAGCCCCGCTGCTGCCGAGAAACAACCGACACCCCAGCACAAAACCTTGCTTCGCCCAAAGCGATTGCTTAATTCACCTGTAAACAATACTCCAAATGCAATACCAATACTGTAGCTTGACAATGTTAGATTAACTATTTGTGGTGTTGAATGAAAATCAGCCACCATTTGGGGCAATGAGGCAATGTAAATATCTGTAGCGGAAACTCCCAGAAAGAACATTGCGGTTAGTAGAAATAAAATCCTACGCTTAGTAACCTTATCTATTTTTTGCACAAATTTCTCATTTAATAATTAAGTTGTTATTTTTTCCAATTGATTTTTTCTAATGACTTACCTTTGGTTTCAGGAATAAATAAAGCAATTAGCAAATAACAGAAAACAAAGAAAGCCATAATCAAGAATAGCTTTGCATAGCCCAAGTTAGCGCTTAAAGCGCCAAACCATGAGACAAATAAAGTTCCGACTAAAGCACCTACGGTAAATGCTATGGAAATTGCCAGTGCTCTGACATTGGTTGCCAGTAGCTCAGTGGAAATAACTAAAATTAATGCACCAGGTCCAAAGGCAAAGAAACCTACTACAAAGATTATACCAATTAACGTGATATAGCCAACCAGTTCGCCTTGCGGTAAAATTGCATGCGCAACAAAGAGTAGTAATAAGGTTGCTAAGAGCCCGCTGGTACCAATAATTAAAATCCGTTTACGTCCAATTTTATCAACTAGAAACAAAGTTGCAATCATTGCGCTAAAGTTTACCAGACTAATACTAATATTACCAAATAAACCAACTACATCAGAATGAATTCCTGAGTCTTTCATAACTTGTAAGCTATTTTGTACGAATACGTTAATCCCTGTCAATTGATTAAGTGAAACTGCTGCGAGAATCACTAAAAATGGAATTAAGTTAGAGCGCTTCATCAGCTCGCGAAAATGTCCGCTCGCTTGTTGAGCTGCCGCATTTTGAATTTCTATTAAAGCATTATCTGCAGTTTGTGGATTGATTCTGAAGAGCGCAGTAGTTGCTTCATTAATTTTATTTTTAGCAATCAACCAGCGTGGAGATTCAGGTAGTTTTATTACTAGTCCAACTATAGCTAATGGCATAATTAGTGCAACTGCAAAGGCTAATGGATAATAAGCGACACTAATAAAAATCCAAATTAGGCTGGAAACCAATGCACCACCCGTGTTAGCTAATTTAAACGCCGTAATGATTTGTCCACGCCACCTAGTCTCAGAAACCTCCACTAGATACAAAGGCATTACAATTTCGCACATCCCATAAGCAATTCCCTGAATAAAACGGGCTGAGTAGAGATTAACATGATTTTTAGCAAAAATGTAATAAACGATACCAATAATAAAAATTAGCATCGTAATTAAGATAACTTTTTTACGCCCTAGGTGATCCGCAAGTGAACCAGTGTAAATACTTGCAATAAAACAACCTAAAAGTAGTGCACCAACGTGAAGTGATACCTGCTCCTTGGTAATATACTGCTGCATAACCAGTTTAGGCAAGACTAATGCAATAACACCAAGAATATAGCCACAAATTACACCGCTAATAATGGTTAGCCCGATAAGTTGTGATTTATAGCTAGCAAACCTCATAAAGTGCTCCAAGGATACAACGTTGTGTAGCTCCAGTTACACTTTCATAATTGGCAGGTAGTCTTTCAATACGACGTTTGGCAAACCAAGCAAATGCGATTGCTTCAAGCTGATCAACATCAATTCCCACTTCTTCAGTAGTACGAACCGTAATACCGCTATTATTAGCAATTTGTCCTAATAGAAATTTATTGTATGCGCCACCGCCACAGGCATAAATAGCCTCTACATCTGATGGTTTTGCATAAGCACAAATAGCATCAGCAACTGTTTTAGCTGTTAATTCAACCAAAGTACGTAAGACATCGTAGTCGGAAGCATCGGTTTGATTATTGGTAATCAGTTGGTGTTTGATCCATTCTAAATGATAAATTTCCTTACCAGTACTCTTAGGTGCAGGTAGATTGAAATATTCGTCTTTAAGCATTTGCTCCAATAGCGTGGGGATAATTTTTCCTTGTGTTGCAAGTAATCCATCTTTGTCATATCCAACGCCAAATCTATCTTGTACCCACAGATCAATCAAGCAGTTTGCTGGGCCAGTGTCAAAACCAATAACTTTACTAGTGTTTGGATTTAAGATTGTAATATTGGCAATCCCACCCAGATTTAATATTACGCGAGTACGATTAGAAGATAAAAAATAATGATGAAATACTGGAGTTAACGGAGCACCTTGTCCACCATAAGCCATATCCATGCGACGAAAATCACAGACTACATTAATTTCAGTTAATTGAGCTAATTTATTACCATCAACTAGTTGTATTGAAAAAGGATATTGGTTGTACGGATCATGAAAAACCGTTTGCCCATGACAGCCGATGGCTTTAACTTCTTGTGGCGCAATTCCTGAGTTATCCAACAATTGTTGTACAGCTTGGGCATAGTTAACTGCTAAACGCACTTCGAGTTCGCCAAACTCTTTAAGGTGACAACTAAAGCTACGTAGGAGGGCTTGTAAATCTTTTTGCAGTTGTGGATCAAAAGGGAGTGACGTTTTCGCGAGCACTTGTAGTTTGTTTTCTGCGCCAAATTCGCATAGTACTGCATCAATTCCATCTAGGCTAGTCCCTGACATTATTCCTATATATTTCATAACAAAGTCTTTCTTCTATAAAGGCAAATAAGATAATAATTCAAATTATAACGAATAGGGTATTGTGCCAAAATATGCTTAGTTTGGATAGAGCTGTTTTTACATAGCACCTATACATAAATAGTGCTTAGGACATAGTTGACAAAAATTAACCTATCCATTGCGCAGGGTCAAATCCTAATGGAACGGAACCTCTTCCAATTTGTAGCGGTGTTTCCGACATTTTGAGTACTGGTGCCAAATGCTCAAGGATACCAAATTGAGTTTGGGTTTTAACTAATAAATCTTGAATTTCTGCAGCGGATGGGTTGTGAGAGTTTTTAAACTCAGCAGAAGTTCGACCAAGATTGTTAAACCAGTGAGCGGTTTGTGCTAATGATAAGCGAATTAAATAACTCCCTCCATCGATTGAACGCCGCCTTATTGCTTCCATTACGGCAAATGTTGCCAGATAACCCGTTATATAGTCCAGTGATTGTGCTGGTAAATGCTGGATATTTGCCCCTTGCGATTGTTCTGCGGCAATTCCAGTCGCAGATTGTACCAAGCTATCATAACCATGACGATGTGCCCATATTCCTTGATGTGAGTAGGCGCTTAAATCAACATAAATAATCCCGGGGCGGATCTGTGCTAATTCTTGTGCTGAAAATCCTTTGGCTGCAAGTGCACTTGGTCGATAGGCTTGAATAAATACATCTGCTGATTTGACTAAGTCTAGAAGCCTATTTTTATCTTGATCTTGGTCAAGATCTAAATGTGCGGCATATTTACCAAATCCAGTGTCCATCACCAGTGGCAAAATAAATGGTAGGTTCGGGCTGGCAATACGCATTACATTTGCACCATGTTCGGCTAAAGATTTGCCACAAACAGGTCCGGCTAATACTCGGGTTAAATCTAATACTCTTATCCCAGATAAAGGATAATTACCATCAGGAAGAGCTTTGGGTTGACTATCGGCGATTTTGATTATTTCAAAGAGTGGTAATTGTGCGATAGCTGATAATTGTGGATGTTGTAGCCACTCATCTCTTGTTCTAACCACTGAGGCGCACAATCCACGCGCGTTGAGTTCATTTTCTAAATATTCTGCAGAATAATTTTTAACTGCTGCACTTACCGCTTCTTTGCTTGCTTCGCAGCCTAAAAAATCGAGCACACCCTGCTGATGATGAGGAAAATTGCAATGAAATTGAATGGTTCGATTGTCTAAAGTGGTATAAAAACCAGACAATGGGCTCCATAGGTCTTCTGTTACACCATCAACTACCCGCAGATACTGATGTGAGCGCTGAGCAATTGCAGCATCTCGGACTGAAATCGCCACATTTTGGAGCTTTCCGGTTTTGCAGCGCCATAATTCAGCCGCGGCATAACCAATTGCCGCTAGAGCTGCTGCACCCGCTTCACCAATCAAAAATGGACTAGGCAAGATTGGGTCTTGCCCTGTAATACTAATATGGCTTAATGATGGAGGTGTTATTCCAGCTTGATTTAGAATTTCCTCTAAGATTAAATGACTCATTTTTATCCTGTTTAGAACTACATAAGGAGTCTTTTTTGAAATCCGACAAAGTCCAAGTTTCAAAGACGAAGAGTATATATTACTTTTTCCAGTTGTCTTTGAGCCCCACGGTTTTATTAAATACTAATTTACCTTTTGCGGCATCACAATCATAACGATCAGCAACAAAATAGCCTACTCGTTCAAACTGAAAGCGATCTTCAGGTTTAACATTCAATATTGATGGCTCAATATATGCGGTGCTAATATCTAAAGAATGCGGATTAATGAACTCTTTAAAATCATGTCCTTCCACATTGTCTGGGTTTTCTACGCTAAATAGGCGATCATATAAGCGAACTTCCGCGGCAACTGATTTAGTTGCGCTAACCCAATGAATCACACCTTTTACTTTGCGCCCTTCAGGATTTTTACCCAAAGTTAATGGATCAATGCTGCAACGTAATTCGCTAATTGAACCGTCTGCATTTTTAATTACTTCCTCACATTTGATTACATAACTATGGCGTAAACGTACTTCACCACCTAAAGTCAGGCGTTGAAAGCCTTTTTCAGGTATTTCTTGGAAATCATCCTGATCAATATAAATATTTTCGGTTAATTCGCATAAACGGCTACCAAACTCTGGGCGTTGAGGATGGAAATCTGCACTCCGCGAACCTGTTTCACCAGCAACAAAATTAGTTAAAACAATTTTAAGTGGTTTTAGGACTGCCATTACTCGCGGAACACTATTTTCCAGCTCTTCACGAATTGCGGTTTCTAAAAATGGAATATCAACAACATTTGGTGATTTGGAGATTCCGCAACGCTTGGCAAATAAACGTACCCCTTCTGGTGTATAACCACGGCGACGCATTCCGGCAATAGTTGGCATCCGTGGATCATCCCAACCGGATACCAGATCTTCACTAACTAGTTGAGTCAGCTTACGTTTGCTGGTAATAGTATAGTTAAGCATCAAGCGAGAGAACTCAATTTGTCGAGGACGTGCAGGTAATAATCCGGCAGTAAATAATTTGTCAACTACCCAGTCATAAAGCGGGCGATGATCTTCAAATTCAAGCGAGCAGCACGAATGGGTGATTGATTCCAATGCATCAGAAATACAATGCGTATAATCATACATCGGGTAAATACACCATTTATCACCAGTTCGGATATGATGGAAGCGCTTAATCCGATAGATTGCTGGATCGCGTAAATTCATATTCGGTGAACGCATATCAATTTTTAGGCGTAACACTTTTGCACCATCGGCAAATTCACCATCCTTCATGCGGATAAATAAATCATGGTTTTCAGCTGGGCTTCTAGTACGATACGGGCTGTCTTTACCAGGCGAAGTCAAAGTGCCACGATATTCACGCATTTGTTCAGGCGTTAAATCGTCAACATAAGCTAAATCATGATCAATAAACCATAGCGCAAACTCATATAATTTATCAAAATAATCCGAAGCATATTTTACATCACCATTCCACTTAAATCCTAACCAGCGAATATTATCTTGAATTGCTTGAACAAATTCATCATTTTCTTTTTCTGGATTGGTATCATCAAAGCGTAAGTTGCACAATCCGTTATAATCTTCCGCTAGTTCAAAATTATGACACAATGCTTTAGCATGTCCAACATGCAGATAGCCATTTGGTTCCGGTGGGAAACGGGTGATAATTTGGCTGTGTTTGCCAGTTTTTAAATCATCTTCAACAATAGCGCGAATGAAATTTCCTGCTACAGGTGCATCATTTTTCATAATCTTTTCAGTCATACTGTATTTAGTCCTTAATAAATTCTTGTATCCTCAATCAGATTCATTATGCTGGGGCGTTACCAAGTTCCTTACTCTTACTAGCTGTAAGCTTTGTCGCTTGTCGTCCACCAGCATTTCGAATCAGTTTGAGTATGTTTTTCTAATTAAATTTTTAATTTTTAGGTTGTTTAGGATTTTATGTTCTATTCTTATGTAAAATCAATTATCATCGCTAGGCATCTTGTCGCTCTCGGCTTTGTCAATTACATCATCAACAATCTCAGTAATTAGTGATTCGTGCATATCATTAATAGTAGTTTTGAGCTTTTTGACAATAAATTTCAGTTTTGCACTTTCTAAATCTTGTAAATCATCGCTTTTAATTTTAGCTACTTGATCTTTAATTTGAGTAACCTGATCTGTAATGTGGCTTATCTGATTATTAAATTGTTGAATATCCTGAGCATTTTGATATTTAAGCAACCGTAACTGCTGAATGATTAACTTACGCTGGACTTTAAAATTTTGCCCGGTTGTTGCATCGAGTAGTGACGTCAATTGTGATCTGACAGCGTCGTTATAGCTGATGTTATCAATTTGTCCCAGAAGAGCAGGTTTGTTTACAGTAATATTGTCTTTTGTTAGAGAGTTGAAATCTCTAATTACTGCTGAATTAATATTTTTCTCTGTTTTGAGGACGGTTGCAGACTCTTGTAGATTATCTAACTGGTTGTCAATTGATAATAATTGTTGATATACACTATTAGCTATTCTGCGATCTTGATTGTGAGCATAGAAAAAATATGCCGCAATTGCTCCAATTATTATGATAATTGACCATAATATATAACTTTTTGATTTGTTCTGGTTATTTGACATGTTTTTTAGCAAACTCAATAAAAAATTGTTCAACAAAAATATAGCTACCCCAAGCAATTAGAGTAGTAATGGATAAAGTAAGTATTTTAACCATCCATAATGACCCATGCGGTAAATACAGATAGCTCAAAGCATACAACACTGGTAAATGGAATAGATACAATGAATATGAAATCTTGCCGTAAAAGCAAAACAATCTCATATCTAATAGCTGTTTTAGTGGTTTATAATACAAACAGTTAATTATAATCAGGCAACTACCAGAAGCAATCAGTATCTCATGAAGCATTCTACTCGCTATTTTACCAAAAAGTAGGTAGTTACTGAAATATAAAGCACAGCCAATTATTAACCAAAGCCACGAAGCGCTAAATTTTAAGCGTTGATGATAGTGATATAAGTACATTCCAGCAATAAAATACCAGCCATAATAGATAATACTTTGCCATTGATTATCTAAAAAATTGCCGAAGCGCCAGAAGTAATAGCTGACTATTGTTAACAGACAAAGTGTAATGAGTCTTATTGCTAAGTCACTGCGAATACAGCAAGTAATCAGAAGTGGAAAGGCTAACGATAGCCATATCTCATAAAATAAACTCCATGTTGCTATATCAAGACTATTTCCTTGGTGGCTAATCAAGCTCAAAGAACCAATCCACATTGGAATATCGAAATTACTGCGCGACCAGATGTAAAACCATGTGGTTAGTCCATATTGCGCCAAAGTTGATGAGTGATAGCGCTCGATATAGATTAGTAGCCCTGCAGAGAAAGCTAGTGCGAGATAATATGCGGGATAAATTCGCAAGATGCGCCGTAACACAAATTGTGGATATTGGCTAAGTTTAAAATTTCTGAGTTGATGGCTCAAGACAAACCCGCTTAATACGAAAAATAAAATTACTGCTTCGTGACCAGCACAAAAAAATAACCACGGTTTCAGTCTAGCATCTGATGGATTACTCATTTCCCAAAAATGCTGAAATACCACCATCAAGGCGGCAATTCCGCGTAATGAATCAAGTGCCTGATATTTATGTATTGATGAAGTAGTTTTGCTGCTCATTAATCAGGTTTCAATATCTACGAATGTTAGTTTACTAATGTCCTGCATACGCATGGGGTATAAAATACCATCCAGATGATCACATTCATGTTGCATAACTCGGGCAAAGAATCCATTATCTTCGTCTTGATGCATATTTCCAAATTGATCGTAGTATTTATAGCTAATTGCTTGTGGGCGACTTACTTCACCACGTAAGCCAGGTACGGATAAGCATCCTTCATTAAAAGTTGTTTGTTCGCCGTCTAATAATATAATCTCAGGATTGATAATTACTTTTAATGGACAATCCCCAACATCGCTATAACGGGTTATTTCAGCTTGGTAATACTCAATTATTACAAGGCGCTTATTGATGCCAATTTGTGGAGCAGCAATTCCTACACCGCCTAGATGTTTTTGAGTATCACGCAAATCTTGAATCAACTGCAATAGAGTTGGACTATTAAATTCTTCTGCCGTGATTTCAGATGAACGTATGAGTAAACACGGGTCGCCCATCTTACGAATTGGGTGGATCATGGTAATTTCTCCATTTTTACTTTATTTGAATCATTGTATCCTCAAATTGATTCGAAATACTAGCAGGTGATTTACGACAAAACTTACATTAAGTAAGCGAAGAGTAAACCAATGAGCTAGGATGAAGAATGTGATTGAGTATAGGTAAATAGTGTACACAATTCTGCTTCTGGAAGCATTGCTTTTTTAATTTGTAGCTGTATGGCATGATAAAATTCACACTGATAATAAAGTTATTTAATCCTATACGCAACTTTAACATGCCCGCTTGAAAGTTCCAAATGTTTAAAAGTTATACCCCAAAGCAACTGATTGGTCTGTTGGTAATTTCATCACTTTTATTGATGGAAAATATCGATGCCAATATCTTGAATGTTGCAATTCCTCAGATGGCACATAGTTTTTCTTCAACCGTTTTTACTATGAAGCTAGCAGTAACCAGCTATTTAATCGGACTGTCTGTGTTTATACCGATTAGTGGCTGGATGTCAGATCGTTTTGGCAGTAAAAAAATATTGATGCTCTCGATTGTATTATTTACGCTGATGTCAATTCAGTGCGGACTTACTGATTCAGTACCTTTGTTGGTTATCTGTAGATTGTTACAGGGTGTGGCGGGTGCTTTTATGGTGCCAGTTGGGAGGTTGCTGCTACTAAAAATTTTTGATAAATCACAAATGGTAAAAGCTTATACCTTAATGGGCATGCCAGTTCTACTTGGACCAATACTTGCTCCGATTTTGGGTGGCTTTCTGGTTACTTTCTTTTCGTGGCGCTATATATTTTGGGTAAATGTTCCTTTGGGCGTAATGGCATTATACGCTACTATTAAACACATTGAAAATTATACCGAAGAGCAGGATAAATTTAATTTTTATAGCTATGTGTTTTTGGCTTTAGCATTATGTTGTTTTTGTTTTTGGTTAGACCTATTTCTATCGCGGGAAATATCCTATTTTACTAAAGGAATGTTATTTAGTGGCGCAGTATTTTTTGGCTTAATTTATTATCTAATTGAGAGTAAATCTACATTTCCGGTTATTCGTTATCATTTGTTTAGATTGCGAACTTTTAGTAGTTGTTTCTTTTCGCAGGTTATTATTCGCGCTTCTCTAGGTGGACGAACATTTATTTTAGCAGTGTTTCTTGAAATCACCTTTAGGAAGAGCGCATTTGCTGCTGGATTTGTCTTCATTTGGATGTCATTAGGAGTATTATGCTCACGTACTGTAACTCGTAAATTACTTGAAAAATTTGGTTTTAAACGTGCATTACTAGTGGCAAATGTCGGTAGTTTTATTGCTTTGTCAATGTTGGCGATGGTCAATCAGTTGGGCTGGTTTTTATATTTGGCATTATTTTTCAACGGAGTATTTGCGGCAATGCAATTTATGAGTCTTAATCTATTGTATTATGCTGATGTGGAAAATATTGATTATGGTTCGGCAGTAAGCTTGGCAACCACTTGGCAGCAGTTAGGAACTTCATTAGGTGTTATTGTAGCAGCAGGGTTGCTTCATATTGCTAATTATGTAAGTGCAACTAATTTTGCAATCAGTTCATTTCATTATGTGTTTTTTGCGTTAGCCTTGATTAATTTATCTTGCCAGTTCCTACTTAATCGTCTTGAGAAAACTGATGGACAAACTTTAATTAGTCAAAAATATAAACATGAAATAAAGATATAAGATTACACATAGATTTATATAATCCCATATCTTGCTTTTAGTACATCATTCTGGGGTCGATATAATATTTGAACTCAAGCAAATTATTTGCTGGATCAATCAGAACTATACTACTATGCTCTTCTGCCGTTTTGGTAAATCGCGTAAACAGGGGAGTGAATACTGGTATTTCTCTAATCTGGATTAATTTTAGTAAATTATCAAACTCTATCTTATCCCGGAAGGTAATACCAAAATGCCGCGGATATAATCTTGGGCTAGGATCAATTGATTCCGGATTGAGGTGACAAACTACCTGATCACCAAAAAAGTCAATTGTTACTCGGTCAGCATAGCGCCGTGCTAATTTACAGCCCAGTTTAAAAACATAAAATTCTACAGTTTCATCTAAATCCTTACACGGGATAGCTAGGTGAAATACATTGTATTGCTCGCGCATAGTTAAAATATCCTTTAAAATTTAAAGTTTTGATCGTGTAGTAGATAGACCGGTATAAAATCTAGGCAAGCTTTAAATCATTAGAGTTAGCAAAAATCAGATAGATCTAACTCTATGACATAATTGTATCTTGGTTTTTTAAAGAGCGGTTTCCCATTTTAGGATAGTTAATTCCCGTGTTTGTGGTTTATTGTTAAGCAGGTTTTAATAAAGCACTATACAGGGGATAACAAATTGGAATAAATTAATGTTGACCTTATGCAGCAGAGTATCTTTTATTGATTAGCTGTATTTTCATTTGGTAATGTTATGCGCAAGTTATAGCTCGTTAACAATTTAGGTTATGTTAAAATAAATGTAATCGGTGAACCCCCAGTATTTCAGGGTAAACGCATCTTAAATTTTTGTAATCAATGACATAAGCCCTTCTGGATTAGCCCAATATTTAAGCATCTTCCTACGTATTGACATCTTTGCGCTATCTTGAGAGATCAAGAATGCAGCAATTTTCCGTATCCACGATAGATTTTGCGCTGCAATTTCATCCCTAACCCTGCTATCGTCTTCACCAAATACAACATCAAGTACCCAATGTAAATTATTCTCAATTTTCCAATGACTACGTATTGATAATGCTATCTTCTCAACATTAGAACCATCTATTGACGAGATGTAATAGCGATACTCAACTTCTCCATTGTTATGATTTATGTTTTTGGTTTCAACAATACTTTTTATACCATGCCATGCTGATATATTGCTTTGGTCTGCAATTTTCCGCACCGATAATGCTTGGACTTCACGCTCTTCAATTTTGCCATGCTCACAAGATATTTCATGACGATATAGATGTGGTGTTATTCCACTATTAAATCGCGGATTTCTTGATAGCTCGAATAAATCCTGTATCAGCTCATGTAAATATTTTTGATTACCTTTTAACGCTAGAACATAATCAGCTCCAGAATTAATTATTTGTAATGCTATTTCCTTCTGACAACCCATTGCGTCTAATGTAACTACACAGCCTTCTATTGATAGCACCTTTAATAATTCAGGAATTGCAGTTATTTCATTGCTTTTACTCGCTACCTTTATTTGACCAATAGTTAAACCATTGGCACAAGAATAAGCATTCAATAGATGATGACCTTTTTGATTCCTACTCCTTTGATGTGAACCGCATAAGGTTTTACCATCAATTGCAATCACATTTTCTGGTAACATGTCTTTTATCTGACTTATCCAGTTCATGAAGCAACTATTAAACTGCTCTGGGATGATACTACTCATAACGCGGCTTATTGTGTCATGCGAGGGTATACCATTTGGTAACTCTAAATAGTTACGCAATAAATTCTCATGAATTTCACCAAACAGTTCAATCTCAGTATAACATTGGGCTCCAGACATTGTAGCCATTAACGTTAAACAGACTACGTCTAATAATAAATGTTTCTTGCTTCTTTCAACTCGAGGGTCTTCTAATTTACTAAAACTTTCTATGAATACATTACTCAGCATGTTACACCTCAAAAAGCATAACATTACTTTATTTATTGGAGTAGTTGTAATTTAGATGCGTTTACCCTGCCAGTATTTGTGTTATAGCTCGTTAACAATTTAGGTTATGTTAAAATTCGCTAGTAGTGCTAGTGTCATATTGCCATGTTATAGCTCGTTAACAATTTAGGTTATGTTAAAATCGCAAATAAGTGGATTAAACAGTATCTTGGGTTATAGCTCGTTAACAATTTAGGTTATGTTAAAATCTACAATTGGCTATTCTGGTGAAGTTGTGCGTTATAGCTCGTTAACAATTTAGGTTATGTTAAAATCTTCTGGGTTTAGCTCCAATGAGTTGTCCTGTTATAGCTCGTTAACAATTTAGGTTATGTTAAAATTTAAGCATCTGGGTGGCAGCAAGTACTGGGGTTATAGCTCGTTAACAATTTAGGTTATGTTAAAATGATGTGATTATCGACCCATGCGCAGGAAGTGTTATAGCTCGTTAACAATTTAGGTTGTGTTAAAATTGCCCACTCTTCCTGTAGAATTATTCAAGTGTTATAGCTCGTTAACAATTTAGGTTATGTTAAAATTTGTCTAATTTGATGCTAATTCCTTTCTCAGTTATAGCTCGTTAACAATTTAGGTTATGTTAAAATTTGTCTCATTTTTTAAATCCCATAAATCCAGTTATAGCTCGTTAACAATTTAGGTTATGTTAAAATTCTGTAAATGCTTATTTCCTTAGTACAATGGTTATAGCTCGTTAACAATTTAGGTTATGTTAAAATAATGGATGGGTCGCAAACGATAGAATTACGGTTATAGCTCGTTAACAATTTAGGTTATGTTAAAATACGTAACATCTTGGTCTGTTGATACAACCCGTTATAGCTCGTTAACAATTTAGGTTATGTTAAAATCATACCCAGACATTGCCGTTCCTGTCTAGTGTTATAGCTCGTTAACAATTTAGGTTATGTTAAAATGCTATTGAATCAATTAATAACCCAATAATGGTTATAGCTCGTTAACAATTTAGGTTATGTTAAAATAACTAGTGGCAACGGTAATTCACAGTACATGTTATAGCTCGTTAACAATTTAGGTTATGTTAAAATTTATTCCCTGCATTAGTTTGTCCAGCAGCCGTTATAGCTCGTTAACAATTTAGGTTATGTTAAAATAGGAGGAAATGTGCATGAACAGTTTATGGGGTTATAGCTCGTTAACAATTTAGGTTATGTTAAAATCTACTTGTTTATGAGAGTATTAATAAGGATGTTATAGCTCGTTAACAATTTAGGTTATGTTAAAATCCAAGTAGCAAATGAAAATACAGCGGTGATGTTATAGCTCGTTAACAATTTAGGTTATGTTAAAATATTTATCATGTAACATATTGTAGTGAGTATGTTATTTGGTAAATATCGGTTTTAAAATGGTTGATTTTTGAGCGTATTTGACACAATTTAACCTGGTTTTTTTGACATAACCTAAATTGTTAGTTTGCTATAATAAGACAAAAAGTCGTAAAGCTGACATCTTACTGTCAAATTACTTCTAAAACAGTAGTAACTGTTTTTGTTCTTTATTAATCTTTTCCTGTTTTGATGGTTGACCGACTAAGAAATACATTTGGCTGTATTGTTTTTCGGTAACTTTCATGATTCTTACATTGCCATGTTCAGGTGCATTGGCTTCAATGCGGCGGATGTGTTTTTCAATGGCGTCATGTCCATTACAAAGCCGACAATAGACAGAGTATTGCAACATATCATAACCTTCTTTTAGTAGATAGTTATGAAAGCGCTGGTATACTTGGCGTAGTCTTTTGGTACTAACTGGCAAATCATAAAACACGATTAATCTCATCCATCTAATCTCAGAAAACATTTTATTAATCCATATTACTGCGTTCAATCCACGGTGGCAATGATGGCAATTTTATTAATTGAAAATTGTTGTCATTGATACAACTGATAAAGCTTTTTATCATGACATCAATCGAATTAAGTAGTGTAGTAAGCTTATTATCAATGACGACAATATGATTAAGAATATCAACTAGCTGCGCTTTGATTTTGGTTGATAACTCTAAGGTCTGAGCATCTTCAACTAGGATATAGACATACCAGTCGATATATGGACGATAAGGTTCAATAAAGTCATCTGCCAAATTAAATGCGTTGAGTTGATTATTATGAAAAATTCCTAATGTCGGCAATAATCCATATCCAACTAGACTTCTACAAATTAAGCTACGGATAATTGTATAAGCATAATTGAGCAAGCCATTGATATCCAGATAATCATCACGAACTATAGTAAGGCGGTTTTTGTTAATGCGGATGAAGTCGTCCCCAAAGATGCTTGGGAAATAAATTCTACTTGCTTGAGCCTCATTATTGTTTTTATCACCAGACAAAATTGTTTGTGCTAAATGAATTAACTTAGTAATGTTAGCACTTAAAGGAAATATACGTTCTAAGCTTGTCGCCTGATTTGTAATCTTTTGTTCGATTACGCTTTGCCATAGGCGTTTTTTAAATGGCTGAGATAAATTTAGTTGTGTTTGGAGAACTAAATTTTGTCGTGAATGTGGTAAATAACTGTGAAATACGCCATTGGGGAGATGCATTTTATCACAACTAATTACGACAATATTATTTTCTGCGCATTCGCTTAATAAGCTTACGGTTAAACTAATAGCATAGTGATTGATTACAATGCACGCAATATCTTCAAGTGCAACTGTAAACTTATCTTGCTCTTGAGTTATTTGCAGTTGTGATTTGGCAACTCGCAAATAACTTGGTTTACTAATCATTACGCAGCGAAATGTCATTTTTGAGTTTTCATCTGGCTAAAATCAAGGCGAGTTTCAGTATCTATTTTACTAATATTGCCAAGAACATCGACTTGATATTTTTCTAAAGCAGTATGTACTTTAACTCCAATACCGCGAGTTTCCTTTGAGCCATCATGAGTCAATATTGTTAGTGCTCCCGTTGCTCGATCTGTACCACGATAATATCCAAAGTGAGTTTCCTTTTTAGTGATTATCTTAATTAGATCATTTGAATAAAGACTAAAGTAAAAAGTATAGGTCTCATCAATAATTGTCCATTCTTTTTCTGGCTTACTTTGCACAATAGCTCTATCAGGTAATTTATCTTTGATTACATCCGATAAGTAAACTGGGGCAATAAAATTTTTACCATCTTTAGTAAATATATCAACTCTAATCATTCCGCCATTATCGGCTATTCCTTGATTTACCTCGACTCCTGTATTTTGTGCTTGAATCACTTTGATTGTTTTAATTTCGTTCTCACTAGGCGTTCCATCTTTGCGAGGTGCAAATAATGGCTCAGTAAAAGCTTTTTTTGCATCATTATCATATTTTTCAAGACGTTCTTTTAGTAGTTTATAGATATTAGGATTATGCTGTTTGTAAGTTGGACAAAGGGTTGGAATCTCATCATCTTTATCTAACTTTATCCCACATTCAGTTAAGCGTTTATTAATTGTCGAAAATGGTTTACCATTGTTATATTCTGCGACTGGATTATCAACATATCTTCTGGAACGAATCGTATCTAAGTGGACTTGCCCAGTTACGGTACGTTTAGGCATTCGTGAAACAAATACCTGATTAACTTTTAGTAGAATCTCTGTTCTAAAGTTAATATTTGGCATAGGGAATCTATCAAACACTTCACCACTTTCTGGATCGGTATAAGTAGCATCTTGATTTTTACCATAGCTTTTAGCTTGCATAAAAGCAGTGATTCTTTGTTGTATACTAGTAGTTACAGCAGCAATCACGCAGGCATCTTGTGCATGATGAAGGTCATTTTCCTCACGTGATTTGGTTAATCCCCAATGTGAGCGGATAAATGCGGTAGCTTGTCCAGTTAGCACCCGCACACGCCGCTTATTTTTATCGCCCAATTCAGCAAAATGTAAATTATTTTCTAGATAATTTTTGCAAAAACTAGAGATATACCGGGTATCATTTAAATTACGTTCAATAAATTTGTCTTGATCAAATTTTTTAGTGAGTAATAATTGATATTTTTTATAGCTAAATCCAGCTTGTTTACCATGTTTGAGTAAGTGCTCGCAGTGCTCTACGAAATTATGCCATTTTTGTTCCGCAATATATTCATAGGGTGTTTGGTTCCCTTTTCGTTGGTTCTCTGCAGTTAGACATAATACTTTATTACTTAAACTATCATCAAAACTACGTGAGAATGGAATAATGTGATCAATCTGTGTTAAGTTAACTCCATGGCGAATTTCATCTAAATTGATTGATTCTCCACTGTAGATACAATGCCCATTTTGTTGTTTCCAAAGCTTATACTTAGTGAGCTCATCTTTGGCAGGAGCGCGCTTAAAGTATTCTGTAAATTGTGCAACCATTTTTTCATTACTGGCTTTATTTCCTTTTTGAAATTTACTTATTTCATTGCGTTGTTGTGCAGTTTTACCTATATCACGAGCTAATTCAATATTTATTTGATACGGAGAGCCATAAATAGCAATAACTGCGTTAATAACTTTGCGTACCTGACTAATTGCTCTGATTACAACTGGATTAGTTAATTCCTGATCTAAACCCAACGCTTGAATTGTTGGTAATTTTATATTTCGTTGTGAATGTTGCGCACTATGATTGTAACCTGCAGATGTGCAGGCTTCATCATAGCGTTGTCCTAATTCTAACAATGGCAGAATCTTATATAATGCTACCAGAGAGAGGCTAATGTTTTTGTCAAAGCTTATGCCATCGTTAATCAAGGCATTAATAATCAAATTCCGCTCTTCTATTTGGAAATTATGTGGGTGTTTATTAAATGATTCTGATAATGCTTTATGTATCGTTTCATCCGTTTTATTATAGGTAAGAGCAATAGCAATTTCATCCATAAGAGCTATATTACTGCTTAAATTACTCCAAGTTACATCTCCAATATGATTACTGATGGATATTTTTAATTCATGATAAGCTTTAAACTCTAGCTCCTTGATTTTTTCCTTTTTCTCACACTCCAAAAAATCATCATTGGAATTATATTTCACAAAATTAAAACGTGCTTCATCAGGTAGATTTAGTGATTTACGAATATCAGCGAATGTTTTGAATGGCTTTGTTTTGCGCGCGATGGCTAAATCGTAAATGTGTTTGATTTCAGATTGACTAAGTCGATGCTCTATTGAATCATGTGTATAGTAAATATTGTTGAGTTTTGATAAAGCAATAAATTTTTCACTGCTGAAGCAAGCTTTTGGTGCACGCTTTTCTGCCTTTTCAAATTGGCAGCTACCAACCATTTCAATAATATTGCCACGCCAGTCAAAGGATTTTTGCCAGTTAAATATTTTTAGGTAGTTCTCAATAAACTCATTCGAGATTAGAGAGTTGCCAAGCTGCTGCTGTTTTTCTAAAATTAACTTGGCTTCTGCTTCAATATCCGAGCGTTGTAACATTACGCGGTATTCTCCAAAGCGGTTTCGTTGGTTGGCAGCAAAACTATTATCTTTATAGAGCATTTCCCCAATAGAACGATATGATTTATCAATTAAGAGCTGATGATTTTCTTTTAGTCGGTCATTTATTTTGCCGTCAACAGACTTGTCATTTTTACGGTTAGATTTAAATCCGCGATGTTTTGCTAAGTGGATCAAAATTTGCGCTAATTGAGCATTGCTTAATTGGTGATCAAGTGCTTGGTAACGTAGTTCATAAACATCATATCTCGAGGTTTTAGAAGATGTTTTTTCTGAAGAGTTAAATAATTTGGCTAATTCATCTTGGGTAAGTATACCAGATTGAATTAGAGATCCTTTTATTTTTGCCATGCGATCAGCGCGGCGTCTAATTCTGCGCCTTTGTCCGCGTGCTAACCGTCGTGGTGTCGCAAGCGATTCTTTAGTTTTAGGGTTTTCTGCGGCATCAAATAAACGAACCCCACATTTTTCAATAGTTGATTTATCGATATCATAAATAGCCCAGCCAATTGAGGCGATTCCTAAGTCAAGTCCTAATACATAGCGCATACTGATTACCTCATCTAAAAATAGTTAAGTTAATAAAACCACTAATTATTCTGGTAAGTTATTCCATGCGCTCGTGTTTTAATCTGTATCTATCGTGATTAGTTTTTGCTTCCTATCATATTCAAAGACTCCAAGCTATCGGCAAAAAACTGTTTGAATGTCTGTAGCTCAGTTTTACCTGCATCGCCACGACTAATTCCATTTGCCAAAAATGAAATAGCGTAAACATGACCATTGCGGGCATAGAAATAACCAGAGTACGCCTTGGTGTCAGATAATGAGCCAGTTTTGGCATGAAGCTGGGTTTTATATCTAGCAAATTCGGTTTGTAGAGTACCTGATTCACCGGGCGTTGGTAGGCTGTTGATGAAATTACTGGATTCTTTATCATGATACATAGTATAAAGCAATGCTGTCATATGTACAGCAGATAGTTGCTCATAGCGCGATAGTCCTGAACCATTTTCTACCTTGAGCTCGGGGAAATTCAGATTTTGACTAAATGTCTGGTAGTAGATATTCTTAGCCTTTTCATACGTAGCATCATTGGTTGAGCGATATGCTCCCAGTGAAAGTAACATACTCTTAGCATAAAGGTTATTACTTTGTTTGTTCATCTGCCACATTACTTGTGCTAAAGGTGGAGACGTTATTTCTGCAATTGGTAAGGTCGAAGCAGGGGCATTTTCTATCAGAATTTTGCCTTTCAGTTTAATGTGCTGCTGTTTCAAAATTAATGCAAGCAGCTGTCGATTGTACTGATTGGTGTCTAAGAGATAAAAATTAATATTTTTTCCATTACAGCTAACGGGAACGTTGCCCGTTAAAACAAAATCACTAACTTTCTGTGTTTTAGATTTTGGAGTAGGAGTCCGTGACTTATTGATGTTGACATAATCACTTAAATCATTACAAGCAAATTTAGAGTTAATTAATTTCAATTGATTATCGAATTTTAATCTACCACTACGATAGGTATCAAAAGTAATTTTATTAGCTTTAATATGTAAGGCTAGAGTAGAGATGTTTTCATCAATCATCAGCGATTTAGGATCTACTGAATAACTGGCGTATGGCTCAGGATAGAGTTCACTACTAGGAACATTTTGATTGAAAATATGAGTATCTAAAATCAAATTTCCTTGAATGGTATTAATCCCATTATTTTTTAATGTCATAAATAGATTGGTTACTGATTGTGTAGTCAGAGTTGGATCTCCGCCACCAACCAAGTAAAGATTGCCATCCAAATTATCGTTTATAACTTTTCCGCTATAATTAAGTTTTGTTTTCCATGTGAAATTAGCGCCAAGGTTTTGTAATGCCGCGTAGCTAGTTAAGAGCTTCATGTTTGAAGCTAAGAGCATTGGCGTTGATTCACGGTACTGATAAATAATATCTGCATTCGTGCTATCAATTATACTAACAGCAACTTTATTTTTTAATAGGTTGGGTACTGTGGGCAAAGTTTGTGTTGAAGCGAGGCAGGGAGTGGTTAAGAGTAGTAGTGTAGTGATAAATTTGATTTTATTTGCGTGCACGCTCAAGCCTTTTTTGATTGGGGGTCTTATTTAAGGGGCGATATATCTCGATGCGATCACCATGTTTTAGCTGATATTGCTCAGGGCTAAATTGTCGTTTGCCAAAAATACCAACAGGCAAACTAAGTAATTCATACTCAGGAAAAAAATCTTGAATTTGCGAGCGTGTAATAGCATCAGCAATAGAGCAGGATGTCTCAACTTCGAGAGTTACAATTTTTTGTAAGGAATTAGTTGCAAAAACAACTTCAATTTTAATCATTTGCGGTAAATCTCATGAGCTTTTTTAACAAAACTATCAACGATATTTTTAATAACAAATTCAAAAACTGTTCCAATCACTTTTTCAATGATAATATTACTGAATTTATAATCAAGTTTAAATTCAACTTTGCATCCAGATTCGCCAAGTGGAGTAAATATCCAATGACCTTTAAGGTGTTTGAACGGACCATCAACCAAACTTAAATCAATTTTGTGATCGGGCGTATTGATGTTTTCTGTTGTAAAATGAGCTTTTACTTTTAGATAGGAGATATCAACTCGAGCGACAACTCGATTACCGTCACTTTTAAGAACCTGTGAACTGGGACACCAGGGTAAATAATGCTTATAATTAGCAATGTCACTAACTAAAGCGTACATTTGTGCTGGTGTGTATGGAGTAATGACCGATTTCGTAATTGTTAGCATATTTTTTGACAGGCTACCATATAATTAATACTTGTATCAGAACTAAGAGTTGCAGTTTGACTGATTGGGTTATAAGTCATTCCATTAAGAGCGACTAATTCAAATCCGGCTTGTTTCAGCATATTGCGTAATTCTGCAGGTTTGATAAATTTCTGATAATCATGAGTGCCTTGCGGTACCAAATTTAGAATATATTCTGCAGCAACCACGCCAAGTGCATAGCTCTTAAAATTACGATTTAACGTCGAAAAGAACGCCATTCCGTTTGTTTTTAATAATTTAGCACATTCTTGGATGATATAAGCAGGATCAGGTACATGCTCAAGCATTTCCATACAAGTCACTACATCAAAGCTTTCGGGTGACTGCGCTGCTTTAGCGCCAACTTCGATGCACTCATAATTAACTGACAAATTGCTTTCATACAGATGAAGTTTGGCAATTTCAATTGATTGCGGAGCTAGGTCAATAGCGCTAACTTGTGCGCCAAGCTTAGCCAGAGCTTCGGATAAAATTCCGCCACCGCAGCCAACATCAATCAGCGCCTTATCACGGACTTGACTATGCTTTTGGATGAATTCACAGCGTAGTGGGTTGATCTGGTGTAAGGTTTTAAATGCACCATCAGTATTCCACCACTCGTGAGCTAGATCATTAAATTTATCAATTTCAGCTTGGGAATGCATTGTTACATATCCTGATTGCTGGTTGCAGATAGTTTGCGATTGATTAAGTTCAGAAATTCATCGCCAAAGCGGTTCATCTTTTTCTCAAGCATCTCTACATCTGCAGTAAATTTATTATAACCCATATACGCCGGAATTGCGACAAATAAACCAATTGCAGTTGCGATCAGCGCTTCTGCAATACCCGGTGCAACCGAAGCAAGGGTAGCCTGTCCAGTATTACCCAAACCGATAAACGCATGCATGATTCCCCATACTGTACCGAGTAATCCAATGTATGGGCTAACTGAACCAAAGGTTGCTAAGGTTGAGAGACGGCTTTCGTAGCTATTTAATTCATCGTCGATAGTGGCAGTTAACGAGCGTTCAATATTAGTTGTGATTGTGTCTTTGTTACTGATTCCACTTTTACTTAGGCGGTTATATTCAGACAGGCCAGCATAAAACATTTGGCAGGTTGTGGTGCGATTAGCTGCAGTACTAATTGAGTTATATAAAGTTGTTATGCTATTGCTATTGTGGTACTGGCTCATGAATTTTACAGTTTCTGATTTTGCTTTAGATAATGCAATCCATTTGCTGATGATAATACCCCATGAAACTACTGAGAATATTGCAAGCAATCCCATAATTGCCTGTACGGTAAGCGATGCATCAGTAATCAGAGATATAATTGACATTTGTTGTTCCATAAGTCCTCACATAAATAAGTAATAGATTCTAGGGGTAAATTTTACCACAGATGATTTATATAAAATACATTGAATTTTCTTTGTAGAGCAATACGTAGTTCAAGCAGAGAGTTTTGTTATAAGATAATTTATAGTATAGGCATTTATCCAATAAGTGAGTGTACCAAAATTACAAGTCATCATTATAATCAGATTGGATGATTCTAAAAATAATTTCTAAACTAAAACCTCGACCAGAGAGGAAGCGTATTTGTTGTGCCTTTTCTTTGGCATTTTCAGGTCGTTTACCATGAAATTTGCGCAGCCAAATAGATTGGGCAGTGGTAAATTCATTAATTGCGGCTTGCTGGTAGAGAGTATTGACTAACTCTTGATCAGCAACTTTATTCATCAATTGGTATTTGATGCGCTGTGCACCAAATTTTTGACTTTTGGCATTGATATAATTCTCAATATAACGTTCTTCATTGAGATACTTTTGCTCGGTCATTTGGGTTAAAATTTCTTTGACGGCTTCAGTGTCATCCGTATATTTTTGGAGCTTGGCGAACAGTTCACGATATGAATAATCGCGGCGCGAAAGAAAATCCAACGCTTTGGCATAGAGATTAATTGGTTTTGAATTGCTGCTCATGGGAGGAGAAAAAGGCGTAATTATTAGTTACGCCAATTGTGTTCTAGTTAAATTTCTTCAGCATCAGTGCTAGCGTCAATTTCACGTTCCTCAATAGGAACATCTGCTACAGCAATTCCAGATAAAGCGCGAACCTTACCTTCTATTTCTGCGGCAATGGCAGGATTTTCTTTGAGAAATTCCTTAACGTTTTCTTTGCCTTGTCCGATTTTTTGTCCGTTGTAACTATACCAAGCACCTGATTTTTCTACAATATTGTTCAAAACGCCCAGATCAATTACTTCACCATTGCGCGAAATTCCTTCACCATACATGATTTCAAATTCAGCTTGCTTAAATGGTGGAGCAACTTTATTTTTCACGACTTTAACTTTAGTATCACTACCAATTATGTCTTCACCTTTTTTGATATTGCCTGTACGGCGAATATCTAAGCGAACTGATGCATAAAACTTAAGTGCATTACCACCTGTAGTTGTCTCAGGAGAACCAAACATTACGCCAATTTTCATGCGAATTTGATTGATAAAGATAACCAACGTATTGGTACGCTTAATATTTCCTGTTAGCTTACGTAGCGCTTGTGACATTAAACGAGCTTGTAAGCCCATATGACTATCACCCATATCACCTTCTAATTCTGCTTTAGGAACCAAAGCTGCTACGGAATCAACTACAATTAGATCAACACTACCGCTACGAACCAACATATCTGCAATTTCCAGTGCTTGCTCACCAGTATCTGGTTGAGAAATCAACATTTCATCAACTTTTACACCAAGTTTACGAGCATAAATTGGGTCTAGGGCATTCTCTGCATCAATATAGGCACATGTTCCACCTGCTTTTTGCATTTCTGCTACGACGTGTAAACATAGTGTAGTTTTACCTGATGATTCAGGACCAAATATTTCAACTACCCGTCCGCGTGGTAAGCCACCAACACCAAGAGCCAAGTCAATTCCAAGCGAGCCAGTTGAAACTACTTGTATGTCATTGGCGACTTGTTTATCATCCATTCGCATGATAGAACCTTTACCAAATTGTTTTTCAATTTGTGCGAGAGCTATCTGGAGTGCTTTTGCTTTATCGTTATCTGCCATTTAATTTCTTTCTGTGTATAAGTTTACGAGTTAAAATTTGAAGCCGCTAGGTGCTGCACTGGATAATGGCGTAACAAAGGTTTCGAATAGTTGAGTTTGTTTGTATTCGTTATCATTAATTTTTTCGATAACCACTGCATGCATAATCGGTGCGATACCTTCAATACCAACTAAGATTCCACCTACTTTAAGTTGTTTTTTTAGCTCATGATTAATTTCTGCCATCGCGCCACCAACAAAAATTTTGTCAAATGGTGCTTTATTTTCTAAACCAATCATCCCGTCAGCTTCTATGATGCTGACATTTTTAATCCCGGCACGAGTAAGATTATCAATAGCGAATTGTTTATTTTGTGCATTTATCTCTAAACTGTAAACAAAATCAGCTAATTTTGCAAGTAGTGCCGTTACATAGCCACTACCAGTTCCAACTTCTAGTACCTTATCTTTTTTACGTAATTTTAACTCCTGCAATAAACGTGCTTCTATTCTTGGGAAAAGCATTTTTTGCTCACCAGGTAGTGGCAGTTCAATATCGGATAATGCTAGGTTACGTAATGACTGCTCAACAAATTCCTCGCGCTTGATTGAGCTAAGTAATCCAAGTACTTTTTCATCAAACATATTCCATGGACGAATTTGTTGTTCAATCATGTTAAAGCGTGCTAATTCAAAGTTCATGTGAGATCCTTATTTGATTTTTTGTTCTTTTTTAACTTTATCAACTAATGCCTGGATTACTTTTATTAATTGCTCAGGCTGGGCTGGGCTGGTCACATATTTATTGCCAACGATAAAAGTAGGTGTGCCTGTGATGTTATAAGCAGTTGTATATTGTGCATATTCTTGTGGTTTGGTGCTTACAGCAAACGAATTGTAGGTTGCCATAAATTTCTTAGGGTCTACAAGTGATTTATTTGCATCCAGGAATGCTTGTAGTTGAGTCTTATCTTCCAGATTTTTATGATCAGTCATTGTTGCATTAAAGATTTGTTGGTTAAATTTGGTGCCTAAATTTAATGTTTGTACTGTAGCGTTAATTTTTGCATATCCACTGAAATTATTTTCCCACACTACTTGAATGCGATTTAAATCAACGTTTTTAGTTCCTGCATACCATTTGTCCAAAGTAGGTTCTAGGATTGAGCAATGAATACAAGCATAAGAATAAAATTCAGTGACATTTACTTTACCTGCTTTGGCAGGAAGTGGTTTACTGATCGGTCCAGATAAAACGGTATAGTCAGTACCTTGCTTAATAGTAATATCATCGGCAAAAGTGTGACAGATCACTGCGGAACTTAATATGGCAAGTAAGGCTTTTTTCATGCATGTATCCTTCTAGTTGGAGTTGTTAATAAGTGTGGCATTAATATCTTGTTGTTTTAATTGTGTAATTAAATCATTAGCATCTGCTTCATTGGCAAATGGACCAATTATCACACGGTTAATAATTTTATCATTAACTTGTTGTGATTTAATTTTAGAACTAAATCCCAATAGTGCTAATTTAGCTTTCATATTGTTAGCCAGATCTGGTTCGCTAAATGCGCCAACTTGAACAGTAAACGATGGATTAGCATTTGCTTTAGGCGCTGAACTAGCTTGTTTATTGGTGTTAATGTCTTTTTTACCTTGCAATACATCATAGAAGTCATAGCTAGGAGTTGAAGCTTCTGGCTTATTTTGCTGTACTATAGGTGCGGAGCTCGCTTGCTGCATTTTGGTACCCGGTGCTAGAATTAATGGTGCAGAGCTAACTGGGGCACTTGCGCTAAGATTCATGCTGTTACTGTTGAATCCTTTGTCAACAAAAGGATTTTGAGCTTTATTTAAATAGAAGGCCACGGCACCAGCGATTCCGATACCAATTAATAATCCAATAAAAAACTTCACGTTTATTCCTAAGTCCTAAATATTTCGTTTGTACTGACTTGCTAATGCCAGATGAGAGCTGCTAATTTCACTATTGCTAGCTAAATCCGCAATAGTTCGTGCAAGCTTAAGCTGACGGTAATAGCCGCGGGCAGATAATGAGTTGCGATCAATGATTTGTTGCATTAGCGCTTTTGCTTTATTATCCAAGGCACAATAGAGCTCAATTTCATCATTGGATAGTTCATAGTTTAACTTACCCTGGCGTTGTAATTGAATTTTACGTGCATCAATAACTCGTTCTTTAATTTGCTCTGAACCTTCACCGTTTGGAAGTTGTTGCAATTCATTGGTATTTAGCGATGGAACATCAACCACAATGTCAATCCGATCCAGTAACGGTCCCGAGATTTTAGCACGATATCGATTTATCTGCTCAACTGAACAAGTGCAGCTTTGCTGCGGATGATCTGCATAACCACAAGGGCAGGGATTCATCGCCGCAATTAACTGGAAATCAGCTAAGTATTCTACACGATGATTAGCTCTTGCAATATTTATTTTTTTTGCTTCTAAAGGCTCTCTTAATACTTCCAGTACCTTACGGTCAAATTCGGGCAGCTCATCCAAGAACAGCACTCCATTATGTGCAAGACTAATTTCTCCTGGTTTAGGATTACTTCCACCACCGACCAAGGCAACTCCTGAAGTGCTGTGGTGCGGGCTGCGAAAAGGAACTTTTCCCCAGTTCTGAAGTTGAAAACCTTGATTACTGAGTGATTGAATTGATGCGCTTGTTATCGCTTGCTCGGTAGTGAGCTGCGGTAAAATGCTGGTGATTCGACTAGCTAGCATTGATTTACCACAGCCTGGATTGCCAATCATTAATACCGAGTGTCGTCCTGCTGCAGCGATTTCCAAAGCCTTTTTGGTGCTTAGTTGCCCTTTTACTTGCTGAAATCCATTTTTATTGTTATCAAGATGATTAATCCGCTCAGCAATATTGGCAATAGTAATTATGGGTAATTCTTGAGACGTAGTAAAGTGAGTAACTACTTCTTGTAGGGAGCTAGCTGCACGAATGTGAATGTTTTCCACTAATGCTGCTTCCTCTGCACTTTGTGCTGGCAGAATTAACTGACGCTTACTTTGACTAATCCCATAAGAAATTGCTAATGCACCTTTAATTGGGCGCAATGCACCGTCCAATGCCAATTCGCCAGCAAATTCAAATTCTTCTAGATGCAGTCGAGTCTTGACTAGTCCACTGGCAAAGAGTATTCCTATTGCAATTGGTAAATCATAGCGGCTGGAGTCTTTGGGTAAATCTGCGGGAGCCAGATTTACCGTAATTCTTCGAGCTGGAAAATCAAAGCCAGAGTTTTGAATTGCGGAACGAATCCGATCGCGACTTTCTTTGATTTCTGTATCAGGCAGCCCAACGATAGAGAAGCTTGGTAATCCGCTTGCAACATGGACTTCAACTACAATTTGTGGTGCGAGCATGCCACTTAGAGCGCGCGAGTAGAGTTTAGCAATACTCATTGCGCTTGCTTTTGCTCCATTGTTTTTATTATTTGTTCTAACTCATCAAGTTTATTGCGAGTATTGATTAATACTTTTTGTTGAGTTTCAAACTCTTCGCGAGTTACTAGATCCAGTTTTTCCAGACTAGCATGTAAAATAGCCTTAAAATTATTTTCAATATCATTTAAAGGGTTTATTTTGGCAAAGTTAGCCATTTGGTTGGAGATTTGATCAATAATTTGTTGTTTTAACATCTTGGGACTTTCTAAACCATATTAGGAAGTATTTTAATCCATCTACCACCTAATTATCAGAAAATTTAAATGCAAAATAAAAAAAGCTACGAATTTCGTAGCTTCTAAATCTTAATGACCGCGTTTTGGTAACATTTGCGATCTAATTTTTTTGTAGTGACGCTTAACAGCAGCTGCCATTTTACGTTTACGTTCTGTAGTTGGTTTTTCATAGCACTCACGTGAACGTAGTTCAGTTAAAGTACCAGCTTTTTCAACAGCTTTTTTAAAACGACGAAGAGCTACTTCAAAATATTCAGTGTCACGAACTTTAATTTCAGGCATAAAAACCTATCCTTTAAATTTGTTTTTTTGTAAGGTGTTCCAATTCAGAACTACTTGTTCTTCTGAGCATATTTAGTGCGCCTCTCAGCTAGCGCGTATTTGAATCACCCCCTCGGTGTGCGTTTTACAGCAAAATTTGTTTAAGGCGCGATTTTAACTGATTAAGCACCCAATCGTCAAGCCGGTAATACAAAATAAATAATTAGTTTGTTGTGCATTGCAATGTAATGAATCACAGTGTAGTATAATATAGTTTCATTTAGCCTAATATCATAAGGAAAAGTTATATGCGTTTTTTGCGATTGTTGAAAAATATCATAATTGGTAAACCTCTAAATGCGGCAAGTCCGCAAGTGAAAGAGCATATCGCTTTGATTGCGGTAATTGCTTGGATTGGTCTAGGGGCAGATGGTTTATCCTCTTCCGCGTATGGTCCTGAGGAGGCCTACTTGGCTTTGGGGCATCATACTGGAATTGCTATATATTTGGCATTTGCAACCGCTTTTACGGTTTTTTTAATTTCTTTTGCTTACAATCAGGTAATTGAACTTTTTCCCTCTGGTGGTGGTGGGTATAAAGTTGCGACTCATTTGCTTGGTCCAAATGCTGGTGTAGTTTCTGGCAGTGCTTTGATTATTGACTATATACTTACTATTGCGGTATCTGTGGCAAGTGGTGTGGACGCTGTATTTAGTTTGCTGCCAACTTGGTGGTTAAATTATAAACTCGAAGTTGAAATTGCCGTAATTGTATTATTAATGGTGCTTAATTTACGTGGCATGAAAGAATCAATTCGGATACTGATACCATTGTTTCTTGGCTTTTTGCTGACTCATTTAGCTGTTATTGTGGGTGGTATTTTATTTCATGCTGATCATTTATCCAGTATTTTACCTAATGCATCTGCTGAGGCCAATAGCATGTCTGCATCAATGGGTATTTTTGCAACATTGGCAATTTTTCTGAAAGCATATTCACTGGGTGGGGGAACCTATACGGGGCTTGAGGCTGTTTCTAATAATGTAAATATGCTGGCAGAACCACGAGTGCGTACTGGTAAATTTACCATGCTATATATGGCGCTATCATTATCATTCACTGCTGGTGGGATTATCATTTTATATCTGCTTTGGCATGCCGAACCCGTATTTGGACAAACGTTAAATGCTGTTGTGTTTGACAAAATTCTAGCGGAGGCTGGATTCAGTCACCATTGGTTGGCTATAATTTTATTTTTTGAAGCGGCTTTGCTTTTTGTCGGGGCAAACACTGGGTTTTTAGGGTGTCCTGCAGTTATGGCAAATATGGCTGTTGACAAATGGTTACCACGTCAATTCCGTGAACTGTCTGGACGCTTGGTAACTCAAAATGGGGTTTTAATCTCGGGTATCGCTGCAATCATTATTTTACTTTGGGCGCGAGGCAGGGTTTCGACTCTAGTAGTTCTTTATAGTATCAATGTATTTCTGACTTTTTCGCTCTCACTACTTGGCTTATGTGTTTATTGGCTACGTGTCCGTAAAGAGAAATCTATTTGGTGGCGTAAATTTATTGTTGCAGTAGTCGGCTTCGTGGTTTGTGCATCGATTTTAGTTGTTACTACTGTTGAAAAATTTACCGAAGGTGGCTGGTTAACTGTTGTTATTACCGCATGTACTATTGGCGTGTGTTTTCTTATTCGTAAGCATTATCGTGAAGTTGGTGCACAGCTTAAAGATGCGGATCACCTTTTCGCTTCACATTTTAAATACACTGACTTAGATAGTGCTAATCTAATACCAGTTGAAAATAACGAGCTTAAAACAGCTGTCTTTTTTGTAACCAAACATTATGGAGCTGGTTTACATACCTTATTATGGGTTCAGAGGATGTTCCCTGGTGTGTTCAAAAATTTTGTATTTATTACTTCTGGTGAAATTGATTCTGAAGCATTTGCTAATGAAGAGGTTTTCAAGAAAAAATATCGTCAGGATCTCAATCGAATTATTGAAGGTTACCGTTACTTCTGTACTATGCATGATTTACCTTCTTCTGGCTATTTCAGTTATGGAGTAAATGGTTTAGATGAATTAATTAAGTTATCCGAACAAATTCAAATTGATTATCCAGATTGTGTATTTTTTGGAGGCAAGTTAGTTTTCGTTGATGAAAGTTGGTGGACTCGATTGTTGCATAATAATACAGTAAATCTGATTCAGCGCCAACTGCATTTGCGTGGTATGCAAATGGTTATTTTACCAATGAAGATTTAAGAAAAGTATCTGCTTAATGATAATGTTAGAATTTAGAATGTTGCTCGGGTGCAGTGCTGTATTATTTAGCACTGTAGTTTATGCAGGTAATCAGCAAGAGGAGAAGCTCTCTGCTGATGTACAAGCATCATTACATTCTTCCATAATTAATCCTATTCAGCCACATTTGGTTTTTTCTAATGAAGAAAAGGCCGATGCGTGGCTTAGTGATATGTCCAATCGATTAAAGAAGGTTGCGCCTAAAAACCCTTTGGTTCAAGATGATTTTATGCGTAATCGCCTATTAGTCACCATTCAGTACGAGTCAGTGCGGGCTGGGCTAGATCCACAATTGGTTTTAAGTGTGATCACGGTTGAAAGTCGCTTTAACAAGTATGCAATTTCTAGTGCCGGTGCACAGGGAATTATGCAGGTAATGCCATTTTGGGTAAGGCAAATTGGTGCTTATGATCAAGATTTGTTAAATGTACAAACTAATATTCGTTTTGGCTGTACTATTTTGCGGCATTATATGCAATTAGAACACGGCGATAGGTTTTATGCGTTAGGGCGCTATAATGGTAGTCGAGGTAAACCTGATTATCCTAATCTGGTTTTTAATGCCTATAATCGTTATTGGCAGCCTGCAGCAGTAATGACTATTGCTAAAAATGGTCAGGTAAAATATGTAGATTACTCTTCGGTGAATTAATTTCTTTGGTAGATGTTTATTTTATATGCGGGAAAATTAAAAGAGACTCTAAATAGAGTCTCTTTTAATTTTTTAATGAAAGGTTGGAAATATTGATAAATCGTCTAGAATTTGCGATAAAATTATCAAAGATCCAAGTCCTAACATAATAAGTGGTAACTTTGTACCAAGTTTGTGTCGTTTGTTATAAACATATGCGGCAGCAACAGGAATTAATGCCGCAGCAATTTGAAACATATTTGATTGTTGGTAGATAATAACAAATGCTTTAGGAAACAGCAAAGCAACTATTACCGGTAGAATAAACGAAATTAAGGTGGCTATGAAACGAGTTTTAGCTGTTTCTTGCCATTTAAGTGCGTCAATTACAAATGCAACGAGAGCAAAGCCAATCGACAAAAATGCAGTCAATACGGTAATTGCAGCAAAGATTCCTACTAGGGTTGAAATTGTTGTTGGAACTCCCGGACGATTTAATGCGTAATGCATAATATCTCCAATAGTTTCAAGGTGTAAGAATTCTTGACGTGAAACTAACGAAAATATCAACATCATCCAACCAACATATGCCAATGCAGGAATTATCATTCCGACCAATACCGCTTTTTTGGCTTTTGCAGGATTCCAATCATTGATTTTTAATACCAGAGGCAGAACCATATGCATCATCCAAATACAGAACATTGTTGAAGCACCAGCGCCTAAATATTTTACTCCTGATGGAATAAATTCAAAGATACTGCCATTAATTAATTTTAAACCTAAAATAATTCCAGAGATCAGGCAAATAAATTTGGTTGTAAATATTACTCCGTTTAAGCGACTAATTAAACCTAATCCGACTGTAAACGCTGGCATAAATACCACAAAGAAGACAATCATACCAACTTGTGGTGAAAGATCAATGTGTACCAGCGGTAATACTGTTTTGACTAACAGATCACCACCTGCATTAACATAAGCAGCAGCAAGAGAGCCCATTGATAGCACATTTAAGATAGTGGTGATCCAATAGCCTTTTAAACCAAAAAAATCTACCGCAAGTGTTGCTGCATTAACATTATGGTCATCGTACCGTGCATAAACGTCGATACTTGCAACTGCCATTAAGTATGCCATGATAAACGTTAAAACAATAAAAATAAAAGTATTGATTAGACCAGGACCAGCTGCCAAAATTGGCAATGCTAGCACACCTGAGCCAATTGCAGCACCTGCTACCATAAATGATGATAACAGTAATTTTTTAAAATTCTCCAAAATATAATCTCCTCTAGTATTTTATGTTTAAAGTTTATTGCTATAGTTGGAGATTTTAACAAGATTTGTTAAAAATAGATATATGCAGTGCAATAAACGGACTTGATTTCATGCTTTGTTTATTCTTGTGTTAAAATATGGATAAATTTTATGGCTATCAAAGATAAATATATGAATAAATCGCTTACATTGTTAGATGGATTGAATACCGAGCAATATACTGCAGTAACCTATACTAATGGTTCACTATTAGTCTTAGCTGGTGCAGGAAGTGGCAAGACTAAAGTTCTAACTACTCGGATTGCGTGGCTAGTACGCAATGGGTTCTTGGGTGTCAGTGAAATTTTGGCAGTAACATTTACTAATAAAGCTGCACGTGAAATGTTGGCGCGGGTTAGTAAATTACTTGAAATTGATACTAAATATATGTGGATTGGAACATTCCATTCAATAGCATTAAGGATCTTGCGTTTGCACTGTCTGGAAGCAGGTTTAAGTGCTAGTTTCCAAATAATTGATGCTGGTGAACAGCAAAGCCTGATTAAGCGCTTGATTAAACTTAAGGGTTTAGATGAAGATCGTTACCCGCCGCGTGAGATTCAAAACTACATCAATCATCAAAAAGAGCTTGGGTTACGTGCTTCTCAATTAAATCCAGAAGGCTTGCGAACTAAACACTGGATCGAGCTCTATCAGCTTTATGAAGAAGTTTGTAATCGCGATGGTTTGGTCGATTTTACAGAACTATTACTCCGAAGCTATGAATTGCTTGCTACTCACGATGCTATTTTGCAGCGTTATCAACATCAATTTAAGCATATTCTGGTTGATGAATTTCAAGATACCAATCAATTACAATATAAATGGTTGCAACTACTAGTTGGTCGGCAGGGTTCTATTTTTGCTGTTGGAGATGATGATCAGTCGATTTATTCATTTCGCGGCGCTAAAGTTAGTAATATGCAAGCATTTATACGTGACTTTAATGCTCCTGAGCCATTGAAGTTAGAGCAAAACTATCGTTCTACACCAATAATCTTGCAAGCTGCAAATACGATCATTGGTAATAATGGCGAACGAATGGGGAAAAATCTCTGGACGCAAAATACTCATGTTGACAAAATTAGGCTCTATGAAGGCTATACTGAAGAAGATGAAGCTTATTTTGTAATTGACGAAATTAAAAATTTGCATAATAATGGAGTTGAGCTTCATGATATGGCAATTTTATATCGTTCCAATGCTCAATCGAGGGTATTTGAACAACATCTTTATAATCGTGGATTAGCTTATAAAGTTTATGGTGGATTACGCTTTTTTGATCGTCAGGAAATTAAACGAATTTTAGCCTATTTGCGACTAATCATTAATCCTCATGATAACGAGGCTTTTTTACGAGTGGTTAATTTTCCAGCGCGTGGAATCGGTCCTAAAGCTATTGAGAATATTCAAGAGTTAGCTACCTTAAACCAGATTTCTTTATTTGATGCGGTTGAGTTATTAGGTGGTAAGGGCAGGATTACCGCGAGTAAATTTACTGATTTAATTCGCTTAATGCAAATTGAAAGTAAAGTACTAAATTTGGCAGAAACAATTAGTTATGTGATTGAAGTAAGTGGGATTCGCGAGCACTTTGAAAATGACCGTAAAGAAGGTGAAGAGCGCTTAGAAAATCTGAATGAATTAGTTACAGCGGTATCTGGCTTTGTCGCGGAGGATAATACTAATCCGTTAGTTGAGTTTTTAGCTCATGCGGTGCTTGAGTCGATAGATAATCAGGCACAAAATTTTGAATCAGCCGTGCAATTAATGACAGTGCATTCTGCAAAAGGATTGGAATTTAAGGTTGTTTTTGTGGTTGGGCTGGAAGATGGGTTATTTCCGCATGATAATTCGCTGCAAAGTGCACGGGATATTGAGGAAGAGCGGCGCTTAATGTACGTCGCAGTGACTCGTGCGCGTGAGAAATTGTATTTGCTACGAGCATGTAGTCGCTTATTATGGGGTAAACGTTTGTCTGCGCCTATTTCGCGCTTTGTGAATGAGATTCCTGAAGAGTTAATTTTGAACATTTCTGGTGTCAGCAAGATTGGCTATAGCCAGCTAAGTGAATACGTTGCTCCAAGTGATTATAGTTTTAACTCGATGCGTAATTTAGATAGTCAGATTGATAATCCAGAAAGCAAAACTTCGCGAATCGCATTAAAAGATAAAGACGTAACAGTAAAAATTGGCGATATGATTCGCCATGCTAAATTTGGAAATGGAAAGATTTTGCGTTTAAATGCTGATGGTAAAAAAATGACCGCTGAAATTTTCTTTATTGGTATTGGTAAAAAAACACTAGATCTTAATATTGCAAACATTGATAAGGTATAAAGTAGAAGATGAATCAACAACAAATTTTTAATCAAGCATTACAATACATCCCTGGTGGCGTTAATTCACCCGTACGTTCATTTAACTCAGTTGGTGGTACACCTTTTTTCACAGCACGTGCCAAAGATTGCTATCTCTTTGATAGCGATGGGAAGCAATATGTCGATTATGTTTGCTCATGGGGTGCTAATATTGTTGGGCATGCTAATGGTGAAGTGATTGAACGCGTGAGTGCTGCATTGCATAATGGATTTTCTTATGGTACACCGACTGAACTTGAAGTTGAATTTGCCAAACAAATCACGCAGTTATTGCCAAGTATTGAAAAATTTCGTCTAGTAAGTTCAGGTACTGAAGCGGTAATGTCAGCAATTCGTCTGGCACGTGGCTATACTAATAAAAAATACATTATTAAGTTTAACGGCTGCTATCATGGGCACAGTGATTGTTTACTGATTAAAGCAGGCTCTGGCTTACAAACCTTTGGTAATCCAAGTAGTGCTGGAATCCCAGAAGAAGCGGTGCGTCATACGTTAGTTTTGGAATATAATGACGTAGCTGCATTAAATGAAGCTTTTAAATTATACCCAGATCAAATTGCGGCAGTTATTGTTGAACCTTTTGCGGGTAATATGAATTTGGTGCGACCAAGCGCTGAATTTATGAGTTCTATGCGTAGTTTATGCAGTGCTCATGGTAGCGTGCTAATCTTTGATGAAGTTATGACTGGTTTTAGAGTTGGTTTGGGTTGTGCACAGGAAGTGTTAGGAGTTAAACCAGATCTAACTACGCTAGGTAAAGTCATTGGTGGAGGAATGCCGTTAGCTGGTTTTGGTGGTAAACGTGAAATAATGGATGCATTAGCTCCTATTGGTAGTGTTTATCAAGCTGGTACATTATCGGGTAATCCGATTGCGGTCACTGCTGGTCTGGCGAATTTAGAGATTATTCAACGAGCTGGATTTTATGATGAGTTAGGTGCTAGTACTCGTGAATTAGTTCGTAATTTGAATCTTTTGGCGCATGAGGCTGGAATTGAATTTTGTAGTGATAGTATCGGTGGAATGTTTGGATTTTATTTTAGTGCGCAAATTCCACAAAGCTTTGAAGAGGTCAAGGCAGCTAATCAAGAACGTTTTAAACGCTTCTTTCATTTGATGTTGGCGGATGGTGTATTTTTAGCACCAAGTATGTTTGAAGCTGGATTCGTCTGTATCAAACATGATGCAGAAGCCTTAGAACAAACCTTGGCAAGTGCTAAGCAAGCTTTTGCTGCTTTGGCCTAGCTTATCTTGATTTTTTTAAGGTTGTACTAGTTTTGTACAAAAGTAATTTGGTCTTTTGATAAAATTAAGTTTTTAATAAAGCTACAACACTAGTATTAATCTGTTAATAAATTTTCTGAAACAAAGTAAACCTAGGAAAGAAGGATGAATGGTTGAGGAATTAAAGCTTGTCGCTCCCCAAAAAAAATTAGCTCGAAAAAGTGAACTGGTAAAGGACTTATTCAGAGTGATAGGTTTTTTACTTTGTGCAGCAAGCCATCCGATATATTTGCTTTTGTCTTATTCGATTGTTTTTAGTGCTAACATGGCAGCTGAAATCTCGACGAATACTTATCTAATCTATCCAATACCATTTTGTATTCTATTGTTGCTATTTGCTATTATTCGATATATAATATTTTATCGCATTCATCCTAGGTATTTAAGTAACAGGCAACTACTCAATCGATTCATATTAGTGAATTTACCTGGTTTTTATTTTTTAGATTTATTTAAGTCTTTTATAACGCATCCAATGGAAAGTAATGGATTTGGTTTTATGCTTGGATTTTTCTTTTTCTTCTTCTTTGGTGTAGGCATAGTGATATTTATATTTACTTTATTATCTGTTTGGCAATCGAAGAGGAAGCAGCCATTAAATAATTCTAATAATATTCTATCTAATACAGACAAATGATATGTTTCAGCTAAAATCAGTGAGTGAACTAATTGTTGAAGTTTTTGTTCAACCAGGCGCTAAGGTTAGTCAAATTGTTGGATGTCATGGAGAACGTCTGAAGATTAAGGTTAGTTCGCCACCTGTGGACGGTAAAGCCAATCAAGAGGTGTTGGAGTTTTTTGCTAAATTATTTAATCTTGCCAAACGAGATGTCGAGCTGATTGGTGGTGAAAAATCACGCAATAAGCGAGTATTGATTAGAGGTGATGTAGAAATGTTTATGGCTCAATTAAAAGATATTATTGAGTGATGCCCCACCAACGTTTGGTCGTATGCTTTTTATAAGCCCTCAGTTTAATAAACATTTGAGGGCTTTATTTTGTAAGTGTAGTAATTAAGCTATAAGAAAAATCACCAAAATTTCACTAGCTCTAAGTATTTCAAAGGGATATCTAGAGTAGACAAAATCATCTATTGTGCAAAATCATGTAAAAGCTTACAATCTGTAATTATAAGCTATACCAAAACATTAAAGATAAGTAGCTTGAGAATTAAATACTATGATTATCTGTAGAAATGTATTTTATGGATAAGTGTAGCAAGTTAAATTCTATATATTAAAGGATAAAATAATGTCAAAAAGAATGTTTCGTACTTTAGCTATTACTGTAACATTGGGAGCATTGTTATCTGCTTGTAATAGTGCTGCGAATAGTAATCAAACAGCAGAGCCCCAATATCAAAGTTTTAGTTATGCAAAAATTGGTGCTGCGCTTAGCACTGACTATAGCGTCAATAATTTATTTGTAAGTGGTGATAAGGTCTATCTTTCACTCGTTGATCAGGATGAGAGTACTTTTGGTTATGCCAAAATCAGTAAAAATGCTAGTAGCTCTGATGATTACCAGACAGAATATCTGACTACACCGACAGATCATCAATATTCATTGATTGGAGATATGGTGATAAACCAGGATGACTCTACATTATATATTCCTGTGGCGTATCCAAATGGAAGTGTATATAATTATACGTGGCTTAAATATAAACCTAGTTCAACAACGTCTTCTGATAGTGTTGGGAATTATCAAGTGTCCTCAGAATCATCTTCGCAGTTTGCACTTAAATCGGCTAGTTTTGATAATGGTATAGTCTATGCTAATTATGCAGGTAATTTGGTTGGATTTTCTGAGAGTGGTAGTAAAGAGGTGTTTAAAGATAATCAACTATTATTGTCATGGCAAGACTCGTTTTCTATTAGTAAAAATTGGATGATTGCAATAAATGATAATGATAATGGCTTAGTAAGAGTATCATTGGATAATAAGAGTCGAGCTCAAGTTGGTGAGGATTTTGTGGTCTTGGCAAATAAAGGTTTTGAAGCAATGCCAAAATTTACAATTTATAACCATATTATCTACATTTTAGCAATACATCGCACGGGAAGCAATCAAACTCCACATTTAGCGCTTTGTAGTATTAGCGATACTGCAGATACAAATACTGGATGGGCTTGTAAAGTTGGAACTAATCCTTTAACTGTGAATAGTCAGCTAATTAATCTTGATGTCGATAAACACACCGGAAAATTATATTTTGTCTCATATAGTTTGGCTAACGGTAGTCAGCTTTATACTATTAATTAGAATCTGTCAGGAGTAATTTATCATGAAATTAAAAAGATCTCTTTTACAACTATCACTTCTGGCAGTGTTGTTGAACCCATTAGCTTACAGCATGGCTGATAATCAAACGCAAGATCAGTTACAAGCTGGTCATGAGTTGCAATTTGATAGTCCAGAACACTTTGATTTAGGTGCGTATGCTCTTTTGAGTATACCTTCTGATCAGGGCAGAGTAGAAAAAATCTATGGCAATAAGTTAACCGTAAAATCGCTTCAAACATCTTCTGGACAAATGAATTTAAGTTTTGCAGATATTTTTTGGTTAGGTGGAGACCTTATTGGCGAGCCTAAACAAATTATCGGATTATCAGCAGATCCCGCAAGCACCTTCCAAAATAATTTGGCTGCATTTGATAAATATAAGGACTATATCCCAGCGGTTTTAATTGTTTACAGTAATGTGAATACCGATGTGAAAAAGTTTATTGAAACTGGTTCAACTCTAGTTGTGCCAGATAAGTATAATTATGAGTATAATAAAGCGACTGGCGGTTGGGGTGGTGCTGTTGGTGCACTTGTAAAATTGGGTCTTTATTTAAAGTTAGCACAGTATAATTACGATCATTTTGGTGATAATGCAGTTAAATCATATATTACTGGGCACACATTAGCACTTGAATATGCAAGTAAAGCAACCAATGTTGAAGGGCTTAAATATGCTTATTTCGTAGAGGGCTATGCTGATCACTTTCTCACTGATTTATTTGCTACAGGACATTCACGGACACCTCGAGTAGAAATTGTTAACTATTGCGCTAATTTAGGTCAGGGTCCTGCGTCATTTTTAACTAAATTAATGCACGATCAAGACGGTACTACAGGTTTAACCTTAGTAAATGGCAAAGGTGAGACTTGGTTTGGAACTGGCGATGAAAACTTTTATACTCCGGCAAATAAAGACAATAAAGTAAGAGCCTTAAGTGTAGTTCAGCAATCCGTCGATCAAATATATAATGCTTATGTTAGTAAAAATGCGAATGTTGCTATCAATAATGCAGAAATGAAGAAGGTAATGCCTGATGTTGAAGCAACTGCAAACTTGGTACAAAACACAGTTTCTTATCCTCAAATGTACAAAATAGTGAAGGGAACTGACGGAAGTTTAGTTATTAACGAATACAATGCTAAAACTAAAAGCTATCATCAGTTAATATGTCTGTCTAGTACCGCTGCTGCAGCATGGAATTACGTGTTTAATTAGTGAATAGACAAAATCATCTATTGTCATAAATAAATTAACCACCTATAATCTTACATTGGGAATAGGCAACTTTGCTAAAACTAATTTTTTACAGGGCTATCAGTTATGAGTAAATTTTATAAACCTAAAGCATTGTTAGTAACACTCTTGACGTGTGTTGCATTTAGCGCTCATGCTGCGTGGTGGGATGCGTGGAAATCAACCGGAGATGATGGTAAAGCAAATACTAACGGAAATGCCGCTGCAGCCAAAAATTTGGCAGGCTATAAATTTATGATATACAATAAATCAAATAGCACAATTGCTAAAGTTGCAATTCTAAATAATCATGGACAAACGATCTATAACAATAAGTTTGCATGTAACTCAAACCAAAAATGTGATTTAATTGTAAAAAATATTAATTTGACCACCAAACTTACTTTTAAGTTTTATGACTCAAAAAAACAACTTGTTTCAGCTTATCTAATGAATGATAAACCTAGTACACTAAATAGCATGATTATAGATGATAAATGGTTAGGGTTATATGCATTCAATCAGATGGTGAGCGTAACTAAAAAAGATCCTCAGGTACTCAATACTAAATTAACGCAGTTTTTTAATGGTTATAATAGTCCAGATGGCACTGTAGATATCTTTGAAGAGCTAGGGTTGTATTTTATTGCACAAAATGGTGGTGCAAATGAGAATTTATTTTATACTACCCTCAATAAAAGGTTAGATAATGATCAATTCTTAGCAAAACCGCAAACGCAGAAAAAGGCTATAAAAAAAGCTGCATACAAATCTCTTGGTGCAACAAACGCTCCAGCAGTAGGTGGAGCATTAACCGCACAACCGGAGGCTACACCAGATAATTCATTATGTAGTGTCGAAGGATTAGAAACTACATTTAACATCATTGGAACGCTTAGTAATTTTATACCAATTATTGGTGATGGCATTGGTGCAATTTTTGACATTGGTGACCAAATCTATTCTAGCTCATGCTCTAGCAAAGGAAATGCTAAAAATGACGCTAACGCAAAATGGATTGGTGATAAATTTGTGGAAATTGATGATAAATTAAAAAAATTTAATCAAGAGTTAAATGATCTTAAATATACTGTTGATGCACTGGGTCACTATGTTGACACCATTGATTCACAAAATACATTAATAGATCTTAACAAGAATTATAGTGCATTAACGACTGACTATTTTATTACCTATGCTAGTTTATCAAGTAACACCAGCTTAGTGGAATATGTTGCCAAAAATGGTGGACTGAAAAAAAGCATGTCTAAATCTGTACAGTTACAGAATTTAATTTCTAGTATACCTTCTCAGTTAAATAACTTTGAAAACCTGTTAAGCAACGAACAAATATCTAAAATAGAAAGTTCACTTGATCATGTTTGCAAATCTTCAACTAAGATAACTGGTGATGCAATAGCTACACGTATTGGTTGTAATATAGTAGCAACTAAAGTTGTCGCTACCATTGATAGTAGTGCAATAAGAACTAAGGCAATGCTTAACGATGAAATAACTGTACTTACAGATGCTATAAAATCTGGTGATATTGATGAAGCATGGTTAACAGCAAATGCGAGTCCAACGCTTAAAACTGTTAAACATGACTTCATTTGGAATGAAGCACTTGAGAAGTCTAATAAAGTAATTGATGATAAAATCAAATTCGTGAATGACACACTAGTTGGTGCAGATGGAAGTAAATTATACCAACCATTAATGGGGTTTAGCCCGAAACTGCAAAAAGAGATGATTTCTGAACTTAATTGTGCTTCGGATTCAAATCCTAATCTACCCGCTATTCTTGAATGGTATCCATATAATGCGAGTGCCGCTGATAAACCATATGCAGTAACTCTTTGCAATTCACAGGATAAAAATAATGTAACTAGAAAAGTTAAATCGCGTTTTTATTATCAGGAAAACTATCCCTCTAATTATGTAAGGACTGTGAATGTAATGGGTGTATTAGTCCCCTTATCTTCTGTATCTAAAGGAAGTAGTCTCCCGATGTCAGAGAAATATGGCGGATCGAACCCAAATATACGCATGATAACACCAAAATTGTTAGATATTTATAGTGGTGACCCAGTAATAGATACCTCTAACTATATCATTAATCCATACAATAATGGATTTGTCACATTATATGGAGACGACTGGACCGAGGTATGGAAAACATCAGAGATGGCAAAATACTTTATGTATCCATACCCTAAAGTACCAGCGGCTTTTATTATGTTGAATTATGTAAATCCAACTAGCTCAGAAAATCGTGGTCTAAGTAATATTTGGGCTATCAAATTTGAAGCCGCAATGAACAAGGATGCACATGTACAATCAGGTTATTATTTAAGTTGCATGGATCTGGGCTGTCAAGCCGTTGGTAAAACGTTAAAGTTTGGTGATGGTTCGGTAATCTCATGGCAAAATGTTCCTGCCGCGACTGCTGAAGATTATGTTATTTTAGTAGTTAATGGTAAGCCAACTCCACCACTTAAATAAGAATAGCTAAAATCTAAATTTTTATACCTAGCACCACATAAATTTGTGGTGCTTTTATAACGTTCCTAAATAAAATACCACGCCTTAGCTCGTGGTATTTTTAAAAATTAATTTTGCCGCAATATCCTCGAGCGTAAGTCAAGTCAGATTATTCCTGCTTCATTGTCCCATTAATTAGCTGACCTTTAAAGGTAGCTTTGTTTTTTAATACCAATAGCCCATTTGATTCAGCAAAGCCAATATCGCCTTTAACAGTTGAGTGGTTGATTACAATTGTACTTTGATTACGACTGGTGCTGATAATATTACCAATAACCTTGCTGCCTTGGTTTAACTCGAGCTGAGTACCGTTAAATTCAATACCTTTGGCAAAATAGCTATCGTTACTTATTAAGTTTCCACCGACTTTTAATGTATCTTTGTAAGTTGAGTCGTTACTAATCAGATTACCACCAACCACGCTATCGTCTTTTACTGTTACTTTGGTTAAAATTGCATCACTTTCAATATTCATGTTTTTCATGACAGTCAGCCTACTACCAGTAAAGCTCCCGCCGATAGTTAGTGCTTCAAATTTGTCATTACTTAAAACTTGGCTACCATCTGAAATAGTTGCAGGACCAACACCATCGCCACTAGCCTCTGCGGTTGATTTGTTTCCACCTAAAATAGTTGCGCAGCTGCTTAAACTTAAAGTCAGTACAGCAGCTAATGTAAAATTTTTTATATTGAATTTCATTATTTATCTCTTAAGTTAAATTTAATTCCGTTATTATAACTGGAGTAGTTTTATTTTGTAGTATAATCAATTCTAAATATATTTGTCTAAAGGAGACACAATGAAAAGCTTTCTGGATAATGATTTTTTGCTGAGTAATCCTACTGCAGTAAATCTCTTTCATAACTATGCTAAAGACCTTCCGATTATTGACTACCATTGCCACATTCAACAACATGAAATCCGTGAAAATAAACAGTTTGCTAATCTAACTCAAATCTGGCTGGCTGGTGATCATTATAAGTGGCGTGCAATGCGTAGCTGTGGGGTTGCTGAACATTATATTACGGGTAATGCCTCTGATTATGACAAATTTACCGCCTGGGCAAAAACGCTACCACAATTAATTGGTAATCCTTTATATCATTGGACTCATCTTGAACTGCAGCGCTACTTTAATATTTATGATGTGCTGAATGAAGCTAATGCAGATAAAATCTGGATTGCTGCGAATAAAATTCTGACTAGCGGAAAGCTTAATGTTCACGATATCATCAAACAATCTAAAGTTGAAGCAATTTGTACTACCGATGATCCAGTTGACAATTTAGCAGATCATTTGGCATTGAAGGATAGTTTTACTGCCACTCGGGTTCTACCAAGTTTTCGACCTGATCGGGCGCTAAATATCAATGCGGCTGATTATCTGGTGTGGCTAAATAAATTACGCCAGGTTAGTGGTGTTGCGATTGAGAATTACGATAATTTCTTAACGGCACTGACACAACGCATAGATTTTTTTGATAGTGTTGGGTGTAAAGTTTCAGATCATGCACTTAATTATGTACCATTTGCCGAAACAAATGATAAGGAAGTCAGTGCCATTTTTCAACGAATTTTGAGTGGGCATCATGTGGATTTACTTGAGGAAACTAAATTCCGTAGCCATACACTGGTTTTTTTGGCAAACCAATATGCTAAGCGCGATTGGGCAATGCAATTACATATGAATGCGACCCGCAATAATAATAGCCATATGTTTGCCAAGCTCGGTGCAGATACTGGTTTTGATGCGGTGAATGATACTCCGGTAGCCATGCCGCTTTCACGGCTTTTAGATGCTATGAATCAACATGGTGGATTGCCGAAAACAATACTTTACAGTTTAAATCACAACGATAATTATATCTTGGCGACGCTGATGGGATGTTTTCAGGGGCATGAAGCACGTGGCAAAATTCAACTAGGTTCAGGTTGGTGGTTTAATGATCAGCGTGATGGCATGGAAGAGCAGCTCAAAGCATTGGCAAATCTGGGTGCATTAGGTACTTTTGTTGGAATGCTGACTGATTCGCGAAGTTTCCTATCTTACACGCGCCATGAGTATTTCCGCCGCATTTTATGTAATTTAATTGGTACATGGGTTGAGAATGGTGAGTATCCGACTGATGAGAATGAGTTAAAAAAATTAGTGCAGAATATTTCGTATTATAATGCAAAAAATTATTTTAGTTTTTGAGGTGATTAATTATGGATGTAGTAACACTTGGGGAAGCTTTAGTAATTTTTAGCCCTGCTGATGCAGGTCCATTACGTTTTGTGCATAATTTTACCAAATCAATCGGCGGGGCAGAAGCCAACGTAGCAATTGCACTTTCGCGCTTAGGTTTTAGCGCTGGCTGGATTTCCCGTTTGGGTGATGATGAATTTGGGCGCTATGTTCAGTACGCGCTTCGCGGTGAGGGTATTGATCTATCGCAAGTGACATTTAATGCTGGATTGCCTACGGGTATCTTATTTAAAGAACAATATCATAATTCTAACCCGAATGTTTATTATTACCGCAAAGGTGCGGCAGTTACAACTTTGTCTGCAGATGATATCAACGAGAGTTATATCGCAAGTGCTAAAATTTTGCATGTAACTGGAATTTTACCCGCATTATCTCCTGCGAATAAGGCAGCCAGTTTGCAGGCAATTCAATATGCCAAAAAGCATGGTGTAAAGATTTCATTTGACCCAAACTTACGGCTTAAATTATGGAGTCATGAAGAGGCTAAAGCTACTTTACTGGAAATGCTAAACTTTGCTGATATCATTTTACCTGGTCTGGATGAGGCTGAGTTTTTGTTAGGACTAAGCCAGCCAGATGAAATTTGTGCGCGTTTTCATGAGCTGGGATGTAAAATTGTCGTATTAAAACTGGGTAAAGATGGTTGTTTGATTAGTGATGGTACAAAAATTATATCAGTTGCTGGTTATCATGTGCATCGTTTAATCGATACCGTTGGTGCTGGCGATGGATTTGCTGCAGGATTTTTAGCTGGAGTATTAGCAGGTAAAGATTTGCAGGAATGTGGAGAACTAGCCAATGGGGTTGGCGCAATGGCAACTTTAGTTCGCGGAGATACTGAAGGCTACCCGACCTATCGACAATTGATGGAGTTTACTGGCAAAGCTGTCGCAGTTGAACGTTAAACTCAATAAAATATTGGATGTGGCTGTAAAGATAAGTAATAAAATAATTTAATGTATAAAATCAGATAATTTTTAAAAGTGAGGTAACTTTATAGTGTCGGCAACAATCAAAGATATTGCCAAAATAGCTGGTGTTTCGCATATGACGGTATCTCGGGCGTTAAATGGCAGCGATACGGTAACAAATGAGACTCGAGATAAGGTACTTAAAATTGCAGCAGAGTTAAATTACCGCCCTAATTTGCAAGCCAGAAGCTTGGTTATGAATCGTAAATATAGTATCGGTGTTGTATTTTCTACTCTATCATCGGCAACAGCACCAAGTTTTATGCAAGCATGTTTAAATGGAATCTATCAGACCTTGGCAAAAGATTATAATTTAGTTGTAAAAGATTTGGAGCGTGGTCTCGAACATTTTAATCTCTCACGGGTAGATGGCGTTATTTTTGTCAGTCAGCAAGAGAGTGATGATAGTTTTATTGATTTTGCATTAGCTCAGGGAACTAAGTTGGTAGTAATTAATCGTCGGGTTGAGCGTGAATCTTTGATTAATGTAACTGCTGATGAGATTGGTGGTGCGGCAAGTGCAGTAAGATTTTTGATTGAACATAATTATCAGCGAATTGCTTTGATTAATGGACCTGCCAAAATTCAATCAAGTATTGATCGTCAGCAAGGTTATCAGCAAGCGTTATTAGATAACAATATAAGTATAGTTGCAGATTTAATCAAAGATGGTAAATTTAGTATTCAGGGTGGTTATGATGCAATGAAAGTAATTTTGCATGAAAGTAGAGATGGACAGGTTCCTGATGCTGTCTTTTGTAGCAATGATGAAATGGCATTTGGTGCACTCAAGGCAATTAATGAAGTTGGTCTAAAGGTGCCGAGTGAGATTGCAATCATTGGATTTAATGATAGTGATATTTGTCAGTTTACTTCCCCCGCATTAAGTACGGTGAAAAAGCCGATTGAAGAGATGGCTAGATTTGGTGCTGAGGCATTGTTTGCGTTGATTAATCAGGAAGTTATTGATAATCCGGTGCAGCAACTAGCAACTGAGTTGGTTATTCGTGCTTCAGTGCGCTAACTTTTTGCATAAGCTGTGAAATGATTGTTTATGCAAGAAGTCTATTTTAAATAATATTTTTTAATATGAGATTTTATGATTAAATTAGCTCTTTTTGATATTGATGGAACCCTAACCCGAGAAGATGGTTCAATTAGCCAAACGGTAATTGACAAAGTTAAAGAGGCTGCTTCTCATGGGGTTAAAGTTGTTTTAGCTAGTGGCAGACCAACTTTTGGGATGCTGGAGCTCGCACGGATTTTTGGTTTGGATCAAAATGATGGTTATATAATTTCTTATAATGGTTGTGGAATTTACCATGTTCCCAGCGGTAAATATGTATCGGAGCATTTATTATCGAGTGATACTATAGCAGCGTTAGATTCAGCCGTTAATGAATATCCAGATATTTCGCCGATTTATTATAGTAATGAGCAAATTATCACAACTAGACGAAATGAGTTTGTTGATTTTGAGGCTAAATTAAACAATAGCGTAGCCTATGTATTGGATAGTTATCCGAGCTTAACTCCTAAAGTTATTTGGGCAGCGAAGCCTGAAAGACTAGATCAGATTGAGTTAAGCGTTCGTTCTTTGTTTGCTGAACGTTGTACGATTGCGCGTTCTTTGCCGTGCTTTTTAGAATTTACACCTCTTGGAGTTGATAAAGCTTTTGCGCTTGAAGAATTATGCCATAAACTTAATTTTTCGCTAAGAGAAACATTCGCTTGTGGCGATGGTGGTAATGACAAAACTATGATTGAACGCGCTGGGGTAGGAGTGGCTATGGCAAATGGGCGCGATGAAGTAAAGGCAGTTGCGGATTTTATCGCTCCTGCCAATAGCGAAGATGGGGTGGTTGTCGCAATTAATAAATTTCTAATAACTCCTATAACTATTTCGCAATAGCGGTTGTAATTTTCCTTATCTGTATTATTTCTTAAACTACTTCAATGCTTGGAAAGTTTGGTGACATTATTTGCTTCAAATCATAAAATTGTTCCAATCATATTATTTACGGTAATTTATCTCTTTTTTCAACATGTGTTTTAGCAATGGGATTTAGTGGCATGGAATTATAGTTCAAAATTACAATTACTTAAATGATATATGGTAAAATTCTAAATATTAACCTTATTTTAAAAGAGTTTGTATGAGATGTTCTGCTATTTTATTGATTATCTGTTCTGCATTATTAGGGTGCTCAGGAAATAATTCTGAAAATAGCAATGTACCGACATCTAACGAACATGAAGCTACTCAACCAGAGCCAAAAGAATGTCTAAAAACTAACTTAATTGATATTAATATGGCTTTTGCCCAAAACCAAATAAGAGCAGAAAAAACGTATAATTCATGTGTAAATTTTTATGGCAGGGTTGGACAAATAAATGCTAACTCTAGTAACAGTGATATAGCTATTAGTATTGAGTTCACTAATTCGTCAATTGTTGCTAAATTTAAACCTGAAAATAGAGATGTTATTGCACAACTAAATTTATATGATAAAGTGTACGTTAACTGTGATAATATAGTTCAATCTTATGGAACTGTAACTGCGAATGATTGCACTGTAACAGATATTCAAAAAAATAAGAAAAATCCAATGGCTGCATTAGCGGATGATTTACAAGAAGCGACTGTAATATTAAATGCAAAATCATCAACATCCTCACCAGTAAACAGTATAGATGAAAATATTCAGGAATGTTACAACAGTTCTTACTATAATTACACAGAAGAAAGTATTGGTTTCTTAAGTAACTCCAAAAATAAAACTCAAAAATTTAAACTTATGCAAGTTCTAGTTGCATGTCAAGCTATTGAAGATAATAAAGATCATACTAGAAAGAACTCAGAAGATGAGTTGTTATTGTCTCTAAATACTCCTTTGGTTGGTAAATTACCTAAAAATTTTAAAAATAGATTATTCGAACTTTACAATGATTTGTATATAGCAGTGAATGAAATTAACTTTAGTCAATCGGACATATATCCATTCATAGAACGCTTGCAAACAAGCAAATCAAATAATAAATCTGTTGTAAATAATAATCCAACAAACACCATAAGCACCTCTGCGCCAGTAAGTGAAAAAGGTAGTGCATTAAGTAACAATCAAAATAATTCAGCTAGTGCAAGCGTAAGCTATGCCGATTTAGTTATTGGAGTAGTACGCCCATTTATCATAGTTCCTGACGACTTGGAGCCAAATGCTAAGGCAATTGTAACAATTAAACTAAATCCAAATCTTACTGTAAAATCAGTTTCAATAATCAAATCTAGCGGTAATGCTGCATATGACCAAAATATTCAATCTGCAATAATGAGAGTTAAGGTTTTGCCACCATTACCAGATGGAGCAAACTTTGCAGACTATAAGATTTTGACATTAAATATTTAAGATTGAATCAGATTATGAAAATATTATTACCGTTTATAACTTTAATATTTGGTTCTATTTTAGGTGGATGGATTAACAATGTTTTTACTTGGCGAATCAAAGAAAAGATAGAAATAATAGATAGACTAAGAAATTCTATTTATGGGTTACTCAAAATTGCTGCAACAAATAGTAAATCCATAGATGAATTAGACAATTTACTGTTAGAGATAATAAAAGATTTGGACTTATTAGGTGAACCAACATTAGATTACAACAAACTGACTAGAAAATTCAAAGATAAGTATGAACTTTTTGATAAACTAGAAACTCTTCTCGATGAACTTAAAATCCAGAGAAATAAAATACAATCTTTTAGATATATGCTTAGTGAACTAAATCCTTTAAAGAAATAGCTTTTGAATATTGGAATTTCTAAACATTAATGAACATTTGTGATGTATATAATATAAAATACCTCTATAAGACGTATGGTACTTGCTTATGTTTTACTAGTAAGCAACGAAAAAAGACCACTAAACATACAGCTATGTCAAAAGCCTGGTTTGATAAATGTGGGCTAGTAAGTTTGGAAAACGACGCTGCTGGTTATAATTCTAATTAAAACCGCAGTATGCGACAACGCACGTACGGTGGTGTGGGAAGTCCCGCCCGTGAGGGCGGTCTTACCTGATTAATGAAAATAATCACAGATTTTTTAATCCGTTCCGAAATAAATCCCTTTCACCTAGATTAAGCTTAATGCTTACCAGTACTACCAAATCCACCTTCACCACGATCAGATTGAGTAAATTCATCAACCAGCTCAAAACCAACTTGGACAACTGGGACTATCACCAATTGTGCAATTCGTTCTAATGGATTTAAAACAAATTCAGTTTGTCCACGATTCCAAATCGAAATAAATAATTGCCCTTGATAGTCTGAGTCAATCAATCCAACTAAGTTACCCAAAACAATCCCATGTTTATGTCCAAGCCCAGAGCGAGGCAGAATCATTCCACATAGCTGGTTATCTTCGATGTGAATCGCAATTCCAGTTGGAATTAACTCAGTTTGTCCAGGCTTTAAAGTAAGTGGAGCATCCAAACATGCGCGTAGGTCTAAGCCTGCAGAGCCTTGGGTTGCATATTGTGGAAGATATTCTTTAACTTTATCGTCAAGAAGCTTCAATTGAACTTTATTATTCTGCATTATAACGAATCCGAGAAACTAATAACTTGAGTAATTGCAACATATAGTGCATGGACTTATGATCTTTATCCAATGATGGATTATATTCTGCAATCTCAAAAGCAATCAAATCATTGACATTAATTTTACTCATTGCATCAAAGAATACGCCGCTACCAATCCCATCATCAACTGGAGTACCAACAGCTGCGATTTCTATTGGATCAAGCCCATCCAAGTCCAGACTAATTCCAACATTGCCATTGCTGAGTTTTGCTAAGCGCTCAAATTCAGACAAAAACTCTGCTTCAAAAGTTTCATTATTCAACATGTGCTGGTAATAGATTTTAACACCTAGGCTTTGCAAGAAGTCTTCTTCTGGTTTTTCAAATGAACGAATTCCAAAATACACAATATTTTCTGGCTTTAATTTAGGCATCGCAGTCAAAATCGAAGTTAACTCCCGATGTCCGTGTCCTAGTAGATGCGCAACTGGCATACCATGCAGATTACCTGTTTCCGAAGTTTCTGGACGGTGTGCATCCATATGCGCATCAATCCAGATTAGTGCTAATTCTTTATCTTGTTTTTGCAAATTATAAGCAATCCCACTCCAGCTCCCAATTGCACAAGAGTGATCACCCCCGATGAAAATAGGAAATACACCTTTGGTAATTGCTCGCTCTGCACGATGAGCAACTTTAATAAAGAATTCACGTTGTGCTAATACATCGTGGCTACCACCAGAATAGGCAACCACATCTGAATCTAACAAAATTCCTTCGGTATTGGCAAGGGAGTTACTGATTTGATAAGGAGAAGACTCACAACCATTCAAGCGTCCGCAATTACCGATTGCACTACCAATTAACTTAATTCGTTTAGTCATAAAATTAACCTAATACTGAATAAAGGTTTTTAGGATCTTTAATTGGCGGAATCATATCAACATCATGTCCAATACCATATTTATGCGCTAAATCGTGAGTTAAGCGCAATACTGAGAAATCTTCTACAGCAAAACCAACTGAATCATAAATCGTAACTTCGTCGTCTGACTCACGTCCAACTTTGCTACCATTGATTAATTCCCATAATTCAGCATGTAACACTTGTTTAACTTCTTCAGGCGTTAAATTTTGAATCTCACCTTCAACCATTGACTGTTCAGTAAATTCAACTACTATTTTACCACGGAATAAAATTGATTTTTCTAATTCAGTTTTACCTGGGCAATCACCACCTAAGCCATTAATGTGAACGCCTGGTTTTACCCATTCATTTTTAACTACAATTGCGTGTAATTTGCAGGCTGTACACACGGTAATAATATCCGCACCAGAACATGCTTCTTCTGCGCTTTGGCAACGTACTAGTTTAAAGCCTTTGTTTGCCATGTTTTTTTCAAATTTATCCATAGCAGCAGGATCAATATCAAAATAGCGAACGGTTGTAATCGGGCGTACTAATTTATGTGCTAAAGTTTGGAATTCACTTTGTGAACCAGTACCAATAATAGCTAAAACGCTACTATCTTTACGTGCTAAATATTCAGTTGCAATGATTGCAGTTGCGGCTGTTCTGAAACCAGTTAGGGCAGTCATTTCTGAAAGTAAAATCGGGAAACCATATTTAATTTCGGCTAATTGCCCAACGGCAACAATAGTTTGTTTACCATCAAATGGATTAGCCGGATGACCATTTACGAATTTATATGAGAAATATTGCTTATCCGCAGTTGGCATCAATTCCATAACACCACCTGGTACATGAGAAACATAGCGCGGCGATTTATCAAACTCTTCCCAACGCACAAAATCCTCTTTCAAGTAGGTAACCAAATCTTGCATATAATTATCAAATCCATGCTTTTGTACAATCTGCGCCAAATCTTGAACTGTTATTAGTTTCATCTGCTAGTCCTTTCTTAAATTAAAATCAAACAAATAATTCTATACATTATACCTGAAAACGCCTTTTTTTTCAAGCATTACATGCTATTTTGTCAGTGTTATTATCTGAATGTTGAGCCAGTTAGTGTAACCTAATTTAATAAATGTAAAAGAGCATAATATACTGCGCTGCAGCAACGGATTATGTATAAAATAAAAATTATTGTGTTAGAATTTCGCTAGATTAATGTTAGCGTTAACATTTTGTTACGCTGTATCAAACTTTGGAGTAAAAAATGAAGCTTACTGTACTTGGCGGTGGTGGCGTACGCTCACCTTTTTTAGCAAAATCAATACTTAGTGGTGCAAATAAAATTGGCATAACTCATGTAGTTTTTATGGATAATAATGAAGCAAAATTAAAAGTTTTTGGCAAAATAGCTCAAAAGGTAGCTGCATTAATTAATCCATCCATAAAGTTTGAAATTACCTCAGATGCGATTATGGCAATTACGGATGCAGATTTTGTAATTACTACGCTTCGTGTCGGTGAAGATAAAAGTCGGGTTATTGATGAACGAGTAGCATTAGATTTAGGTGTGCTTGGGCAAGAAACTACTGGAGCAGGTGGTTTTGCTATGGCAATGCGTTCAGTCCCAGCACTTTTGGAGTATTGTTCATTAATTAAACGCTATGCGAAACCTAATGCACCAATTTTCAATTTTACCAATCCTTCAGGGATTGTAACTCAAGCGCTACATGATGCTGGATATAGCAATGTTTATGGAATTTGTGATGCGCCCAGTGGCTTTACTCGTCAATTACAGAATTTATATGGTGTAGCAGAACATGAGATTAGTCTTCGCTGCTATGGATTGAATCATTTGTCGTGGTTTGATCAAGTAAAAATTAAGGGACTGGATGTAAGCGATAGTTTGGCGAATGATCCACGTCTTTATCAACAAACTGAGATGAAACTTTTTGATGCCGAGATTGTAAAACTTTCTGGAAATTTATTATTAAATGAATACTTGTATTTTTACTATTACCGAGAAAAAGCTCTCCAATCGATTTTAAGCGCAAAACAAACGCGCGGTGAAAGCGTGCAAGCGATTAATGATGCAACGCTCACAAAGCTAATTGATTTTGATATTGACAATAATATGGATGAGGCATTCCACATCTTTATGGATGCGTATCTAACTCGCGAAAATAGTTATATGACGATGGAAGCTCAGACCTCACGTGCTATCACGCGTAAAACACCAACTTTACAAGAATTTATTGCTGAAGCTGATGATGGTGGTTATGCTGGTGTAGCGCTGCGCTTTATTCGTGCGGTTGCAACCGGAGAATCTACCGAGATGGTTTTATCAATTCCTAATGCTGGGGCGATTGATGGGTTGTTAGCAAATGATATTGTTGAAATAAGTTGTACTATTGATAAAAATGGTGCGCATCCGGTTAAAATTGGCACTATTTCTGAACTACAGATGAATCTAATCCGTACGCTTAAATTTTATGAAAGGAGCGTAGTTAAAGCGATTCTGAATAGAGATAAAAGTCAAGCGGTCATTGGTTTAATGGGGCATCCGTTAGTTAATTCATACTCAATAGCCAAACAATTGGTCGATAATTATTTATCCGCACATCATATTGAGGGGTGGCATTAATGCAAGTTGGGGCAATTAGCAAATTATTTGTCGATTTGATTTATGCCGGATTAGAACGATTACCCAATCCGGGCGAGGAAATATATAGCACGGGCTTTGATATTCAGTTAGGTGGTGGAGCCGCACTCTTGCCGATTGTCTTAAATCGTTTGAATGTAGCTAGCAAATTAGGAACGTTTTTAGCCGATGATTTACCCAGTAAAATGGCACGTGAGCTATTAAATGATTTAAATTTTGCGAACCTTACTAATTTGTATGCCAACAACGATATTTGTCCTGTTGCCGTAACCACTGCAATCTCAATGCATGGTGATCGTAGTTTTATTTCATTTGCGAATCCGATTGAGCAAAAATATTTATCGAATCAGGATGTCTATCAATTTTTTACTGGTTGTCGAGTTTGTTTTGCCTTACCGGAATATCCTGAAGTTATGCGCCGTTTGTCTCTGGAAGGAACGTTGATTGTTTATGATACTGGTTGGAGTGATGATTTAAATCTTGAAGCAATTAAACCTATTTTGGAATACGTAGATATTTTTACTCCCAATGATAAAGAAGCACTTAAATTAACGGGTGTTACAGATATCAATGAGGCAGTTGCGATTTTGGCAAAATATGTTAAATATCCAGTTGTTACAATTGGTAAATCTGGGAGTATTAGTTATCAAAATGATGAAATTATCCACGTAGCAATGCCATGTGAGTTTCAGGCTGTTGATACAACAGGTGCTGGTGATAATTTTATGGCAGGTTTAGTTTATGGCTTTTATCAGGGCTGGGATTTAGCGAAATGTATGCAAATGGGGAATGTAGTAGGTGGATATTCTACGACTCAATTTGGTTGCTATAAGGCTGCAATCAGCGAAGAAATTGCACTGGGCTATCTGAAAATGTACGATATTTAATCTAAGGGATGCGATGAGTAGTAAATTAAAGATAATTTTGACTTTTATTGGTTTGAGTCTTATTTCAACGGGGATGCCAGTTTTTGTTATGCAGGCAATTAACTATTACCATATTAGTCAAAATTCTGCAGGAACGCTAGAGCTGTTTTCCGATTTCCCTAAGCTCATCGCTTCATTTATTATGTTCACCATTTTAATTAAGGTTGGTTTTCGCAGATCATTAATTCTTACCTATATTGTGTTTATTTTAGTATGCCTGATTGTCCCATTTATTAATACAATCAATTCCTTACGTGCATATATTATTATTTCTGGACTAGTTTTTGTAATCATAAAAATTATTGCCTATAGTTCGGTTGGTTTAGTTGCCAAGAGTGATCGTGAACATGCAAGTCTAATTAACCTAATGGAGGCTCTTTATACCACTGGAAGTATTGTTGGTCTGTGGCTTTATTCGGGTTTTATTCATATCATGCCTGAAGAGTGGAATCGAGTATTCTGGGCATTTGCAGGAGTCAGCTTACTTTTATTAATTATGTGGTTTTTTACCAAATTCGATGAGTCACAAATCGAAAAACAAGAAGAGTTACCACTAATTGAGCAATTTAAAGGAATCGGTCTTCTTCTTAATCGTGGCTTTCTAATTTTTGCCTTGCTGCTTGCATCATATGAAACCTTGGAAATGGGAATAGGTTCGTGGCTGCCATATTTTAATAGTGGTATATTGGAGTTGCCAGAGGCTTTGAGTATTCAGATTGCCAGTTTTTTGGCGATAGGTATTGCACTTGGGCGCTTTGCAGGGACTTTTATTTTACGCTATGTCAAATGGTACAAAATGTTTGCAGTTAGCCTTGTGATCGCAATAGTTTTAACCGCGCTAATTTTGAGTAACATTCATCACGGAGTTGGTAAAGATGTACAGAGTATTTTTAATGCTCCGTTAATTGCCTTTGGAATTCCATTACTTGGGTTTTTTATCGGTCCGATTTACCCGACATTGGCTTCATTATTATTAACCAGCACACCTAAAGCGCAGCATGCTTTGATTACCAGTGTCATTATGGTGCTTTGTGCTATTTTTGATAGTGGTTCTGCCAAAATAATTGGGGTTTTATTTGATGGTATGGGTGGCATTAAAGCTTTTGCTTTTGCAACACTTGTTCCCCTTGGAATATTGCTATTATTTTTGTTTCCCTACAAAAACTCAACCAGAGAAAGGATTGCTAAAGAGGTATAAATTTATAACAGTTGTCACTTGTCAATCAAACTAACTTATTTAAGCGAGGATATTGAATGAATAAAATAAATCCATATTTATTTGTCACGGTATGTATTTCTGCAACTTGCGGTTTACTCTTTGGTTTTGATACTTCGATTATAGCTGGAGCATCGCCATTTATTCAAAGTGAGTTTTCTGCCAGCAATTTTCAGCTCGAAATGGTTGTTAGTGCTTGTGTCCTTGGCGCTTTGTTTGGTGCGTTATTATGTGGTAAGCTTAGCGATAATCTTGGGCGCAAGAAAGTATTGGTGATAACTGGATTAATTTTTATCATCGGTACCATAGTTGCGGCAATAGCACATTCGATAGAGTATTTAATTATCGGTAGATTTATTTTGGGGTTTGCCGTAGGAATGGGTTCGTTTGCGACACCGATGTTTATTGCTGAAATTGCACCAGCTAGTTCTCGTGGTAAATTAGTGCTTTGGAATGGTGCTTTTCTTACGGGTGGGCAAGTGTTAGCTTTCTTAGTTGATTATGCTTTAACAGAAAGTGGTAGCTGGCGCTGGATGATTTTTAGTGGAATCATTCCTGCATTGATTTTGACGCTTGGGATGTTAGTGATGCCAGAATCACCGAAGTGGCTGTTGACTAAAGGTAAAGACCAGTTAGCTTTAAATATTTTGGAAAAAATTCGCGGTAATAAGTCTATGGCGGAGCATGAGCTGTCATTAATCAAAAGCACGCTAAATGTCAATAGAGCTAAATTCAGCGAGTTATTTAGTAAAAAATTGCGCCCAGTATTATTCATTGGGTTACTACTCGGAATATTTCAGCAGTTTATGGGAATTAATACGGTGATGTATTATGGTCCGCATATTATGAAACAAATTGGTTTCTCAGATTCAGCCACCCAAATGTTTGGAACTCTTGGCTTAGGTATTACTAATTTTGTTTTCACTGTGATAACATTAATGCTTATTGACCGTTTAGGGCGGCGTAAATTTTTACTGATTGGTTCGATGATTGCTGCACTGAGCTTATTTACGATGGTGTTTTTGCTTAGTGGACCAATTAGTGGCGCAACTGCGTATCTGGCATTATTTTGCTTAGTCACTTATATTATCGGTTATTGCATTAGCGTTGGTTCATTATTTTGGTTGATGATCTCAGAAATCTTTCCATTACATGCTCGCGGCACTTGCATGAGTTTTGTGGTAGCAGTGCAATGGGGTGCAAATTTCTTAGTCGCGGCCAGTTTTCTGACAATCTTGCATGCTTTGGGTATCGCGGCAACATTTAGTATGTATGGGACAATAGCGCTAATAGTTTTTGTGTATGTTTATTTAAAAGTACCAGAAACCAAAGGTATATCTTTGGAACTAATTGAATTAAACCTTGAAAAAGGTGTCCCGACGCGCTTATTGGGTCAAAAAAGCGCATAAGTTATAAATTACTTTTGCTTTAGGAGGCAAATTATGGAAGCAGTTGCAACTGAACGCCGTGATGATTTTGGCGAATTACGTAATTATACTAATTCTAAATTTCAAGATCGGGTTGAGCGAACTTATCGCGAAATGCATACCAATCAAACTGTAGATTTTGTTATGGAGAATAAACGCAAATATTCACAGTTAGCACATGGTAAAATGGATGTCTATCAGGTATTTAAGCTTTTGGAACAAGTGCATGATGAAAGTGATCCAGATAATGATTTACCTCAGGTGGTTCATGCCTATCAATCGGCAGAGTCAATTTTTGAATTTGCAATGTTAAATGATACCGAGTTACGTGATGATTTAGAGATTAAAGTTTTGTTTAAGCCAACTGTTTGGGATGCATTACCAGAGAAATGGCGCGATTTGTATGCTAAACATACTTTAAAATCTCTGTATAGCCATATTACTGATTGGTCATGGTTTCCCTTAGTTGGATTTATTCATGATTTGGGTAAAGTAATGTTGCTGCCTCAGTTTGGTAGTTTAAATCAATGGGCTGTGGTTGGTGATACTTACCCAATAGCAACTCCGTTTGCGGCTTCAAATGTATTTTATGCTAATGGCTACTATACAGAATGTCCTGATTATAAACACTATAATACGCAAGATGATAATTCATTTGGTAATTATCCGCGCAATTGTGGGTTTGATAAAGTTGATATGACTTGGGGACATGATGAGTATATCTATGAGGCAATGAAGCAAGGTAGTAATATATGCGAAGAGGGCTTGTACCTTTTGCGCTACCATTCTTTTTATCCATGGCATACACCGCAAAATGGAGTTATGGCATATACTGAGTTGGCTTCTGATTTTGACTGGTTAATGCTGCCATTATTGAAAGCTTTTCAAAAAGCCGATCTTTATTCTAAAACACCAAATTTACCACCGCAAGATATTTTGGAGGCGAAATATCGTAAGTTATTGGATTTGTGGATTCCTGCCAAGCAGATTAATTGGTAGAGTGATTTTTTGATTTATGATAAGTAGCAGCGTTTTTACGGCGCTGCTATACTGAAACAGATTCATCATCCTGGGTCGTTGCTAAGCTCCTCACTTACTAACTATAGGCTTCGTCGCTTATCGCCTATCAGTATTTCGAATCTGTTTCAGTATATTTATAAATATTTTCTGCCAATGCGTCAGCAAGTTTTGTTGCTTCATCATTCATTTCTAGTTGATTTACTACTAACTCACATAAGTTTACTACCTGCAAACCAGCATAACCACAGGGGTTAATATAGCTAAACGGAGTTTTATCCAGATTGAAATTAAAGCTAAGCCCGTGATAGCTGCAGCCTTTACGGATTTTTAATCCAAGCGAAGCAATTTTTTTACCAGCCACATAAACGCCAGGGGCATCACGATCACCATAGGCTTCAATTCCTAAGATTGCCAGATAATTAATTACACCATTTTCAATCCGTGTAACCAATTCACGAATGGGCAATCCCAAACGTTTAATATCGATCAGCAAGTAAATTATGATTTGCTGTGGTCCATGATAGGTAACTTGTCCACCACGATCCGTGCGAATAATCGGAATATCATGCTCTTTGATTAGGATATGCTCTTCTTTACCTGCAAGACCAAGCGTAAAAACTGGGTCATGTTCCACTAACCATAGTTCATCAGCTGTATCAGGCGTGCGTTGTTCAGTAAACTCTTTCATTGACTGCCAACACTGTTGGTAATCAATTTTACCGATTGGTTTAACTATTACCTTAGCCATTAGAGTGTCATTTTTACTAAATTGTGTTTATTCAAAGCCGAGTAGATTTCATCTAATTGTGCTTTGGATTCTGCCCAAATCGTTGCAGTTAGAGCAACATAATTACCTTTACTGCTGGGTTTGACGCTAATGTCGCCCTCAGGATTGAAATTATTAACGTGTACTGAAATAATCGCGCTTACTTCGTTAATTAGCTCAGGGTCATTGAAGCCCATGATTTTGATGTGAAATGTTCCAGGTAAATTTAAAAGTTCTTCAATTTGTTGATTTGTTGTATCGTTCATGTTCTTTCCTTATTGCTATCATATTCTTCGATTAAATCATGTTCGGGGTTTTGCTGAAATGATTCGGTAATATTCGGTAATGCGGGTAATTCTTCGAGTGACTGAATCGCCAAATCATCAAGGAATTTGCTGGTAGTAGCAAGTAATTCTGGTTTACCAGGGATTTGCTTATGTCCAACTACTTCAATCCAGCCACGGTCAAATAAAGTCTGAATAATGGTGCTATTAATCGTCACACCACGAATATTTTCAATTTCACCACGCGTAACTGGTTGACGATAAGCGATAATTGCTAAGGTTTCCATTACCGCCCGCGAATAGCGTGCTGGCTTGGTTTGATAGAGTTTATTCAAGTAGCTCTGGTATTCGGGTTTAGAGCGAAAACGATAACCACTGGCGATTTTGAGTAATTCAATTCCGCGTTCAGCATAATCCTCGGCAATTTCAGCTAAAATTTTTTCTAATGAACTGTTACTGATCTGATTATCAAAAACTGTTGCCAATTGTTCTAAATCAACAATATCATTGGCAGTTAATAAACATGCTTCAATTACTTTTTTTAGGTGAGAGAATTGTTGATGCATGTATTTAAACTAATTCAACAAAAATATTTTGTTCACTATCTTGAACGATACTAACCATTCCTTCTTTCCCTAATTCTAAAATCGCGATGAAATTTACCACTATATGCTGAGTACCTAATTGTAGCTCAAATAAATCAAAGAAATTGGTTTTTCCTAGCTCGCGAAGTGTGCGTAAAATTTGGCTCATATGTTCGCGTACCGATAATTCCTGCCGTTTAATATGATGTTCATTCTGTGCTTTGATACTGCGTAATAACAGAGTATGCCATGCTTTTTGTAAGTCAGTCGGCTTAATTTCAGGTAATTCAGGCTCACTTTCCTCAATCAGAATATCCACCCATAAATAATCACGGTAAGCCTGTGGCATCGTATTAAGATTTATCGCAGCGAGTTTAATTTTCTCGTATTCAAGTAAACGCTGAATTAATTCCTGACGGGGATCTTCACCATCTTCGTCCGCATCATTGCTCGCATTAGGTAATTTAGGTAACAATATTCGCGATTTAATTTCTAAAAGAACAGCTGCCATAAGTAAATACTCACCAGCTAATTCAATATTCAAAACTTGCATGGTATTGATGTAGTTGATGTATTGATCGGTAATTTTAGTTATCGGGATTTGTAGAATATCCAGATTTTGCTTGCGAATTAAATATAGTAATAAATCCAACGGACCTTCAAACATCTCCAAAAACACCTGCAGCGCTTCTGGTGGGATATACAAATCAGTCGGCATATCTGAATAGGGTAACTGATTGACCGTAATTGCTGAATTGTTGAGAGTGATTGGCTGATCTGCTGTTTGATTAATAATGCTTGTCCTGATATTAGGAAGTGCTCTTATAACCAAGCACCTCCTTCGTCTTTTAATGACTAGTTGTTGGCGGAATAGCTCCAGTAGCTTGTGCTGGCATAGCTAATTGTTGTAAATCTTTCATAGGTATTTTAGTTCCAATTGCCGGAGCACTTTGCGTTACGATGTTTGCCATATTATCTTTATAAAGATATTGTACATTGTAACCAGACTGAGTTTGTACTGGACGATAAGCGGTTTGACATTGTGTACTTGAGCCATGTTTAGCAACATAATCTGGCTGATTGGAGCGCTGTATTTCGCGTCCAATTAGCGCTCCTCCAACACCACCTGCTACTGCACCAACAGCAGTTCCACCACCGCCACCATGAACTTGGTTTCCAATTATACCACCCGCAACTGCACCAGTTGCTCCACCAATCAAAGCACCTTCAGTACCATTTTTTTGATTTTTAACGTAACGGGTTGTACCAACTCTATGACAATCCTGATAAGCCTGTTGAGTTGTAACATAATTTGGAGATACTGCGACAATCTGTGCAGTATCCGGAGCTTTGAAAATAAAATATGAACCTGCAGCAACTGCCACGGCAGCAACTGCGCCTAATCCATATAACAGTCCTTTATTACTCTTCTCTTCTCGTGGAGCATAGTTGTTTGCACGACCTCGGCGAGGCGGCTCATCATAATAGTCATCCTCTTCATAATTTTGACGATTTTGCTGTGGATTAGGCGCTCGACGTTGCGGAGCGCGCTCTTCATATTCAGTATCCTGATAATCACGGCTATTACCACGATTCGTATTGCGTGGTTGATCATCAAAGTTGTCAGTATTTCTCCTACGCGTTGCTTGTTGTGGAGCTCTTCTTCGTGGTTGATTATTATTTGGTGGAGTGTAGTCGCTCATAAAATTCTTTCTGTTTGAGTAATTAGTAAAGTTAGTATTTTAGCATAGCCCTAAAATTATGCAAATGAAAATATCTATACTCTTCGTCTTTGAAACTTGGACTTTGTCGGATTTCAAAAAAGACTCCTTATGTAGCTCTAACTACACCGCGTCGTCTTTTTTATCAATCCTTCGCGCCCAAGATTCAAATACTGTGAGTATATAAAAATATAGTTTGCTAAAAGTTATTGTTGTTAAATAAATTATTTGTAAATAAGATTACTTATCGTGTAATAATCCTTGCGCTGTCATTGTTGGTTTTATATTTGGAAAATAAACACGTTGATAGATATTAGAAGTATGCTTGCTCCAGTTACCTTCTTCTGTGCGGTTAATTGTTGCCAGATAGTTTTCCATCGTTGCATCATAGTCTTTGATATTAGCAGCTAGTTTGCTAGTGTCGTATTGTTCATAATGGGCGAAAGTCTCCTGCGGTAAACGTGGTTTTAATTTTGAATTATCCGCCGGGTAACCAATGCATAAACCATTCACTGGAAAAGTATACTTAGGTAAGTTCAGTAGTTTAATTACTTCTTCTGCGTGTAAGCGAATACCACCAATTGGCACTATCCCTAAGCCCATGCTTTCAGCGGCAACAATCGCTCCACCCATAGCAATTCCAGAGTCCAAGATTCCAACTAGTCCACCCTCAGCACTTTCATGAATTACTTGAGTACGTTGATTCATTTCAGCCGCAACGCTTGTTTTATAAAAATCAGCAACAAAGAGAATAAATACCGGAGCTGCGGCTACCCATGGCTGACCTCCGCATAATTCTGCCAATTTGCTACGAGTTGCTTTATCGCGAACGATAACCAGAGAGACTTGCTGGCCATTGATTGAAGTTGGCATTGCTTGCGCTGCATCAATAATTGCCTGAAGTGTGTCAGCTGGTAAATCTTTGTCTAAAAAACTACGGATTGAGCGGTGATTTTTAATAACTTGAATAGTTGGATTCATTGAATTTGTCCTTTGGATTAATTAATCAGGTATTATAACCAAATAGCTATTCAAATGGCAAACATCCATAAAAGTAAAGTTGTTATTTGTTCTGTTGGGCTTATATTATAAATTTACAGTGCGTATTTATTCTGATTTAATAGTTTTAATGCTATTATTTCTGAATATTACACTACCATCTTGCGGCAAATCATAGATATTTTTTGCATCAAGATTAATGTTGTCAGTCAAGGCGTGAATACTTCGGCTTTGCACTTGAGGATAGTTTAATAACAGATTAATAATGTGTTCCTGATACAGCCATTTTAAAGGCATTAAGGGATAGGCAATCACTATGTTCTGCCAGTCCTGCTCACCAAATGGTTGATAGCCACTACCAATATAGCTAAGGTTACCATTGTGTTCACGAAAGCGTAATGCAATTTGATTTTCAAATGGGCTATTTTCAATTTCAACACCATCAAGATTGCTGCTAACGTCCAATTTAGCTGCAGCTACCTGAATTTGGTTGTGCTCTAAAATATCCTTAATCTCACTTTCGCTTTGATTGGTAATTAAATAATCAATTTGTTGGATATTCTGCGAAGTTAGATAGGGCAGTACGGTCATCGAAAGTTGCTGGTTGGTTTTAGTGGCATCATTTCCTGCGATAATCAGTAAGTTATGTTTTTGAGTTTGCGCAATCACGTAGCCGCTTTTAGAATTGGCAAAAGCATTGATTTGTAGCTCACCATATCTCAGATCAGTTCGATTATTAACAAAAAATAAGCTGGCAAAGAGAATTAAGCCCAAGATATTCTTACCAGCTAATGAGCGAGGTATTAGCAATAAGATAATTCCGAGATAAGCTAAAATTACGACCAGCAGATTTGGTGTTTGCTGATGATAAGGTTGGGTTTTTGCCAAGTACTCAATAGGGAGCATGGCATAATTTAAAATATCAGCACAGAGAATGATTATCCAGCTCAAATGAAATAAACTGGCAACCACGATTACTGGTGTCATGATATTACCAATAACTGGGATTGCCCAGAGATTAGCAACAAATGAGATCGGTGGAAAACATGCAAACAAAAACAAACTTAGTGGTACACTGACTAAAGTTATAAAACAATGCATTCGTACCCAGAGCGCAAGTTTACTGCTGATGCGAGCATAGTTACTTATCACGATAAAAATGGTTGCCACGATGATAAATGAGAACCAAAAACCAATACTAAAGCTGGCAAATGGATCCATCAGTAATACAACTACTAAAGTTAATCCCAATTTATTGATCAACGGCAAATAGGAGCGCCGTGAGAGCAGATACGCCATTACTAATAACTGATAAAAAGTTCGTTGCGTGGGGATAGTAAATCCAGCGAGCAGGGAATAAGCCAATGCTACAAGTACACCAGCCCAGACCAAAATGATCTGACGGGGAATTCTCGTTGGAGGTAATAATTTGAGCAGAAAATTAATCAGTAATACGAACATCCCAGCAACTAGTGTAATGTGTAAACCAGAAATACTAACAATATGAGTTATTCCACTATTCTTAAATACAGCCCATTGATCGGCTGGAATTAGATTTTGATAGCCAGTAACCAAAGCAATAACTAAGCCAGCATATTGTTTATCTGCCAATGTTTTTTGTAGATAGTTAATTAGCTTTACTCTTTGGGTATTAATCAGCGCGGATGGAGTATAACTGGTTTTTTGTACTTGTGGATGCCCAACTAAACTGGCATTAGCGGTGATGTTTTGCGCAACCAAGTATTGTTGGTAATTAAAAGCATAAAAATTGGATGGAATATTTAATGGGCGGATATTGAGTGTAAGCTGATACTGATATTGTGGGAGTAAAGCTGTATTGGGTTGAAAAAATAAGAGCATGTTTTGCCCTTTAAAACTACCCGAATCAATTTGAATCTGACTTTGGAGATAGCTGTTTTTGTCCTGAATCGGTGCGATCAGATGAGCTTTTACTGTGAGCTGGCTGATTGGCTCTTTGATTACTCCTGCTAAACGTGCAGAGATGCGTAAATCAGCATAAGCCAGACAGCCAACAAATAATACTGCCCAAGTGATACCGCGTCCAAGTTGTAAATTAGCAATAGGCGACTTAAAGCGCAGCCAACAATAGCTACCAGCACATCCAATTAGGAGAATAAATGCAATAAACTGAGGTAAGTGAAAAAATTGAGCACTAATTATACCTAAGCTAATGCATAAATAACTAAGCATCTCGGTTGAGATGTCCTTGGAGCAACATTAAACCAGCTAAAGTCTTGCTGTCTGGAATCTGCCCGGTGTATGCCAAATTCATTACTTCCGTCAGTGGTTGCTTGATTACATCCAGAAACTCACCATCATCAAGATTTTGCTCAGTATAAGCCAAGTCACGAGCTAGGTAATAAACAATCCGTTCACTGGAATAACCAATACAAGGCAAACACTCACCGAGTAAAATCCATTCTTTAGCAACATAACCAGTTTCTTCAACTAATTCGCGGCGTCCACAGCTTAATTCATCTTCATTGGGATCTAATTTACCTGCCGGAATTTCATATACTACCCGTCCAACTGGATGGCGGTATTGGCGTTCCATAATTAGATTGTTTTCATCATCAAGCGCTAAAATCGCAACTGCGCCAGAATGGCGGATATATTCACGGGTAGAGGTTTTACCGTTGGGTAGCTCAACGCTGTCGCGATATACGCGCATAAAATTGCCCGCAAAGACTTGTTCTGAAGTAATAGTTTTTTCGATGAGATGTTGATCAGACATTTTTTGATCCTATGAAAGAATAGAATTGAAGAGGAAATCAATCTGTAAGCCGGATCCTGTCTTAAGCTATAAGCTTGAGGCAATCATTCATCTGGGCCAATTGTTACCAAGAGGCTCTAGCAACCTACCCGCGCAACTATGTGTAGAGGATAAATACGAATTGCGCCTATTTGGTCTTGCACCAAGTGGGGTTTTGCCTGCCACAACTATCACTAGTTGCGCGGTGCGCTCTTACCGCACCTTTTCACCCTTACCATTGCTGGCGGTATATTTTCTGCGCCACTTTCCGTAGCCGCCGAAGCGACCCCTGGGGGTTACCCAGCACTTTTATCCATCTGGTGTCCGGACTTTCCTCGATTAAGCCAATAACCGCGATTGCCCGATTGATTTCCAGACCAGATTGTAGCATAAAACGATGGTATTTGGTGGTAGTGGATGCCATAAAGCTTGGAAAATATTAAAATCCAGATAACATAACTTATCGTTACGATTGTGGTGTTAGCAATCTTTATCTATTTTTGATTAATCGGGGTACAGAGTAGTGGACAATTAAGTGCACGTAAAAAAATTGCAACCTGTAACTACGGGATTTATAGCAACTTTTTAAGATGTTTTTGGAGAGTATTAGTTGTTAGCAATATTGTTATTCCATGATATAATAATTGTCATTTTAAATTACCAATTGGAGATATTTATGGTTTTAGATCAATTAACTTATTATCAAAAAAAACTGGCATATGAAATGGATTCAGCAGATTTATTTTCTGCATTAAAAGAAGATAGAAATATTATTGTTGTGGATGGTAGAACAACATCTGCATTTGATAGAGAGCATATACCTAGCGCCATAAATTTACCTCATAGAGAGATGTGCACCAACTCCACTTCTTTTTTAGATAAAAGTAAAACCTATATTTGCTATTGTGATGGTATTGGCTGTAATGCTTCAACAAAAGCAGCATTAAAATTACTTACTTTAGGTTTTAAAGTAAAAGAACTAATCGGAGGCATTGACTGGTGGAAGCGAGATGGATATGCAACTGAAGGAGAAAATGCTCAAGCTGGTACAGCGGTAGACTGTGGATGCTAATAAACTTAAGCGCCCTAATTGAGAGTTTTTTTATCCATATTTGAGTTCTACACATCTTTTTATGATCTTCAATTATACTAATATTAATGACTATGGTATAATTAACATTATTTTAATGGTGGGTATATAATGAGCCAAATCTTGATCATCAAATTAATTGTTACTATCATCGTACTGGCAACATTCATTTATTTTTTAATCAATTTTAACCAAAGTAAAGAATTTTTAACTTTGCGTAAAAAGCTGCAAACAGTGATTACAGGATTTGTAGCAACATTTTTTGACACTTTTGGAATTGGTAGTTTTGCCTCAATTTTTGCTTTTCGCAATGCTTTTGGATTGATGGAAGATAATAAGAGATATAATGGTTCGATAGTTGTTCAAGCTACATTACCAACATTGTTACAGTCTATTTTGTTTTTACAGCTGGTTAAAATTGATAGTTTAACTTTGATTACCGCATGCATAATGATTGCACTTGGTGGGGTAGTTTCGGGTTATTTCGTCAAATATGTTACTCGTAATGTTATTTACAATGTGATGCTGGTAACATTTATTTTAACGGTTATTATCTTGTTGTTGAACTCAATGCATATGCTGACTATTGGCGGTGACTTGATTTCTGTACGTGGTACTAAGCTAATTGTTCTTGGTGTTGTAATGTTTATGGCGGGGTGCTTACCTGCTTTTGGGGTTGGCTACTATTCAATTGTATTGGTAATTATCTTTTTGCTTGGCTTATCACCTGCAGTGGCATATCCAATTATGACAACAGCAAGCGCGGTGCAAATGCCCATGACTGCGGTACCGATGATAAAAAATCGCCAATATTATTCATGGAGTACATTGCTAATGGCGATTCCGGGGTGTCTTGCAGTTTTGATTGCTGCGCCGATTATTTCTAAGGTCGATGCTTCATATTTAAAATGGGTCTTGCTTGTAGTGATTTTTTATAATATCTGGACATTGATTAAAGCTAAAAAAGAATTAGGTAATTCTGTTAACTAAAGTGGTATTTATTAATACTCGTTTGTTTCGTGCTTGATCTTATCCTACGAGCTTGAGCATTGACAAAGAGTGGTAACTAAATACTATGAATTACCATGCAGCCAAAAGGCGCTAATTGTACAACTTCCTGAGTAATCATATTATTGCTGTCATTACTCAGCATTACCTTTGGAGCTTGAGTTAACGCCAAGTCTAAGCTAGATAACTCCAATTCACAATTTTCTGCGCTAAAGTTACAGACTACCAACAATATTTCACTCTGAATATGGCGGCTATAGACTAGTAACTGCGAATGCTTCAGCTGATAAAACCTAATTTCACCATCGGCAATAATCTGGTACTTTTTACGCAATTGAATCAAGCTCTGATAATAATAAAAAATTGAGTTGCTATCAGCTAAAGCCGAGGCAACATTAATCTGCTGATAGTTATCAGCAGCTTTAATCCACGGAGTTCCATTAGTAAAACCCGCATGCTGGCTATCATCCCATTGCATTGGCGTGCGTGCATTATCGCGTGATTTTTGCGCCAAAATTTCCATTGCTTGAGTATGAGAATAACCCCATTCTGAGCTCATCAGATTATAAGCATTGATACTTTCGACATCACGATAATCTTCGAGGTTACTAAATTGGGGATTGGTCATTCCAATTTCTTCACCTTGGTAAATATAGGGCGTACCACGCATACAATGCAGTGCGGTTGCGAGCATTGTCGCGGATTGGTAAGGATAGTTTTTATCATCGCCAAAACGCGATAACGCGCGCGGTTGATCATGATTTGACCAAAATAGGGCATTCCAACCGTCTCCGTCTTGCATTTGCAGTTGCCAGTCGCTAATTATTTTTTTGAGCTGTAAAAAATCATAGTGCATAATGCTCCATTTATTGCCATCTGCATAATCAACTTTGAGATGATGAAAACTAAATACCATATCAAGCTCATGTTCTGCTGGGTTTGTGTAGCGGATACAGTTGGCAATTGAAGTTGAGGACATTTCGCCAACGGTAATTATTCCTGTTTTACGGCTAAAAACTTCACGGCTCATTTCTTTTAAGTAATCATGAATTTTGGGCCCATCGGTATAATATTTACGTCCATCTGCCGTTGCTGTGTCCAGCGTATCGTCAAGAAAAGTTTGCTCTTTGGAGATCAGGTTAATGACATCCAAACGAAAGCCATCTACACCCAAATCAAGCCACCAGCGCATCATGCTATAAATCTCATTACGTAATTGTCGGTTTTCCCAATTCAAATCAGCTTGAGTTACATCAAATAAATGTAGATAGTGCTGTCCGGTCTCGGGGGCAAACTGCCAACTGTTTCCGCCGAACTTTGATAGCCAGTTAGTCGGCGGATTGCCATTAACGCCATCTTTCCAAATATAGTAGTCGTAGAAAGGACTATTTCGATCACGCAATGCCTCTTGAAACCACTGATGCTCAGTTGAGGTATGATTTACCACTATATCCATAATCACTTTTAACCCTCGGCTATGTGCTTGAGCAAGTAATTCCTGCATATCCGCCATTGTCCCATAACTAGGATCAATACTATAGTAGTCGCTGATATCGTAGCCATTATCACGTTGTGGTGAAGTATATACTGGCGTTAACCATAGAACATCAACACCCAATTTTTGCAAATAATCCAGTTTACTAATTATACCTTGTAAATCACCGGTAGGGGTATCACCGCTGGCTTTGAAGCTTTTAGGATAAATTTGATAAATTACGGAACTTTTCCACCATTGCTGTGTCATGTTAAATACTCTTAAAATTGATTTTTTTAGCAAAAAGTAGTGTTAGTGTAAATGGTACTAACAGAACTACACCCATTGCCATAAAGTAAGTTATCCAGAATTGCGGCATAATTGATAAAAATGCAGGTAAGCCACCAACACCGATTGCAGAGGCACGAACTCCTTCAACCGCAATCAATGCTGCGCCAAGAGATGCACCAGTCATTGCACAGAAAAATGGAATTTTAAAACGTAAATTTACTCCAAACATAGCTGGCTCAGTGATACCGAGATAAGCAGAAATCGCTGAAGTAAATGCTAAGCCTTTGAGTTTTTCATCTTTGGCTAAAATCATCATTGCCAGTGAAGAAGAACCCTGCGCGATATTAGACAAAGCAACCATTGGCCATAATAATGCACCACCAGTGCTAGCGATTAGTTGAAAATCAATGGCTAGAAAAGATTGATGCATACCAGTAATAACAATCGGAGCGTAAAGCGCACCAAAAATTAAGCCACCAAGGAGCGCAAATTTAGTGAAAATAAATACTAAACCAAAAGTTATTCCATTAGCAATGGCGAAAGTAACCGGACCAATCACGATGAAAGATAAAAATCCGGTAATTAATAAGGCAATTGGTGCAACCAAAAGTAATTTAAATGCATCAGGGATTTTTTTATTGAGCCATAGCTCTAAACGCACTAGCACAAAAGCTGAAACAATAACGGGTAAAACTTGCCCTTGGTAACCAACTTTTTCCAAAGTGAAGCCTAAGATATGCCATTGTGGTACAGTGTGATTTTGTACCGCAGTAGCGTAACCATACGCATTAAGTAAATCAGGGTGAATTAGCATTAAGCCAAGAACAATTCCAAGTAGGGGATTACCACCAAAACGTTTGACAGCTGACCAGCCGACCAACCCTGGTAAAAAGACAAATGCGGTTGAAGCAATCACATTAATCATTCCAGCAATACCAGCCAGCGTAGGATAGAGGTCGACTAGTGATTGAGTATGATCCAGCCAGATTTTTTCGGTGAAGATGTTATTTAATCCCATAAGTAAACCAGCGGTAACAATCGCTGGAAGAAGTGGAATAAAAATATCGGCAAGTAGCTTGACAACGCGTTGAATTAATGACATATTTTGTTCACTAACTGCCGCCACTTCTTGTTTGCTGCTGTGTCCGATATTAGCTGTTTTGAGTAATAGCTCACAGACTTGATCGACCGTTCCTTGTCCAATTACAATCTGATATTGACCATTGGCGCTAAAACAGCCCTTAACAAATGAAATTTGATTGATGCGTGCGGCATTCACTATGCTTTCGTCTTTTAAGACCAAACGTAGACGAGTAATACAATGTGTTGCAGCTAAAATATTCTCTGCACCACCCAGTGCTTCAATAATTTCTTGCACGATCTCTGTACTCACGCCATTTGATGTAGTTGCCATTTGTTTCTCCGACTATAAATGGTTATGGCATAATTATAACTTGTTTAGACAAGTTGAAGTTGGTTAATTTTGCTGCAGGTGCACAATAAAAAACCAGTTAGTGCAAAGACATAGCAATATAAACAATGTTAGTGAGACAGCTAACGGTTGTGTTAATATAGTATGGTAAAATCATGGACATACTCTTTGTTAGAGTTTATCTAAACATCGCCAATTGTATGAAAAACGACTAGTGTAATTTTTTTATTATAGAAATAACATCATGAAAAATAGACAATTAATCATTAGTGCCTTACTTCTGTCTATTACAAGTATGGTATATGCTTATGACTTTGAAGGTACGTATTATGGGGAAAGCAGTGGAATAGATAAACTAGTAATAACAAAAAATTCTGTTCATGGTTATGGTAAATGTTCGCCAGGTTCTTGCGATTGGGGTAAGTCAACTAAAGTCAATTACTACTCCGACAGAAATATGCTCGTAGTTGAGTTCAAACCTGTCGGAGATAATAAACAAAAATTATATAGTACTATCATTATTACACCAACCACACAAAAAAACACAATTAGTGTGTCATCAGTAAGCTATTGGAAATCAGAATCAGAATTAACAATTGATAAAATGAATGTAATGACATTACAAGAATATTTGACTAAATGAAACTTGGTACTGATGAAGTAAAACTACACCTACTTGCTACCTTGGAACAATTGCAAATTCGCATTGTTTAGGTGATTACATTGTTTATCTCCATGGAATTGGAGGTTCTCCCTAGGTAGCTTACATCATTTCTAATTAATCACCTGCGACGAACAAACTCGGTAAAAATAAATTTATCTGGGCGATGGTGTGACTCGGTATATTCAAATAAAACTCCATCGGCAAGATAAACCCAGTTTTTAACTACCACTACACAATTAAATTGGCTGAGATTAAGATATTTTAGATCGTGCTCATTTGGTGAGCATACCTCGATACTTCTACGCGCAAAACCAATTTTTAATTTTAAATCCGATTCAATATAGTGATAGATTGATTTCCGGGCAATTTCTTGGCTTAGCCCGGTAATCAAATTAGTATTGAAATAATTGAGATCGGCAATGATTTTTTCACCATTTAGCGTCCGCAAGCGGAGTAATTTTAAGAGTGGCGTTTCTGCGCTAAACCCCGCTACTGAAGCTAATTGCACATCACAGGCTAAATTTTGATAGAGACCAACTTCGGTGGTAAAGGTACTTCCACTATCTTGATTGGCTTCAGCAAAGCTAACCAGATTACCAAAGGAAAAGGTTATCTGCTCATGATCTAAGACAAAAACACCCTTACCGTGCTGAGCATTGATTAATCCATCTAACGCCAATAATTCCAGAGCTTTGCGCAGTGTCCCGCGACTACAGTTAAAATCCTGACAAAGTTGATTTTCCGAGGGGATTTTACTTCCTGCGGGTAAAGATTTATTCGCGATTCTTTGCTTTAGCTCATTATAAATTAATTCAAATTTTTTCATCTTAGCTCATTAGTAATTATTAGATTATCCAAGGTATAAGCTGTATTTTACCAGTTATGATTTCTCGATGTCATAATAGCCACGTAAGTTGCTCAAAAAATGAAGTGCCAATTATGATAAAATCCGAGGATTATTTCACTTTTTAGGAATCCGATTCATGAGTAGCCGCTATTCACATAAAAAGCTTGCCGATGCTGGTAATGCCACCCGCAATATTCATTTTGGCGTAGAGCCAGATCCGGTAACAGGAGCAATTTTGCCGCCGATCTATCAAACTGCTACCTATGCACAAGAAGCAGTGGGAGTAAATAAAGGACACACCTATACTCGTTCCTCTAATCCTACGGTTGCAACCTTGGAAAAGAAATTAGCCGGGATTGAATATGCTGCTGGAGCAGTGGCTTTCGCAACTGGTTTAGCGGCAACTACAACCTTGATTATGAGCTTATTGGAGCAGGGCGATCATATCGTGTGTTCGGATGTGGTCTTTGGTGGTACGGTGCGTTTGGTGGATACTGTGTTTAATAAATTTGGAATTAGTATTAGTTATATTGATGCAGCTAACCCGGATAATATTGCTCGGGCAATTCAAGAAAATACCAGAATGATATTTTTGGAAACCCCTGCTAATCCAACACTTAAACTCAATGATATTGCTGCAATCAGTAAAATTGCTCATGCAAAAAATATTCCGGTAGTAGTGGATAATACTTTTCTGACTGGGGTTTTGCAACGTCCACTGGAGCTTGGTGCGGATATTATTCTCTATTCAACAACTAAATATATTGATGGACATAACGCGACGGTTGGCGGTGCGTTACTCAGTAATAATAAAAAATATCTCGAAGATTTTGATTATAACCGTAAAAATATCGGTAATATCCAAGCACCAATGGATGCATGGTTAACCATGCAGGGTATCAAGACATTGGATTTACGAGTTAAACAGCATTCACGAAACGCTCAAGCCGTTGCTGAGTTTTTAGAACAGCATCCGCAAGTTAGTAAGGTTTATTATCCTGGCTTGGCATCGTTTGCGCAAAAAGAATTGGCGGCAACTCAGCACCGTGATGGTTTTCATGGCGGAATGTTGGCATTTGAAGTCGTTGGTGGTTATGAACACGCGTTACATGTGATGAATAGCGTGGTTTTATGTACCTTAGCTGAATCGTTGGGTGCGACTGAAACTATTATTACTCATCCAGCATCCATGACGCATGTAATGATGGCAGCAGAGCAACGCTTGGCAATTGGAGTTAGCGATGGCTTGATTCGCTTCTCAGTCGGCTTGGAAGACCCTGAGGATATTATTCGTGATCTGGAACAAGCTCTAATTTGGACTAAATAAACAGAAAGTATAAAATAATATGACTCAAAATAATAAGCTAAATAGCGAACAAAAAAAAGTAATTATGCTCTCTTCAATGGGTGGGATGCTTGAATTTTATGATTTTACCATTTATGGTTTATTTGCGGTGTACTTTGCCGGGCAATTTTTTCCGAGCTATAATAGTTTTATTTCCATAATTGCCAGCTATTCAATTTTTGTGGTTGGCTATATTGTGCGTCCATTGGGGGGGATCTTATTCAGCCATATTGGGGACGAGCTGGGGCGTAAAAAGGTCTTAATTTTGACCATGGTACTCATGGGAATTGCCTCGCTTGGGATGGGGGTATTACCGACTTACAATCAAATTGGTATTTATGCGCCTGCCTTGATGCTCCTCTTTCGGGTCATTCAGGGTCTAGCAATTGGAGGTGAATTACCAAGTATGATAGTTTATGTCTCTGAATCAATGCCTGAGAAACGTGGCTTTGCCATGGGCGGTGTTTTTAGTGGTACTGTTGCGGGGTTGATTCCAGGAATGTTAATCAATCTGGCAATCGTTCATAATTTGAGCATAGAGCAAATTAATAGCTTTGGCTGGCGTATTCCGTTCATTCTTGGTGGTTTTTTATGCTTTGTGGCATATCGGGTGCGTAAGGAACTTCACGAGACAAATGCATTCAAACATATCCGCGAACATAATGGTGTACCGTTTATTGAGTTATTAAAAAATCATTTTGGTAAAGTAATTATCGGATCTGGTTTAACTGCAATTATGGCAACCCCGATTGTGCTAGTGATTATTTTTATGCCGACTTATTTGGCGAAAATTGTTAAGCTAAATCCAGTGCTAATTAGTAATGCAGTTTTGATTGCTTCAGTAGTTAGTGTAGCCGCGATTTATACTATGGGCTTATTGGCACAAAAGCATAATGTATTCAAACTAATGCGGGCTTGTCTAGTTGGAGTTGTTGTTGCTGCAGCAATTTGTTACTCATTAATTAGTATTGGTGGTAATCTGGTTTTAGCATTGACTATCTTTGCGATATTCCAAGGGTTTTTAGTTACATTGCCACCTATTTTACTTAGTTATTTATTCCCAGCTAATATTCGTCTAACTGGAGTAGCGTTATCTTACAATATCAGTTTCGTGATATTTGGTGGTGCTACCCCGTTATTTGTAACTAGTATGATTGAAAGAACTGGCTGGGTATTTCTAACTCCAGTGCTGGCATTGGTAGTTACTGCCGTTTTTGCAGGATGGGCTTTATGGCAAAGTCATAAGGTTATTAATTTGGCAACTGATTAAGCTTTTAAGGATGAACAATAATGCTATTTAGATCATTAGCGCTGCTGTTTCTGGCACAGTTGTGTGTCGGATTTAGCATTGTCTTATCCAAAGGCATTGTTGATCACCATAGTCCACTTCTGCTATTAACAGTGCGCTTTAGCGTTTCAGCTTTGATTATGTATGTCGTGAGCAAAAGTTCTGTTAACGGTTCGCCATTACAAACACGCTTAACTCCTATTGAATGGATAGTTTTACTCAGCGAAAGCCTTGGTGCTGGAGTGCTATTTAATTTCATTATGCTAAGTGGGCTTCATTTTACTAATGCCAATAGTGCTGGGTTAATTACTAGTCTGCTTCCCGCTGTTATAATTCTGGTTAACGTGATTTTCTTTAAACAACTCCTGAATCGTAAAATAATCATTTCCTTGTCTATTGCGGTACTTGGTTTAATTATGATTAACTTGAGCGCCTCTGAAGGTAACGCACACAATGCGTTGCTTGGTAATTTACTGGTATTTTTGGCACTAATTCCTGATAGCTTATATTATGTCTTAAGTAAGTCACATCCACTTAAACTTAGCCTGAATCACAAGGTTTTTTGGCTTAATGCGTTAAATCTACCATTTTTATATGTCGCTCTTTATTTTTTACCTGATGGAAGCTTTGCAGCACTATCCATTCATGATTATATGCTGATGATTGCTCTTGGTGTAACTTCGGTATTATTTTTTGTGTTTTGGCAATTAGGCAGTAAAGGAGTTGATGCTACTTATGCTGCCTTGGCTACAGCCTTCATGCCGCTGGGTACGGTAATTTTGGCGTGGATAATCTTAGGTGAGGGCTTGGGTATGATGAAAATGCTTGGCATGGTAATGGTGATGTTCTCGATTGTTTTTTATGCACGTAAGTAATTTTATGCTCAAATTAAGCGACAAATAAAATATTGGTGACAATGAGTCCATGAAAAGTTAGATCAAATTTAGATTGCTATAATTCTAATCATTGCAATATCGAAATAAATAAGGTAACTGTATTATAGCTTATCAGTTACCTTATTATTTTTAAAAGTTTGCAGTTAATGTGCCATTGTGCAGTGTATAAATCTTCTGCGTTTTAGCTGCAATTTCACGATCATGGGTCACGATAATCAGACTGGTTTTGAGTTCTTGTTGCAACTCAAAAAAAACATCGAGTACTTGATGTGCTGTGGTGTTATCCAGATTACCAGTTGGTTCATCAGCAAAGACGATTTTAGGCTTGTTGACAACTGCACGCGCAATTGCCACGCGTTGACGTTCGCCACCTGACAATTGATTGGGGTAGTGCTCCAGTCGTTTGCCAAGCCCAATTCGCTGTAAAATATATTCAGCATATTCGCGCGTTTCTGCACTTTCCATCCCACCGATTAGTAAGGGCATCATTGTATTTTCCAATGCAGTAAATTCGGGTAATAAATGATGAAACTGATAAATAAATCCCAGATGTTTATTACGCAGCGCACAAAGCTGATTTTGATTAAGCGCAGTTAATTCTTCACCACAAACAATCACTCGTCCGTCACTGGCGCTGTCTAAACCAGCTAAAATTTGCAGCAAGGATGTTTTACCACTCCCAGAACTACCTACGATACTAATGGTTTCGCTATCACTTACTTCAAAACTAACATTTTTAAAGATTTCCAGCGGTGCAGCATCAGCTTGATTGAAAGACTTTGCTAGATTGCGACAACTTAGTAAAATATTACTCATAACGTAATGCCTCCGCAGGATTTATCTTAGCAGCTGAACGACTTGGGTAGATCGTTGCAAAGACGCTTAATAAAATTGAAACACTGAAAATAGTAAAGACATCACTAAATTCAACTTGCGATGGCAGATAATCAATAAAATATACCGCGCCAGAAATCAGCTTGGTATGAGTTATTAATTCTATTCCATGAACAATGTCGCCCACCGTAAGTGCTAATATTACCCCGAGAATTGTGCCACTGAGTGTGCCGATAATTCCGGAAATCCCTCCTTGCAGCATAAAAATTTTCATAATATTTTTTTCTGATGCACCCATGGTGCGTAAGATTGCAATATCACTTTTCTTATCATTAACAGTCATGACTAAAGTTGATACCAAATTAAAGGCAGCCACGGCAACAATTAGCGTTAATATCACAAACATCATTTTTTTCTCCATCGCAACCGCTGAGAAATAATTAGCATGCTGATCGACCCAGTCTTGAACGATGTATTGACCAGGCAAGATACTATAGAGTTGTTGCTTGATACTCTGAGTTTGCATTACATCGTTTACTTTTAGACGGATTCCAGTAACACTATCTGGTGTTTTAAAGAGTAACTGCGCTTGTTTTAAGCCAATATAAGCGAGTGAAGCATCATATTCTGCCATATGTGTATCAAAAATTCCTGAGACTGTAAATTGCTTAAGTCGGGGAACCATTCCAGCAGGAGTAATCTGTCCATCAGGAGTAATAATAGTTATTTTATCGCCGATCCCAACGCCCAGTTGACGTGCTAAATCTTTACCAATAACGGTATTAAAGGCACTTGATTCTAGGGAACTAAAGCTACCACTACTAATACTTTTGGCAATGTCATCTACTTTAGGCTCATAACTAGCATCAACCCCACGAATTAGTACACCACCTACGCTACCATCAAATGAAATCAAACCTTGCCCATCAATATACGGCGCATAGGCTAAAATATTTTTATCCTGCAGACTAAGTTCGCCAAGTTGTTGCCAATTAGGGATTGAGTTGTCGGCTGAAAGAATTTGCATATGTGCTGAAACGCCGATAATCTTGCTACGAATCTCACGCTGAAAGCCATTCATTACGGATAATACCGTAATCAACGCAGCTACACCAAGTGCAATACCGATGATTGATACCAACGAAATAAACGATACGAAACTATTTTTTTGTTTGGCACGTAAATAACGCATTCCAACCATGAGTTCAAATTTACTAAACATTACTGTCCTTGTAAGGGTTTTCAAGATTTTCAATCATTGCGATCAAAAAAGATTTTATTTGTGTCGAATCCACGTCCATTAAAAGAGCATCTTCATAGGCATCTTGAATTACTTGTTGCAGCTCTTCAATGTTTTCACGCATAACCTTGACCTTTTCGGTGCAGGATACAATTTCCCCATTCGAACGATGCCAGACTGGAAGATTTAATTTCATAGAGCCTAATGTTTTTTCTTCTTTTTGGTTGATTTACCAGTGCTGGATTTACTGGTTGATTTTGCCTTGGTAGTTTTTTTGCCGCTATGTGCACCATGCCTTGAACGTCCACGGTGTGAGCGAGCATAACTTTTTCCACCTCCGCCACTTGGTAGTGCCTCATCACGCACATCTTGGTAGTTTTCTAACGTTGAATTGCCATTATCATCAGAATTTTCTTGTACTACGCGTTTTGCGCCAACATAATGTTTAACCCAGTAACCACTGAGATCAGTAATCTGAATATTTTCACCTGTACGAGGCGATTGAATAAATTTATTATTCCCCAAGTACATCCCAATATGTGAAATCCTGCTACCGCCCATGGTTTTAAAAAAGATTAAATCACCCGGTTGTAGTTCATTGATATTTACACGCTTGCCTACTTTAGCCATCTCTGCCGCTGTTCGAGGAAGATTAATTCCCAGAGATTTTTTGAATACATAGCGAACAAAGCCACTGCAATCCATCCCGGTATCTGGGGTATTACCGCCCCATTTATAAGCAATTCCCATTAAGCTAACTGATTGTAATAGCATATTGGTTATAGCATCCTGCGATTGCTTGGTTGTCATTGTCGCTTGGCTGGTTTTATTATTACCATTATTATCGTTGTTGTCGACATCACTATTAGTATTATTATTGTTGCTATTACTATTGTTGCTACTGTTAGGGGTAGTAGGCTTAACTATTGCAGAGATTGGGTCACTCGCATCATTGTTGTCATCAGCAAATACCGTGCTAATATTAAAGAAGGTAAACACTCCCAGAATTAGTCCAGTAAGATTTTTTTTAGAATATTGTTTCATGAATCAAACTTGTAAATAAAATCGATTACACTCTTATGCTTTGCTATATAGCTGGTGTAGTTGTATAAGTTGCATACCCTGACTTATTTCTGAGTATAGTTAACCCATGATTTTCGCATATTTTGGAGTATTACTTCAATAAAAAAGCCGCCATCAACAGCGATAGCGGCCAAGATTTTAGCATTGTGTACTTACAGGCTATAGTACATTTGCATTTCAATTGGGTGCGTAGTCATTCGATATTTATTTACTTCATGCATTTTAAGCTCGATATAACTATCAATCCACTCATCGTTAAATACACCACCACGAGTTAAGAACGCACGGTCTTTATTTAAGTTTTCAAGTGCCATTTCTAGACTTGAGCAAACTTGAGGGATTTTAGCTAGTTTACTTTCTGGTAAATCGTATAGATTCATATCCATTGCTTTACCTGGATCAATTTTATTAATAATTCCATCAATACCAGCCATTAGTAATGCGCTAAAAGCTAAATACGGATTAGCCATTGGATCAGGGAAGCGTGTTTCGATCCGACGTGCTTTTTCTGAACTTGTAAATGGAATACGAATTGACGCTGAACGATTACGTCCAGAATAAGTCATAATTACCGGAGCTTCAAAGCCTGGTACTAGTCGTTTATAAGAATTAGTTGTAGGGTTGGTAATTGCATTTAATGCTTTTGAGTGCTTGATGATACCACCGATATAGTGTAATGCTGTTTCAGATAAATTAGCATACTCTTTACCAGCAAACAAGTTTTTACCGTCTTTCCATATTGACTGGTGAACATGCATCCCTGAGCCGTTATCGCCAACAATCGGTTTAGGCATAAATGTTACGGTTTTACCATAGCGGTGTGCAGTATTACGCATTACATATTTGAAGATTTGCGACCAATCAGCGCGTTCTACTAAGCTACTGAATTTAGTACCAATTTCGCACTGCCCAGCTGTAGCGACTTCATGATGATGTACTTCAACAGGGATACCTAATTCTTCAAGTGCTAAACACGCAGCTGAACGTAAATCTTGGTGTGAATCCATCGGAGGTAATGGGAAATAACCACCCTTAATACCCGGGCGATGTCCAGTGTTTCCACCTTCGAATTCTTTGTCAGAACTCCATACCGCCTCTTCTGCATTAATCTTATAATGACAGCCACTCATATCCGCGCCCCAAGTTACTGAGTCGAAAATAAAGAACTCTGGTTCTGGACCAAAGTATGCGGTATCTGCGATTCCACTTTCTTTTAGGAATTTTTCTGCTTTTTTAGCGATTCCACGTGGACAACGTTCGTATGATTCCATTGTGCTTGGCTCAACAACGTCACAAGTGATGAATAAAGTAGCATCATCAAAGAAGGGATCAAATTTTACAGTTGATGCATCAGGACGTAATAGCATATCCGAACATTCAATGCCTTTCCAGCCTTCAATTGACGAACCGTCAAAAGGTTGACCGATTTTAAACAGATCTTCACTGACTGCTTTAGCTGGGATGGTTACGTGGTGCTCTTTACCAATCGTATCGCTGAACCGTAAATCAAGAAACTTGATATCGTGTTCTTTTATTAATTTTTCTACTTTGTGAAATCCGCTCATATTCGGTTACCCTTAAAAGAAATTGAAACATGCTTGCTGCCAAGTTGGTATTTTAACGCAAAATGCTGCTCTGCAGCAAAAAATATTATTATGAATTACTTAGTTTTTCTTGCCTGCTTATGTTTTAGTTAATGTATAATTTGGGACTAATTTTTTTACACGAATTTAAGTGGATTTGAGTTGATAATTTATGGATCATGAATACGAAAATAATAAGTTGCAAAAACGGCTGCGTGCTAACGTAGGTAAGGCAATCAGTGACTATAATATGATAGAGGATAATGATACTGTTATGGTCTGTTTGTCTGGTGGCAAAGATAGCTATAGTATGCTGGATATATTGCTTGGATTGCAAAAATCAGCACCGATTAGTTTCAAAATTGTAGCAATTAATCTCGATCAGGGGCAACCGGGATTTCCAAAACATATCTTGCCAGAATACCTAAATTCACTTGGAGTGGAGTATAAGATCATTGAAGAAGATACTTATTCAACTGTAAAGCGGGTCATCGAAGAGGGTAAAACTACTTGCGGTTTATGCTCACGACTTCGTCGCGGGATTTTATATCGGGTAGCCAAAGAAATCGGCGCAAGCAAAATTGCCTTGGGTCATCATCGTGACGACATTTTAGAAACTTTGTTTTTAAATATGTTTTATGGTGGTAAGCTTAAAGGTATGCCTGCTAAATTAGTTAGTGATGATGGTAATAATATTGTAATTCGTCCACTTGCGTACTGTGCAGAAAAAGACCTAATTCAATATGCAGAATTAAAAAAATTCCCAATTATTCCATGTAATTTATGCGGCTCTCAACCTAATTTGCAGCGCCAAGTGATTAAAGAAATGTTAAATGAATGGTCTAAAAAGTATCCAGGGCGTATTCAAACAATGTTCCGAGCTATGCAAAATATAGTTCCCTCGCATTTAATGGATACTAAACAGTTTGATTTTGTTAATATGCTAAGTACTGGTGAAGCTAATCCAGATGGTGATATAGCCTTTGATCGTGAGAGTTTTGCTGAATCTGCTATAATTAATTTAGTCTAACAATTTATTATGAAGTTTAAAAAACCACCCATTTTTAATAGGTGGTTTTTATATTTTAACGAAGCGTCAATAATGCTGCTCCAGCGGTGAAGCCACCACCAAAAGCGCATAATGCGATATTTTTCTGGTGTTTTTGTTCAGCCAAGGCTTCACTTAGTGCAATCGGAATTGTGCATGATGAAGTATTGCCATAATTAGCTATATTACTAAACATAATTCCAGTTGGTAATTTTAAACGACTTTCAACAGCGCTTAAAATCCGTTGGTTAGCTTGATGTGGCACAGCTAGGTTAATTGTACCAACTTCTACATTAGCTAACTGACAGCATTTATGAATTGCCATTGACATGGTTTTTACTGCCACGCTAAAGAGTTTCTTACCTTGCATGGTAATTCCTTCTTCCAAGCGAGTTGGAATATTCAAAATCGAACCATCTTCAGGATCAGAACCTAAATAAATTTGTTTAAGCTCAGCAACGCATTCATCCATATAATTGCTGCCACATAAAATAGTTGCACTTGCGCCATCGGCAAACAAAAATGCAGTTTCGAAATCTTCTGGGCGAATCCGCTGAGATAGCGCTTCTGCTGTTATAAGCAAGACGCGTGCATTTGGGCGGGCAATTAAATAATCCTGTGCTGCTTGCAGCGCATAAATATAGCCACTACACGCGGCGTTGAGGTCATAAGCTGGAATATTGCTGGCACCAAAAATCTGACTTAGTCGATGTAATACCAAACATGATAATGATGGCGATTGATACTTTTCCGGACTACAAGTTGCACAGATTACCAAATCAATATCGCGTAGCTTTAAATTTTGAGCTTCAAGTGCAGCAACGCTTGACTCAACCGCCAGATCAACGACGCTTTCGTCATCACTTAGCCAGCAACGTTGGTGGATTCCTGTTCTTTGAATAATGTCTTCATTGGTAAAATCAGGGAACTGTGGAAGAATTTCTTCATTTTTTACTATACGCGAACCTGCTCTGAAATGTGGAGTATTAAGTCCAACACTACCAGCGGGGCTAGCTACAATTTGAGGTATTGCATGAACCACTATTGCTTCTTTGCGGCTTAAGAGTGGTTTACGTGTTTTGCTGGTTGCCACTTTCACTACGCCTTGTGGTAGGCGTATTTTTACCAATGGATTGCCTACTACTGCTTTGTCTTCAAGTTCAACGCAAATCTCTTCAACAACTCCATTACATGGAGATAAGATTTCACCTGCAGATTTACTGGCTTCAATATCAACCAAGACTTGACCTGGTTCAACTTTGTCCCCAACCTTAACGTGAATAACATTGATTAGTACTGTTTCGTCTGATGGGCTAGCACCAATTACATCTACGGTGAACAACGATTCATCCTGTTTTGCCTCTTGTTCCCATTCCAAATTGAGATTGAGCAAATCACAGGCGGCTGCCAGAATTTTCTCAAATGATGGCAGTACTTCAAGCTGGTTTGCAAAATTACATGGTGTGTAAGTATCAGCGCGGGCAATTCTACGCATTTTAACTGGGTTAGTTGCTAATTCAGCAACACTTGCCATAATATCACCACCCAATCCACAAGTGAGATTATCTTCGTGGACAACCACTAGGTGACGGGTTTTATTTGCCGAGCTGACAATGGTTGCTACATCATAGGGTTTAATCGTTCTTAAATCAATCACTTCCGCTGCAATACCAATAGTTTCCAAACTTTCGGCTGCTTGCTGGCAGAGTGAAACAGTGTTTCCCCAACCAACTAAAGTAATATCCAGTCCAGCTTTAACTATCCGTGCCTTGCCAATTGGAATTAACTGTTTGCTTACATCGTAAGAAGTGGTATCTTCAATACTACCGTTATTTAAAAGTTTTTTAGGGTATAAGAATAAACTTGGACGACGTGATTTAAAAGCAGCATTTAGCATTCCGGCCGCATCGGCTGCATTCGCAGGCATATAAACATCCAAACCTGGAATATGTGCAAAAGTTGCTTCGTTGGTCTGTGAATGGAAAGGGCCAAGACCAGGGCGATAAGCGCCGCAGGCTGCAAAGATTATTACCGGACATTGCCAGCCACCGTTAGTACGCCAGTACATAGTTGATATTTCGGAGAATATTTGATTATAAGCCAACGGTAGGAAATCAGCAAATTGAATAAATGCTACCGGGTGTTTACCGGCTAATGACAAACCAGCTGCCAAGCCCGCAATTGTTGATTCGCTTAATGCACTATTTAATACTCGCCCTGGATATTGTGTTGATAAACCTCGTGTGATTCCAAATACATCACCCTTACCATCTTCGACATCCTCACCCATGATGATTACATCTTGATTGTTGGCTAACTGATGGTGAAATACACGGCGCATAGCTTCAAGCATAGTCATGCGTTCTTCGCTATTAAAATCTCCACGATACTCAGCCGCTGTAGCTTGCAGCTCCTTAGGTAACTCAATCTCTGCTACATGATTAGCTGCTGGTTCAGTTCCCTTGCGTGCTTCATCAACCGAAGCGCGTACTTCTGCAATAGTTTGCTGTTTGATAGTTTCTATTTCAGAGTTACTGCAGCCTTGGCTTAATAAATAATCATAACTGGTTTTTAGAGGGTCGGATTGCCAAGAAGCATCTAATTCAGCATCGTCACGGTAAAGTTTTTGGTCATCTGCATTGGAGTGATTATCTAAGCGCTCCACATTAAAGATAATAATTTGTGGTTTGCGATCTTGTCGCATAGTAGCAATTATGCCCTCAACTGCGCTATACTGCTCCAGCGGTTTACTACCGTCAAGATACGTAATAGGTATATTATAAAAGCTACTTGCATTACTACCGTCTGCCAGCGAGAAAAATGTTTTGCCCGTGGTACGGGTTGAAATGGCTAAATTATTATTATGTATGAAAAATAAGACTGGCAAATTATTGCGATGCGTCTCAGCAATTGCCTCCAAAACTTCTCCTTGTTGTGAAGTTCCGTCACCAATTGAGCAATAAACAATTGGGTGATCGTCCTGGTCTTTAACCGCCATAGCTACTCCGGCAGCTTGCAGGGCATTATTACCGACTGGTCCAACTAGACTCATAAGATTTAGCTCTGGTGCACTCATATGTGAAACCATTTGTCGTCCTGCTGAATGTGAATCAGCTTTAGCTAGTGAACTTAAGAAGAACATTTTGTTGCTAACACCGCGAGCAATCATCAGCGCTTTATCGCGATAGTGGCAATGTAACCAATCTGATGGCTGTAAAAATGGTGCAACGATTGCACTACCTTCATGTCCTTTGCTGGATGCCAAAAAATTAGCTTCTCCGCTGTTGACTAATTCTGATTCTACAATATCTGATTCCCGTGAAGCAATCATTGAACTATACAGATTCAATAAAATTTGTTTAGTCATTAAATTCAATCTCTCTTAAAATTTTGTTTTAGTTGTACACGAATCATTCAGTTGCCACATATCCTGGATGATTTGTGCTATGGTGCACAGTCTAATAAAGGGGTATCCGATACCAATTTTCGTTTAACGGATACTTGTTTTTATTGTGTTTATAATTATCGAAATACAACAGCTTGTTATGGTGAGATTATCAAATCCTTGTGGTGCTAATATAATACTTGTGATATAATCATTTTATTGTGTGTTTTTAGCTATCAGCTCAGATGGTTAAACATCTAGTGCCAATGGTGGTGAATAAGTATCCGATACCAAGATTATACAATAAGTATTCGATGCTTGCGTATTTTTTGTTAATTTTATTTTGCGAGTTTTATAGTATATGATTGCGGCAATTCGGGTAGTAACTCATCCTGATGGGGTAACAACCTCTAGTTATAAATATCTTCAAACTTCGGCACATATTACTCTGATGGCTTTCATTATGAAGCATATTAAAAGTAGTGACCAAAATAACTTTATAAATAAGCAAAATAAAGTTATTCGAAGCAGTTTTCCGGTACTAACCAGATTTATTCCTAATATTAGTAAACTTGATTTACTTAATCTACTAGAGGATTTTTGTAATCGGACGCTAACTACCAAGCGTCTAGATCAAAATGGTGAAATTGAGGACTTTGAAGCAACAACATTTATTTCGGCATATAGTTATAATCGAAATAATAAGCAAATCATTATTGAAGTAAGTTACCGTTTAATCCCGTTTATTTTGTATATCAAGCAGCAATATATTGGTGGGCGCTGGAAGTATTCCGCAAGCTTTACCTCAAGCTATTCCAATTTGATTTATGATATGATCATTACCAATTACGATAAAAATACTTCTAGCCTTAAATTTAATCTAGCAGAGATAAAAGAGATGTTAGGAATTGAGGATGGCACATATGAGATTTATAGTAATTTTAAGCGCAAGGTTTTAAATATTGCTTTGCATGAGATTAATCTAAAGTCTGATATTAGTATTGATTTAGTTGAGCACAAAGTAAATCGCAAAGTTATGTTTATCGAATTTTTATTTCGTAAAAATAACAACGCTTAAAACTGCGATATTAAGCAACACTATCGCTAAATCATAATAAGTAAAATTAATTTTTTCATGATGATAGCTCCGCGCTTGATTAATTCCACGTGTATACATGCTTATACTTAAATGATGAGCATAGCGGGCTGCAGCGACCAAAAGAGGCATTAAAATCTGAGGCGATAACCATTTTTTACGAAAACGCAGTTTGTAAGCAATCTGAATCCGTATAAATTCTTGCTTCATAAATGCAAAAGCATTGAATACCGCTAAGAATGAGTAACCAATTTTTACGCGTATAATTTTACGCTGAATTAAATCTAGAATAAGTTGTTCTTGTGGTAAATGCAGCATAAAACTAACCGAAATTAGCGAAAGTAGATAAAGTCTTAATGATAGAATCGTGGAAAGCCATAGTCTGCTATGTGCATGATTGCTTAGCGAATAGTTGTTAAATTCACTGCTTGAAGCAAAGAGGTAGCTGCTGATAAATAATGCTAGTAGCGCTGGAATCAAGCTTAAGTTAAACAGCAGTAAAATTTTTAACTGCGGCTTTTTACACAGCAAACTGAAATTTATGAGCATTATTGTAAAAATTATAGCGTATTGAACTATATTGGTAGTACTAAAAATTGCCACAATTCCCAGCAGTGGTAAGATCACAAAATTAAGTGGGTGGAGTTTATTTTCTAGCATAGTTTTAGATTCCCATCATTCAGATGATATCTGTAATCAGCAAGTGCGTCAATAAAGTCCTGGTCGTGGCTTACCATAATGAAACTCATTCCTTGATTTTTTAGCTCTGTGATTAATTGTGCCAGCTGTAATTTATGTTCATAATCTTGTCCAAATGTCGGTTCGTCCAGCAAAATTAACTGTGGCTTTAAATTTAATGCGATAGCCAATGAAAGACGTCTTTTTTGTCCTTCGGATAAGCTATAGGGATTTTGATCACGCTGTGGCACTAAGTCAAACATCGTTAATGTTTCATTATTGTGGTCTAACTCTTCATTAACACTATTATAGATAAAATGTGCTTCAGGATTTTGCCAAAGCAGGGTAAGTTTTGACCATAAGATTTGATAATTTATTTTGGCTATATCTTGTTGTTGCCAGAAAATTTGTTCTTGGGTTTTAATTATTCCTGCAATTAATTTAAGCAAGCTGGATTTACCGCTGCCATTTTTGCCCGTGATTGCGATTATTTCACCAGAGTTTATGCTTAAATTAATCTTACTTAGTAATTGGCTTGTGCTATTTTTGTACGAAAAACTTAGCTCACGTAATTCAAGCAAAATATTTTTTGAATGTGGATAAATTGACTTTAGATTTGGTAGTGGCTGACTCCATATGATCTGTGCCGTGTTTTGCTCACTAATTTGCCCATTATTATCAATAGAGACTACTTTGTTAACAATTTCTTGCAGATAATAGTGATTATGCTCAACAATAATTACTGTTGATTTTTTGATGTATTGCTGTAGCATGGCAATAATATCACGTGCAGATTCAGGATCAAGAAATGCAGTTGGTTCATCTAACAGCAATACCTGTGGTTGCATAACCAAAATTGCAAGTAAATTAATTTTTTGCTTCTCACCGCCAGATAATTCGCTAACTTGTCGGGGGAGTAGATGGCTGAGTTTAAAATTGTGGGCAATTTTGGTAATTTTTTCATTGATTATATCAGCTGAAAATCCTTGGTTTTCTAAACCAAAAGCTAACTCACTGTAAACATCTTTGCATAGTAACTGACTATCTGGATTTTGTTGGAGGTATCCGATATCTAATAGTTGTTGTTCATTAAGTATTGTAATATCTTGATTTTTATAAAGTATCTTACCATTAAGTTTGCCATTTATCAGGTGCGGAATTAAGCCTTTAAGAGCAGCGAGTAAAGTTGATTTTCCACTACCTGAAGCTCCTTGAATTAATACACATTCACCTTGCTTAATCGTGAATGTGCCATCCAGCTTTAAATTATAATCGCTCTGAGGGTAGTTAAAACCAAAATTTTCAACTAGATAAATTGGTTCATTCATTGGTCGGCACAGATACGAAATTGGTTTAATACGCCAGCTTTAGCTAGGCGATTGGCTAAGTAGCGTGAAAATAGACCACCCAAGATTGCGCCTGAGATGATATTGCAGGCAAGGTTAACTAAGTTGAAGTTTAGGCTAAAAGCACTATAGCCGTACCAAAAATAAGTTACGATATACCCGCCAACTGCGGAGAGAGCTCCAGCTAAAGCACAATTAATTTTATTCCAGACTTTGTATCTAGTTGCTAAAAAAAGAAGCTCGACGGGAAGACCTTGACAAAGCCCAGAGATTAAGGCAGAAAATCCCCATTGTGAAATTAGTCCTTCAACTAGCGCTGCAATTGTTTCACCTAAGATTGCACTACCTGGCTTACGGATGATATAAGCAAAGAATATTCCACCCATATGCCAGAAACCTTCAAGTAGTCCGCTTAATGCAAAGGTTTTTAAGAATGGTGAGATAATACCATAAAAGAGTGAATATGCCCACCAGGCAACACCCATCGCAGTTGCCATAACGGTTAAAAATACGGTTTCGCTGAGTGTAAGATGCTTAGTCATAAATGTTCCTTATAAGAAAAACTTATAAGGGAGCAGGGCTTGGATAGTCTTATGAGACTGAAGAGCACTCTCCCTTGCGCAGGTATTAGCCTGATCAGGTTTAAAGGGTATTTCTCAGCCACTTTTTATAGCAGCACCCCCGGTGTTTAAGAAACATTATTGTAGCATAGTTTAATGCTTGATATTTGTTATAAAATTGGTCATTGCCAGATATGTTAAAATTACTCTAACTATTTTAAAGAAGGATATTTTATTTATGAAAATACGGAATAAATTAGCAGTAGCGATGTTACCGATGTTAATTGCCAATGCATTTGCTTGTACGACTATTGTAGTTGGTAAACTTGCCTCGGCAAATGGTGAAATTATGTTTGGGCGTAATTCTGATACACGTTCTCCATCGCGGGCGAAACATTTGAAGATTTACCCAGCGAGTGCTGAAGGTGCAAAATTTAGCGCACTACCATATTATGATAGTGAATCTGGTGATGGAATGTTGCAAGTAGCGACTAATCAATATGGTGTAGCAATGTCAGCGACCGAGACTATTACTAGCAGTGACAAAGCACTAAGTTTTGATCCATTTATTTCAAGTGGGGTTAGTGAGTATAATGTAGTAATGCCTGTAATGCGTAAAGCCAAATCTGCTGCAGATGGGATTGAGTTGATTGGTAAGCGGATTGAAAAAGAAGGTGCGGCGGAAGGGTTTGGTATCGTGGTGGCAGACAAAAACGAAGCATGGTATCTCGAAACTGCTAGTGGACATCATTGGGCTGCGGTACGGATTCCTGATGATGCTTATTTTGTATCTGCTAATCAAGGACGAATTCAGCAATTGGGGATTAAAGACGGTAAATTTACTTATAGTTATAAAGGTTCTCCGGATGTAGTTGATTTTGCAGTTAAAAATGGTTTTGCGGCTTACAATGGTGGTGAATTTGATTTTCGTGCCAGCTATCAGCGGATAATAAACACCGCAACTGGTGATCTGCATAATGATATTAGCTATAACTATTATCGCATTGCGACGCTGCAGCATCAGTTTAGTGATCGTCCTCTAGCTGGGTTTGAGAGCGGTCAGTTTCCAACTTTCTTAAAGCCAACGCACAAGCTAAGTTTACAAGATGTTGAGAGTGGGCTAGAAAATTATTATCAAGGAACACCTTATAATCCATATATTTCAGATAAGGCACCTCAGTATCGGGCAATATCAGTTTTTCGTTCGAGTAATTCTCATGTGACGGTAATGGGTAATAATGGCGATAATAATATTGCTAACATTGAATATATCGCGATGGGGATGCCATCGCTTGGTGTTTATATTCCATTTTATTTTGGAATTAGCGAAGTGCCATCAAGCTATAGCATAGGAAATAATTTATCTGATGATCAATCTGCATTTTGGAAATTCCGCAAGTTGCAAACTTTAGTATTTACCGATTTTAAACATAACCAGCCACTGGTGCGTAATGCTTATGATGAATTACAGCAGAAAATAGCAAAGCAGCAGGTGAAAATGGAACAAAAATATGCTAAAACCCATGATGTGAAGCTGATTCAGCAATTTACTGATGACGCAGTTGCCGAGTCCTTCAAAGTTACTAGCGGGCTAACCACCAAACTGGAAAATCATTATAACCAAATTCATACAGTTAAATTAAACTTTACTAATGCTGATTTTGATCGCTTAACTGAAGAAACTTATCAGAAATACCCATTTTCTGGGTTTTAGTGAGGTTTAAATCGGCGATTTTTGGAGGATAGTTACTTATTTACCTACTCGCAATGGTTTGACAAAACTGTCATGTTTCAGTTATGATTCGGGCAGTTTTTTATCGTAAGACCTCACGCTGGTCGTAAATTAAAATAAAGATTTTAGGAATTTAATATGAAAAATTTGAAGGTGAATGGATTATTACTTGCTTTTGCTGGAGCTATGACAGCTTGCTCTTTTGTTAGTTTAAATCCACAAGCACAAAATGTTGCAGTTGCAGCAAATTCTAATCTAGCGAATAACTGTAAATTTTTGGGTAATACCAATGTTTCTATCTGGGCAAAGGCTGATACATTCCAAAGTCAGAAATCAGCTGAAAGCCAGCTTGATACTTTAGCTCGTAATGAAGCAGCAACTATGGGTGGAAATACTGTCGTAGCAGAATCTGCAATTAATGATGGGCGTAGAACCTATGGCGTTTATAATTGTCCAGCCAAAGAATTGCAATAAATTAGATAGGGAAGAGTTAGAATAGATATAATGGGGAATAGAAACTTGTTCTAAACCCCGTTTTACATAAAAGACTATACTCAAACTGATTCGAACACACGCGTGTGGAAATCCTAGTAGGCAATTTATGACGAAGCTTACACGTAGTAAGTGAGGAATAAATCAACGACCTAGGATGATGAATCGGATTGAGTATAGATTAATTATTCAACTACAGTAGCAGATTCAATCACGATTGGTTCAGTAGGAACATCATCATGCATACCATGACGACCTGTTTTAACTAGCTTGATTTTATCGATAACTTCAGTGCCTTCAATAACTTTACCAAATACTGCATAACCCCAGCCATGAACATTCTCACCGCTGAAGTTTAAAAAATCATTGTCTTTAACATTAATGAAAAATTGTGCAGTAGCTGAATGAGGCTGCATCGTGCGCGCCATTGCAATCGTGTATTTATCATTTTTTAAACCATTATTGGCTTCATTTTTAATCGCCTCACGAGTTGCAGATTCTTTCATGTTTTTATCCATGCCGCCACCTTGAATCATGAAATCATTGATAACACGGTGGAAAATTTTACCATTGTAGTGACCAGCTTTTACATACTCAACAAAATTAGCTACGCTAAGTGGAGCTTTAGCTGCATTTAATTCGAGTTTGATCACACCGTGAGTGGTATTAAGAATAACTTGAGTCATTGAATTTCCTTTTAAAATATTAAGATTTATGTGAGTTAGCAATTTTTACATAGTGCTTGGCAGAATAGTCTAAATGAGCTATTTCTGCGTCAGTTAATTTACGGATTTGTTTGATTGGATTACCAAAGTAGAGATAGCCTGATTCTAGTCGCTTACCTTGGGGAACCAGACTGCCCGCGCCAATCATTACATTTTTTTCAATATACGCATTGTCGAGGATAGTACTTCCCATTCCAACAAAAACATGATTTTCTAAAGTGCAGGCATGCAGACAGCAATTATGCCCAACTGTAACATTATCACCAATAATTAATGGTGTCTCATTGGTTTTGCCAGGATTGTTATGAGTAACATGTAACATTGTTAGGTCTTGGATGTTGCTATTATTGCCAATTTTAATGTAACTAACATCACCCCGTGCGACGGCATTGCACCAGATTGATGCATTTTCACCAATAATTACCTTACCAATAATTACAGCGCTAGGGTCAACATACGCTGAGAGCGAAATTTGTGGGCTAATACCCTGATAATTACGAATATTATTCATGTGTTTCGATGGTTCTAAAATAGTTATTTAGATAATCAGGGGCTAATTATAGCTTAAGCTTAGAATTAAGATTAATAATTTGCCTTCTGCTATAGCTTGGCATTTTAATCATGCGCTATTTTTTTAGTGCTATAATAATGAAACGAAGCTCTATTACTTGGTTTCTGCATTTTATTTATGAATTAAGGAATAAATAATGAAGTTTAGGCATTATAATCGGCTGATATATTATAAATTTAATTTAAAATTTGTCTTGCTTGCCGTTGTTATTGGACTAATTTCAGTGCTTTTTGTTAAAGCGGTTGAATTAGCATATAAAATTTTTTTATATCTGGAACCAATACTTGGCTGGTGGTTAGTTGTATATGTGCCTAGTGTTATGCTTTTGATTGTTTTTCTATTACGGAGATTTTTCCCAGAGGCCGAAGGAAGTGGTATTCCACAAGCACTAGCGATTTCGCAGCTTAGCGAGAGTAAAATTAATAGTCTTTTTGCACTCCGCTCGATTTTTTCTAAAATTTTACTGATTTTTTTGGGTACACTCAGTGGTGGTACTTTAGGGCGTGAAGGCGCGACAGTACAAATTGGTGCAACAGTAATGAATCAGTTAGGACGCAAGCTAAGTCTTCCACGACGCAGAGTAATGCTAATCGTTGGTGCTGCAGCCGGGCTTGCTTCAGCATTTAATACTCCGCTAGGCGGAATTGTTTTTGCCTTTGAAGAATTAATTAAATCACAACGCAGCCATATTGGACTTTTGAAAATAACCGCAATTGCGGTTAGTGGAGTTGTTACGATTTATTTTTTGGGGAATTATTCTTATTTTGGGCGAGTAGAGCGCGATTTGTTATTTTTTAATGACTGGATTTTTTTGATGGCAGTCACTATTGGCGTAACTGCTGGTTTGATTTCGGTTATTTTTGCTAAAGTTGTGCGTTGGTTTTTGATTGATGATACGCCATTGATGCGTTGGCGGCGCAATAATCCTTATAAAAATGCGCTATATTGCGGTGTATTAGTGGCATTGATCGGGATTGCTTCTGGCGGACTTTCATTTGGCAATGGCTATCATGAGAGTAAATTGGCATTGGATGGACAGTTAATTTTGCCACCAACGTATGTTTTATATAAATTACTCAGTGCACTCTTCACGACTAATGCCGGTATCCCTGGCGGTTATTTTGCAACCTCATTGGCAATTGGTAACGGTATCGGTGGCTTAGTCCATCAATTTGTTGCATTTGATAATCCTCAGCAATATTATTTGTTGGGAATGGTAGCATTTTTAGCTGCATTGACGCGCGCTCCTGCAACTGCAATTGTCATGGTAATTCAAGTTAGTGCATCACAAATTTTTACCTTGCCGCTGATCGTTGCTGCACTCAGTGCGACTTTAATTGCTAATTTGTTTGGCAAAGGTATTTACGAGTATCAAATTGCCCGTTATTTATCTTAACTCCTGATATTATTGGGTTTCAGATACGCCGCCGTCGTTGTATCATAAAGTTAGTTAAGATAACGCCACTTATTATGATAGCTCCACAAAAAATAGTTGTTAGCACAATTGGTTCGCCAAAAATCACCACCCCAATTAAAATGGTTATAAAAGGGATTCCATTAAGAAATACTACAACATTTGCAACGCCGAGATTTTTAATTGCTTCTGAATACCAGAAGTAAGCCATAACTGAGCCAATGACAGTAGTATATGCCATTGCCAGCCAGAATTTAAATGATTGCATAAATATATGCTGATAATCACCAAAAGCCAGCATCATAATAAAAAGCACTAAACAGCCAAACACCGCTGCTGATGTTGTTATGGTTAATGAATCAATGTTACGCTCGGTTGCTACTCGGTTTAGGAGGCTAAAGATTGCTGATAGAGTGCAAAGACAAAGAGCATAAATTTCACCTGATGAAATATGCGCAAACATATTCAAACAAAAATATTGCCCGCAGCTTGGATTGGCAAAATTAATCACACCAATGGTTCCGGATAATGCAATGAGTAGTCCTAAATAACCTCCGATGCCAAGGCGTTGTCTCATGAAAATTGATGCAAGTAATGCAGTTAGACACGGACTAAAAGAAAAAATCAAAACTACCATTTGTGGCGAAAGACGCTGTTCCGCACCAAAGAATGCAATATTATAAAGTCCAATGCCAATTATTCCAATGTTTAATAAGATTAGCCAATTTGCTTTGAATAACGGTAAATCTACAACTTTGCCACGTCTGATTTTTACGATTGAAACTAGGATAATTGAGGCAATAAAATAACGTACAAAAGCAGTAGTATAAGGGTCAAGAGTCTTTACTAGATAGTTAGCACTATGATAAACTCCTGCCCACGCAACAATGGCAAGAATTAGCTTCAGATAAGCTTTTTGAGTATTGGTTTTAGGCATTCTGTATTCGTTTAAACTGGGGGACAATATTATAACAAATCGCACTATTAGCACACTACCTAAATTGGTATTATCACCCATGGCTGGAGTAACTGACGCACCTTTTCGATATTTGGCGACTAGGCTGGGTGCGGATTATGCTATTTCAGAAATGATAACCAGCCAAACTCATCTCTGGCAAAGTAATAAAACTACGCGCCGCCTTAAAAGCAATTTTATTGAAACTCCCAAAATTATCCAAATCGGTGGGGCATCCCCTGATGTAGTTGCAGATGGTGCACGTGCTTGTGCAGAAGATGCTGGAGCAGATATCATTGAAATAAATATGGGTTGTCCGGCAAAGAAAGTTTGTAATGTATTGGCTGGGTCGGCTTTGCTTCGTGATGAGAAACTAGTTACAAATATTTTATCGGCTGCTGTCAGCGCGGTAAAAATTCCAGTTTATCTCAAAACGCGCTTAGGTTGGGATAATGATAATAGAAATATCCTGACTATTGCCAAAATTGCCGAAGAAAGTGGTATACAATCACTGGCAATTCATGGACGAACGCGTTGTGATTATTATAATGGCAGTGCTAGCTACAATTTAATCGCAGAAGCTAAAGCTAATAGTAAAATTCCCGTGTTTGCCAATGGTGATATTGATACCCCAGCTAAAGCTTTAGACGTCTGGAAATTAACTCAGACTGATGGGTTATATATCGGACGCGGGGCACTAGGTCAGCCATGGTTATTTCAACAGATTAAAGATTACATCCAAAGTGGTAGCTTTAAGCAACCTGATCTAGAGCTTGTCTTAAATTTAATGTTAGAACATACTGAGCTAATTCATCAACATTATGGCGATGTTCTTGGGGTAAGAGTTGCACGTAAGCATATCAAATGGTATTTGGAAGCTAATGCCAATTTATTTAGCGAGCGCGAAACTAAGTTTGCTCATTTTGCGCAAATTGAATCAACCTCGGAGCAGTTGACTTATTTAAGTACTTGGTTCATTCAATAAGCTTTGGATTCCAATTTCAAATTGCGCTGGAGTTGTCCATGGTCCATAGCGAACAATGGTTTTTCCATTGCGGCTAATTAAAAATTTAGTGAAATTCCATTTGATATTTGTGCTGCCTAAGATTCCTCTGGCACGTTTTTTGAGAAATTCATATAGCGGAATTGTATTAGCACCATTGACTTCAATTTTTGCCATTAGCGGAAAAGTTATATCGTAATTAAAAGTGCAAAATTCTTTGATTTGCTCTGCGTTACCCGGTTCTTGGTTGCCAAATTGATTGCATGGAAAAGCTAGTATCGTAAGACCTAAATCGTGATATCTTTTATGTAATTGTTCTAATTCGGTGTATTGTTTGGTGAACAGGCATTTACTGGCTGTATTGACGATAAGGATTACGCGCCCCTTTAAATCAGATAAACTCAGTGTTGTTTCTTGCTGTGTTTTTACTTCAAAATCATAGATGGATTGATTGTTCATTGTTTTGCCCTATTAAGTTATCGGTTATAATTAGGTCTTAAAGTGAATTATAACGCGGAAATATTGTAGATGTTGATAAATCGTAAATTAATTGTATACCTGATTATGTTGGCAGTGATCATTAATGCGGTTGGGATTTTTGAGCCCCTGCTACGCAATGATGATCCTGTACTCTATGCTAACATTGCCAAACACATTGTTTTATCTGGAAATTGGGTTGATTTGATCTCAGGTGGCAAAGACTGGCTAGATAAGCCTCACTTGCCATTTTGGATTAGCGCCTTATCATTTAAATTATTTGGAATAAACTCATTTGCATATGTTTTTCCAGGCTTCTTGTTTCATTTATTAGGAGCATATTATACTTATCGTTTAGCAAAGCATCTTTATAACTCTGAAGTCGGTTGGATTTCAGTCTTGTTGTATGTCACCAGTTTACATCTATTCTTTTCTGCAATTGACGTTCGTGCCGAAGCCTATTTACTCGGGCAGATTATGCCTGCATGCTATTATTGGCTGTGCTATGACCGTAATTCTAATGTTAAGGCTCTGTTATTAGCCAGCTTATTTACTGCTATGGCAATGATAACAAAGGGATTATTTGTTGTTGTCACGATTTTTAGTGGTGTTTTTTGTAGTTGGTTATATACGAGACAATTTAAGCGCGTCTATGCACCCAAATGGCTTTTAGCATATAGCTTGTGTTTATTATTTATCTTACCTGAACTAATTTGTCTCTATCTTCAATTTGATCTTCATCCTGAAAAAATTGTTTTTGGTCAACAGCAGGTTTCAGGTCTAAAATGGTATTTCTGGGATAGTCAGTTTGGGCGCTTTTTTAATAATGGTCCGATTGTAAATACACAGGGTAATCCATTATTTTTTGTACATACTTTCTTATGGGCATTCTTACCATGGAGCATGATCTTTATTTTGGCAACATGGCGTCAACTGCGCGATTTTCGTCTTCGTAGTAGACAACAAAATGCGCGGGTAGTCTATTTATTAGGTAGCTTTTGGTTGACCTTTATCATGTTTAGCGCAACTAGATTTCAGCTGGATCATTATACTAATATTATTATTCCATTTGCGGGAATAACTTGTGCTGCGTATTTACAAGATAACTTGCAGTCATTAAAAAAATTAGCATCGTTTCAACGTGGCTTAAGTATCTTTATGCTAATTGTTACTGCTGCTCTATTTGTGTATTTGTTTAAATTATCTTTTCCTGTGAGCGGGGGGATAATTACTGTTCTGCTCTTGTTTGTAGTGTTGAAAAAATCAGAGTTTAGCTATCTTGAGCAATGTTTGGTTTATCCATCTCTGGCAATCTTTGCAATTTTTAGCTTGGTGTTGAGTGTTAATTATTATATTTGCCGTAGTTATGATGTTGGTTATAATGTTGCACAACAAGTCAATAATTTATCATCTGCGCCGCTGTATGATATGGATTATTCTTCAACACCACTGGAGTTTCACTTGAAATATCCTTATTGGCGAATTGATGATGCGGCACAATTACCTAAGTCTGGAAGTTATTATGTATTTGTCAAGCAACAGGATTGGTTAAATGGTAGTAAAAAGCTGGATAAATCACAATATACGCCAGTGGCAGAATTTTGTGGCGCAACGATTGATAAAGTTCTGCGGGCTTATTCAAATTATGCCAAACTACAATCGCAGTTAACTTGTTATACTGTATTGAAACATGAATAAAAAATTAGTCCACAGGATTTTGCTTATTAGTCTGCTATTATGTGGGTTGAGTGCTTTATCTATTCTCTTTATTGATAGAGATTTGGCGCTGGCGGTGCATAATTCGGGCTTAGATGGTCATTTATGGTTGAGGAAATTAACTGAAGGCTTACCTGTTTTATTGTTAGTTATGCTAGTTCTTGTTCCATTGCTCACAAAATGGCGAAGTGGCAAATTATCTGCATTGCTGCTATCTGCTTATGTCTATCTTGGTCTAAAACTTGCGATGGAAATAAAAACTGGACTTAAAACTATTTTTGGGCGCTATTGGACAAAAACTTGGATTAATCATAATTTATCATTGATTCATGATGGTGTCTATGGGTTTAATTGGTGGCATGGCTTTGGTAATCAGGGTAGCTTCCCATCCGGGCATTCAACGTATACTGCGTTTTGTTGTCTTTGGTTGTATATCTTACAACCACGTTATAAAGTACTTTGGCTTATGTTATTAGTTGTTATGCCGCTGGGTTTAATTGCTTTAGATTATCACTACTTGGGCGACTGTCTTGCTGGAGTTGCTTTAGGACTTAGTTGTGCCGTGTTTACTGCTATTTTATGGCAGCGAATTTACCTACTGTTGACGAAAAATCAACATTAGCATATTGCGTTGGCGTTTGCAAATATCAGGGTGAAAATGGTTTTTGTATTCAAATTAACAAGTTATCAGTGCATTTTCTGAATTTATCGTGCTTATTGTTAACAAATCTGATCATCTCTAAAAGTCTGTTTTTAAATTTGTGATATCATATATCATTTGGTATTGTGGAGTTAGTTATGATGATCGCAAAAAAATCATATTCTTTGTCTAAGTTAGCACTCGTCATAATTTTTAGCATCACTCTTACTTCATGTAATACTGGTAGCATAGTAGATAATCACTCTTCCGAGGCAATACAAATTCAATCGGTATTCCCCTTTAATGGTGATACCAATGTAGGTATTTCGAGTCCAATTGTAGTGGAATTTAAATCCCCAGTCGAATCAGCTAAAATTGGAGCCAGTCTAATAGATTTGAATAGCAATACATCATATAATCTCAAGCTAACTATTAATAGTAATAAAACAGTTTATGTTTATACGCCATTGAGTGAACTAAATCCAAATTCAACTTATCATTTTATCTTATCGCAAAATAATGGTCAAAACTCGGTAAATAATTTCTTATCTGACAATAATAATCCAGAGAGTTACTCCAACCAGCTTGTTTCCTCAACTTATACAACACAATCTGTATACAAGATTTTTGTAACTAGCAATAGCTACAAAGGTAATTTGAAAAGCATCTATTCAAGTGCGAGTAGCGGCGCTGATGCTATTTGTAATGCAGATAGTGGAAATCCAGATAATTCACAATATTATAAGGCAATGCTTAGTGTTGTATCAGAACGCTACGCATGTACTGGTGAAAATCTTTGTGGTGGTATCAATAGTCTTGACTGGGTATTACAGCCCAGAACAAGTTACTATAATATAAATTCAAGCCTAATCGGGATTGCTAGTAACCAGTCAATCTTTAATTTTCCATTAGATATTGCCTTTGGTCTTGGTTCATCAAACAATGTCTGGACTGGGTTATCTACCACTTGGGGATCCGTTGATGGTGGTGATAGTTGCAAGGCTTGGACATCCAGCTCCAGTGACAACAAAGGTCGTTGTGGTCGTTCTGCTCAAACAGATCCTGGAGCTATTTCAAATGATAAGCAAGATTGCAATGGGGAGCGTAAGCTTTACTGTGTCATGCAACCAAATGTAGTGCTAGTTAGTCCTCTTGCTGGTTCAATAACTAATAACCTTACTACCCCGATTACCGTCATGTTTAATATTGTTAGCGGGGTAGATAGTTCTACTGTAACGACAAACAGTTTTAAGGTATTAGAGAGCGGAGTCGGCGTTAGCGGAAATATGATTGCAGGTACTATAACATCCTCCGATAATATTACTTATACATTTACACCAAACAGTCCCTTGCTCCCAGGCAAAATCTATAGCATATATTTAAGTTCTCTTATTCATAGCAATAATGGTGTTCCAATAACTGCTACAACACAAAGTTTCCTGACCCCTTCTGAGACTAAGCTAATTTATTTAACCAGTAATAAATGGTGGGGTGATTTATTAAAAAGTGCGCAAAATGCTGGCTCAACAGCAACTACCGGTGTTGGTGGTGCTGATTTTCTATGTCAGCAGGACTCACAATGTCCAGTAGGTAAAACCTGTAAAGCAATTATTTCTGATGATAAAAACCGGATTGCATGTATTAATGGTAGCGAATCATCAATTAAGCTCTGTGGTTCAGGCTATAGTGTCGATTGGACATTATCACCAAATACGACTTATGTGAATACTAATGGTGCAATTATCGGTACAACCAATAATACTGGTATTTTTAATTTTCTTCTTGGGTATCAATTTAATTCTGCTATCAGTGGCGGTGGTAAGGCGTGGACAGGACTATTTCCTTCTTGGACTTCGGACAAAGGAATAACTTGTGAACGTTGGACAATCGGTGATGATGGGGTTAATCAGCTGGTGGGGATGATTGGTTATGCAGACCAAATTAATTCTAAAAGCATCTTTGCTGGGGCTAATAACTCAGGAGGGTGTTCACAATATAATAAAAAAGATTCTGTTGGTGGCAAATATTGTTATAACCAAGTTGATGGAACACAGTTCATTGATGGTTGTAGTAAACGAGGTCTTTATTGTGCTGTTCAATAGTTTAAACTAAGATAAAGATTAATTCTCCCATAATTTTTTGGAAAGTAGTATTATGATTTCACAAATATTAAATGAAAATCTAATAAACCGTATACTAATCTTACTTTTTGTGAGTATTGGTATTTCTGCGTGTAATAGTGGCAATGTAATTAATCAGTCTACACCACCGGTTAGCACGTTGGTTAAATCTATTTATCCTTCTAATAATGATACCGATATTGGTATCAGTACTCCAATTATTGTAACTTTTAATAATAATATTGATGAGTCTCAAATATCTGCAAAGTTAGTTGACATAAATAATCGGCAGATTGCAAATAGTGTTGCTCTAAACATTAGTGGGAGCGGTTCAATTTATACGTTTACCCCTGATCATGGTCTACTCCCGAATACGACTTACAAATTTACTCTTCAAGATAATGTTAGTGCCACAAACAGTTTAACTTCAATTAGCACAACCTTTTCAACACAACAAGGTTACCAGATTTTTACGACATCTGGTGGTTATAAGGGGAATTTAAGAGGCAGTGCAGTAAGCGCAGTAAGCGGTGCTGATGCATTATGTAATGCGGATGCTGGAAATCCAGACAAGAATAAATACTATAAGGCAATGTTAACTGCAAGCAGCGAGCGTTATGCATGTGTTGCCAATAATATCTGTGGCGGGCTAAACAGTCAGGATTGGGTTCTTCAGCCTGGTGCAGGGTATTATAACGTAAAGAACCAGTTGATTGAAAGCGCTAATGGGCAATCAATATTTGTGTTTCCGCTGAGCTTACCATTTGGGTTAAGTGGTTCAGATAATGTTTGGACGGGACTAACTGATAGCTGGGGAAGTAGTGGCGATGGTGATTCATGTAAAGCATGGACATCTAGTAGCAGCGACAATAAAGGTAAATGTGGTCGCTCAGGACAAACAGGTGCTGGTGCAATCTCCAATGATCAACAGGATTGTAATGGTACTCGTAAACTGTACTGTGTAATGCAGCCATCCTCAGTTTTGGTAAATCCAATTATGGGATCTACGACAACTAACTTCTCCACAACTATTTCGGTAAGATTTAATCTAGTGGGAGGCGTAAATAGTGCAACAGTAAATACTACTACGTTTAGCGTAATTGAAAGCTCACCTAATCAAGTTGGGCAGGCGATAGCTGGTACAATTAGCTTCAGTGGTGATGTTTTTACCTTTACGCCAAGTACGTTATTAAAAGCTGGCAAGACCTATAATGTTAATTTAAGTTCTGGAATAACCAGTAATAATGGTGCAGCAATTACTCCAGCCGTATTTACATTTTTCACTCCAAGCGAAACAAAATTAATTTTTGTAACTCAAGATTCATGGTGGGGAGATTTGCAGGAAGTTGCAAAGAAAGCTGGTTTAAATGCTACATCGGGAATTACTGGTGCTGATTCACTTTGCGGCGCTGATCCGCAATGTCCTGCTGGCAAAGTTTGTAAAGCAATCATTTCTGATAATGATACCCGTATTGCCTGTATTTTGAGTGAATCAGGTGTACCATTATGTGGAAATGGTTACACTAAGGATTGGGTATTAAGCGCGGATACTGATTATGTCAATACTTCGGGCGTGTTTTTGGGGACAACCAATGGTGTTGGAATTTTTAACTTTGCGGTGGGTTTTCAGTTTACAACTCCGTTAAGTAACTCAGGTAAGCAATGGACCGGATTAACCTCTGGCTGGACTTCGAATAACAAAGGGACCTGTGAGAAATGGACCAAAGGCGATAGCGGTGTTAATCAGATTGGTGGCTTGCTTGGCTATCCAGATACTGTTGACTATCGAAGTATTGGATCAAATAATGCAGGAGGATGCTCACAATATAACTATGATGATGGATTTGATAAATATTGTATAACAGATGATATTGATGGCTGTAGCAAAAGAAGCTTGTACTGCGCAACTCAATAAATTTGGGCTTACCCCTATGGTGTATCATAGGAGTAAGTTGAAAAACTTAGCAAGTAATTTAAATACTTAATGATTATTCAGAGCGCTTAAATTAAATTTATTTGATTGTATGCAACCATTAATGCGCTGCAACATAAGAACCTTGTTTTCATGATATAATTAAAGGTTAACAATTCTATTTTCAAGGGATCAGCATATGACCACTTATATCCAGCAGCAAGATTTTATCCAATCAGTTGCTGACAGTCTTCAATATATTTCATATTATCACCCATTAGATTTTATACAAGCTATGGCAAGGGCTTACGAACACGAAGAGTCTCCAGCAGCTAAGGATGCAATCGCGCAAATTTTAGTTAATTCACGGATGAGTGCGGAAGGCAAACGCCCAATTTGTCAGGATACCGGGATTGTCTGCGCTTTTGTTAAAGTTGGAATGGATGTTCAATTTAGTAATGCGACCATGTCAATTCAGCAAATGATTGATGAAGGTGTGCGTTTAGCCTACAATTTGCCAGAAAATAAATTACGGGCTTCAGTTTTGGCGGATCCAGCATTTAGTCGCAAAAATACAAAAGATAATGCACCAGCAGTTGTACACTTTGATCTTGTGCCAGGTAATACAGTTGAAATTGAGATCGCTGCTAAAGGTGGCGGTTCAGAAAATAAAGCTAAATTTGCGATGTTAAACCCATCTGACTCAATTGTTGACTGGGTGCTAAAAACCGTACCAACGATGGGCGCTGGTTGGTGCCCACCAGGAATGCTGGGAATTGGTATTGGTGGCACGGCTGAAAAAGCAATGCTACTAGCTAAAAAATCACTCATGGCGCCAGTTGATATGGCAGAATTAATTGCCCGTGGTCCACAAAATCAAATCGAAGAGCTACGAATTGAATTATATAATAAAGTTAATGCCTTAGGTGTTGGTGCACAAGGGCTTGGTGGCTTAACGACTGTTTTGGATGTTAAGATATTAGATTATCCGACACATGCGGCAAGTAAACCAATTGCGTTGATTCCAAATTGTGCGGCAACCCGTCATATTCATTTTACTCTAGATGGTAGTGGTGTGGCGGTATTTAATCCCCCCAAACTGACTGACTATCCGCAAATAGCGTTGGGTGGCACTCAATCACGCCGAGTAAATATTAATAATATCAGCAAAGCAGAAACTGCGAGCTGGAAAACTGGAGAAACTTTACTTTTATCTGGAAAAATTTTAACCGGGCGTGATGCAGCACATAAACGAATTACTGAAATGTTAAATAATGGTGAGCAATTACCAGTAGCTTTTAATGGACGCTTTATCTATTACGTAGGACCAGTTGATCCAGTACGTGATGAAGCAGTTGGTCCAGCAGGTCCGACAACTTCTACTCGAATGGATAAATTTACTCCTCAGATGTTGGAGCAAACTGGTTTAATTGGGATGATTGGTAAGTCTGAACGTGGGCAAATTGCAATCGACGCGATTAAGCAGAATAAAGCGGTGTACCTGATTGCCGTTGGTGGTGCAGCTTATTTAGTCTCCAAAGCAATTAAAGCGGCTCGTGTTGTAGCTTTTGCTGATCTAGGTATGGAAGCGGTATATGAATTTGACGTTGAAGATATGCCGGTAACGGTAGCGGTTGATTCTGAGGGTAACTCAGTTCATCAGTCTGCACCATTAATCTGGGCGCAGAAAATCGCCGCAAAGAATAACTAAGTTGAGGAATAATTATGAGTTGGTTAAGTAAACTTTTACCACCAAAGGTGAATGTCGAAAGTGGTGATAAGGCTAATGTACCAGAGGGGTTATGGCATAAATGTGATAGCTGTAACGAAATTTTGTATTATACTGATTTAGAGAAAAATTTTCAGGTTTGTCCTAAATGTAATTATCATCATTATATGAGTGCTCGCAAACGTTTAGACATGTTATTAGACAGCGATGGACGAGTAGAAGTCGGCGCTGAAGTTCGACCAATTGATATTCTTAAATTCAAAGATAGTAAAAAATATGCTGATAGATTGGAAGATAGCCAAAATAAAATTGGTGAGAGTGACGCTCTCGTTGTAATGCAGGGTACGATGAACAAGCAAATGGTTGTTATTGCAGCATTTGAATTTAAGTTTATTGGTGGTTCAATGGGCTCCGTGGTTGGTGAACGTTTTGCTCGTGGTGTCATGGCTGCGGCAGAGAACAATTGCCCATTTATTTGTGTAGCAACTTCTGGCGGTGCACGGATGATGGAAGGTGTTAATTCGCTGATGCAAATGACTAAAACTTCTGCAGTATTGCATTTATTGAGTGTTAAAAAATTACCTTTTATCTCGGTATTAACTGATCCTACTATGGGTGGAGTATCAGCGAGCTTCGCATTTTTAGGCGATGTTGTCGTGGCAGAGCCAGGTGCTTCAATCGGTTTTGCTGGTAAACGGGTAATTGAGCAAACTGTGCGTGAAAAACTACCTGAAGGTTTTCAAACTGCAGAGTTCTTACTGGAAAAGGGTGCTATTGATATGGTGGTTACCCGCCAAAACTTAAAATACGAATTAGCACGGATGATTGCTTTACTAATGAATCGTGAGATTGTTTAGTTACTATGAAACTAGCAATTATTTGTGCAATGGATGAGGAGCTTGGTCAGATAAATCTAGAACTGGGTTGGACTCCACTTCGAAGTATTAGTCTAGCAGGGAATACTTATGACGAGTATTTTTATGCTGGACATAGTGTGATAAGCACAAAATGTGGCATTGGTAAAGTCAATGCGGCAATTGCGACTCAGGCTTTATTAGCTAATTTTGCAATTGACTATGTGGTTAATGTAGGCATTGCTGGAAGTTTGAGTAAAGAACTAAAGTTTGGTGATGTTGTGATTGCTGATGATTTAGTTGAACATGATTTTGATATGCGTTCATTTGGCGTGCCACTTGGACAAATTATTGGGATTAATACTTTTTCATTTGCTGCAGATAGTTGGCTTAAGGATGTATTGCTCCAGAAAGTTCGGCTTGAATCAAATCAAGTAGTTTGCGGACGTATTGTTAGCGGTGATCAGTTTATTGATGATGCGGCTAAGGCAGAATTTTTACATGGTGAGTTTAATGCTTTGGCGTGTGAGATGGAGGGTGCGGCAATTGCGCATGTGTGCTATGCCAATAAGACTCCATTTGCAGTGATTCGTTCGCTATCAGATATGGCAGGTCAGGATGGTGATGCATTTCACTCTTTCACTGATTTAAAGGAAATGGCAGCCCAACGAGCTGCGTTAGTGGTTAAAAATTTATTGAGGGAAATAAAATGTTGAAAGTAGGATTTGTTGGTTGGCGTGGTATGGTCGGTTCTGTATTAATGGAACGGATGCGTGAAGAAAATGATTTTATGGCTATAGATCCATACTTCTTTTCAACTTCTGCCGCTGGTGGTGTTGCACCACAAGTTGGAAAAGATGCAGGCACGTTATTAGATGCATATGATATTAATAAACTAGTTATCCTTGACTGTATTGTTACTACTCAGGGAAGTGACTATACTCATGCTGTATTGGATAAACTACGCCAAGCTGGTTGGAATGGTTATTGGTTAGATGCTAGTTCATCATTACGGATGACGTCAGATGCATTGATTGTGTTAGATCCAATTAATAATGCTAATATTGAACAAGCTTTGGCGCAGGGCATTAAAAACTATGTTGGCGGCAATTGCACGGTTAGCTTGATGTTACTTGCATTAGATGGTTTATTTAAGGCTGATGCTATTGAGTGGATTTCATCAATGACTTATCAGGCTGCATCAGGTGCTGGTGCAAATAATATTCGTGAGTTATTACAGCAGTCCGGTGCGGTATATAATGCCGTTAAAGATATTTTGGATGATAAAAATACAACTATTTTAGATATTGATCGCCGTGTATCTCAAGAGTTACGTTCAGATGGTTTTCCTAAACAATATTTTGGTGCTCCACTTGCTGGTAGTGTAATCCCGTGGATTGATGCGGGTATGGAAAATGGGCAAACCAAAGAAGAGTGGAAGGGATCGGTTGAAACCAATAAGATTTTAGGGTTTGAGCCAGACACAATTAAGGTCGATGGTACTTGTGTTCGGGTTGGCGCTCTTAGAAGCCATTCTCAGGCACTTACAATTAAATTGAAACGCAAAGATTTAAGTCTAGAGCAAATTGCAGAATTAATTGCCAATGCGAATGAGTGGGTAAAATTGGTGCCAAATTCAAAACCAGAAACTCTGGCAGAATTAACTCCGGCAGCAATTAGCGGTAGCTTAACAATTGCGGTTGGGCGCTTAAAACGTTTAAAATTTGGAGATGACTTTATCAGTTTATTTACAGTTGGTGATCAATTACTCTGGGGTGCTGCAGAGCCGATTCGTCGAATGTTAAATATTCTGGTTCAACGTCGCCATGCGTAAAATATTATTTGCATTAGCTGGTAGTTTGTTTATAGCTACGAGCTATGCGGATTTGGGTGCGATAGCTGTAAGTTCATTTTTGAATCAACGGCTAAATGCGACTATTCCAATCAATGGCTTTGGAAGCAAAGTTGATTATAATAATTTTGCGGTAGATCTGGCAGATAAAGAAAAATTTCAACAGTCAGGAATAACCTTTAATCCTGAGCTAGCTAGCCTCAATTTTACGGTCGTGAAAACCAATAGAGGAAATGTTATTAAACTATCTTCCTCACGTCCAATTAAGTCACCCGTTTTAAGTTTTGTCTTGCATTATAAAGTAAATAATAATGATTTTTATCGTCAATATACCATTTTACTTGACCCCTTGGAGTATTCGGCAGATAATCCAGGGGTAATTAACTCTGAGCCAAATAAAGCCAATAGGGTAATTATAGCGCGTAACGATAATACATCCTATCACCCATCAATTAAACCGATACCCCTAGTAAAATATAAAAGTTCCACTAAAATTCAAGCGACAGCACAATCTGTTTCCTATACTGCTGATTTTAATAGTAACTATGTGCGACAACATCTGAAACAGTTTAATCAAAGTTCATTTAGTTATACTACAGTTAAGAATGATACTATTTACAGTGTTGCCAAATTTGAGCAAGCCTTATATCCTAAAGCAGATTTAAGTATTAACCAGATTATTATTGCCTTAGGCATGGAAAATTATCGTGACTTACGTCCACTCAGTTATTTATATGAATCAGGTGCAGAAATATTCTTACCAGAAGCTAAAGATGTTGCGTTAATTTCCAGTGATGCTGCAGATGATTATCTGCTGAATACTCAATTAACCAATCCACAAAAAATTGCATTACTGACACAGATAGCTGCCAAGTTTGATCCTAATTTAGAAGTTGATTCACCAAGTCTGTTTAGCGATATTAATCCTATGTTGCAAGCTAGAATTAACCAAGAATCTGCATTAATCAAAATGAAGCAAAATTTTGCAGTTGTTGAACCAGCATCTAAGCCTGATAATTCGATTTTGGATATGTTATTTGATTATAAATACTATATCTTGGGTGTGTTCTTTAGTCTTGGGCTAATTTTAGTTTTTCGCGCGCGGGCTAGAAAAACACGGCAAATGGCAGATAATATAATTCCATTACAGTTTTCTAACCCCCAATACATTGATCCAGTTGATGAAGCTAATATTGCAGCATTAGACGACAGTCACTTTACGATAGATAATATTGTTCCAGCGCATTTACAAACACCAGAATCATCATCGGGAAACCCCATATCAGTTGCTCACGAGCCTCCAGTCGCGGAAACATTGCCTGATCTGGATATGATACAACCTGTTGCCACGGAGTCCATTGTTGCGGCACCCGAAGAAATCACTCCTGATGTCGATGATGAATTGATTCATACTCTTGAGCAAATTTTAACTTTTGATGATGGGCGTGATGATATTCGACTTAAATTGTTTGAGTTACACCTATCAGGGAAACAAATGGTTAAAGCGAATGCTATTTATGATAATCTTAATAGTAATCTGGCGTCAGATGATCCATTGCGTAAGTCTTTAGCTGAAATATGTACTCGATATAACTATGTATCTCTAAATACGTTATCTGATTCAGTGACTGAATCCGTACCAGAATCAGAGCCAGTTTCAACGCACGAAGTTGACAGTGGTATTAATGTTGTGGATAATAAGATAGATACCTTATCATTTGAAATGGAGCAACAACCATTAATTGATATTTTTACGGTGGATAATAAAGAAGATACTGATCACCAAATGGATTATACTCAGATTAAGGCTACACCTTCTCATACTGACAATTTGTTTGTTACTCAGCCGTTATTAGATGAAGAAGATGTTAACCGCTCCTTAGATTTTAACAGTAGCACTATTTTACAACCAACACCGACTGAGGATGTAATTGAGTCAATTGATTTTGATGCTGAACGAGTTATGGACTTTGGTGGCTCAGGGTTAACTGCAAATTCACTAGAAAATGTTACCTCTGATTTTGAACATACCTTAACTAGCGGCAGTGAGTTTCTTCCTCCAGACCCACTTGATCCTAATGATGTTGAGTTCGAAGAAAAGATAAATTTATCGCGCATGTATTATCACATTGACGAGCATCAGAAAGCTCGCGAGCTTTTATTAGAAATGAAACAGAATATGGCGTTACCAGATAAATTCAAAACTCAAGTTAATCAGTTATTAATGGATTTGGGTTTAGATGGTTAGATACGCGTTATTGGTTGAGTATAACGGAAGTAGTTATAATGGTTGGCAGACTCAGTATGGCGTTCCTACCATTCAATCATCACTAGAAGCTGCTTTAAGTGATTTTGCCGATGAGGAAATCAATACTATTACTGCAGGTCGTACTGATAGTGGTGTTCATGCATTGGGGCAGGTAGTTCATTTTGATACTAATGCCAAACGTAAGCTTCATGGTTGGGTGACTGCCGTTAATTCTAAATTGCCACACGCAATTAGGGTTAAACAGGCAACTATAGTGGAAGATAAATTTGATGCAAGATTTTCAGCACGAAAACGCGAATATCACTATTATTTGTCAATGTGCGCTACTCACTCTGCGCTTTTAGATAACTTAGTTGGTCATTACCCTCATGGTTTAGATATTGAGCTAATGCAAGAAGCGGTAAAGTCGCTGCTTGGTGTGCATGATTTTAGTTCATTTCGTGCTTCGGATTGCCAAGCACGGAATGCAGTTCGTACGATGCATAAAGCACGGCTAGAGCGTCGTGGTGATATGGTGCGCTTTGAGTTTACTGCTAATGCATTCTTATATCATATGGTGCGCAATATGGTTGGTGCGCTCATTTATGTAGGTAATAAACGTATCAATATGGCACAATTTAATGACCTCTTAAATCATAAAGATCGTAAGCTTGCGCCACCAACTTTTATGCCAGACGGGCTATATTTAGTAAATGTTGGGTATGAAGAAAATATTTTCCCAGAACATAAATTTGATTCGTGGTTGTACAATCTTTAATAAGGAATGATGATGTTTTTTAAGCGACATATATTTTTTTGTACTAATAAAAAAGCTGATGGTAATGGTTGCGGTTATATCAGTGGTGAAGCTGGCTTCAGTTTTGCCAAAATGTATTTACAGTCACTTGATCAATGGGGAGAGGGTAAGTATCGTGCCAGTAAATCTGGTTGCCTCGGACGTTGTACACTAGGACCCGTTTGTGTAGTTTATCCCGAGGGAATTTGGTATAGCTATGTCGACGACAACGATGTACAAGAAATCATTGATAATACCGTATTAAAAGGTGAAATTGTCGCTCGGTTGGTAATTTAATTAGTTTAGCTTGGACAAACTTAAAATATAAGATAATTTTTGCAATAGTGCCAGCCTTATTAATAGGAGAAGAGAGAAAAATATGAAAACTAAAATAGCCATTGCTTGTCAAGGAGGCGGTAGCCAAACTGCATTTACTGCAGGTGTCTTTAAAGCATTTTTTGAGCATAAAGTTCAGGAAAAGTATGAAATTGTTAGCCTGAGTGGAACTTCAGGTGGCGGAATATGTGCTTTCTTTGCGTGGTTGGCGCTACATCTTGGCTATGATCATTGTGAAGACTTAATTGAGTTTTGGGAAAATAATAGTGCTACGACTACCAAAGAGCAGTTTATTAATCATTTAATGATTGCTTGGGTTAATGCAGTAAACAAAGGTATGATACCTGCATTTAACCATAGTCCCAGTTCGAAGTTATCCAAGACTATTGCTAAAGCAGCTACGGCTGGTTTAAGACCTGAATTTAGCGATCTGAAAACACTTTTAACTATGCATGCCGATTTCGGTAAAATGGAAGAGTTTAAAGGTAAGGCTCCTGTATTGGTGCTTGGGGCATGTAATATTTTAAGTGGACGTTTGACTAAGTTTTCATCTTATAACGAAGTTATTCAGCCAGAACATCTAATGGCTTCAGCATGTATACCAGATATTTTTCCTGCTGTTGAAATTGGTAAGAACGCTTATTGGGATGGCTTGTTTTCAGACAATCCACCTATCGATGCATTACTTAAAGCTCCAATTATTGGATCATTCAGACCTGATGAAATCTGGGTAATTAAAATTAACCCTACGGCATGTGATCATATCCCAACAGAAATTTCTGAAATTGCTGATAGGCGTAATCAGTTGGAAGGAAATGTTTCCTTATTCCAAAATCTTGGTCAGATTGAATTTTTGAATCTCTTGTTTGAGCTGGGTGCTTATGATAAAAATCATATGGCATCTAATGGAATTACTCACGAAATAAGAATACCTAAAGCTTTCCCAGATGATCCGGATAAGCCGTACCATATTCCGATGATTGAAATGTCATCTGAATTACAAAAATCTATGAATTTTGCCAGCAAGCTGGATCGTGACCCTGCGCATATTAAATTATTGATTGATGATGGCTATAAGCAGGGAATCAAGTTTCTTAAAGCGATTGGTGTGATTTAATCTGGGTTCTATATATTGGGCATCTTTGCCTGTAAATTATCATTAATTGCAGATTAGATGATTGTGGATAAAAAACTCGGTAACAGGTTACCGAGTTTTTTATCATCGTTCTAACTGGCTACTTAATTCCTCAACTTTATTCATTTCTTTAAGTTGATTTTTCACATATAGTACTATTGCATCTTCATCAGCATTATCAAGGATTTCAACGAAATAGTTTTTAGCTCATAATTCACCACCTCAAAAATATTTCCTGTTTGTTTTCGAAAATAACCTAAAAAATTCACGCGCCGAAATACTCTTTATGATTTGTACTATCTCCAATGGACAAACTTTCGGTTCACTACGTACCACCATATATATCTAATTCAATAAATTTAATGTTTATAGCCAATTATATAGTTAATAGGCTAGACAATTACTTTAAAAATGTGAGTAAAAAGATATGTTGTATCGGTAATAACCTTATGATTTAAT